>NZ_JASKLW010000005.1:0-421372 GCF_030125565.1 Arthrobacter sp. zg-Y1143 | reverse complement strand
CTGACGTTTCGGGACCCAAACCGGGCCCGGCAACGCAGAAGGCCGGCAGGATCAACGATCCTGCCGGCCTTCTGCGTTGTATCGCTTTTGTTCGTTGCTAACCGTGCAGCGCCGGCACAATCAGGTAGATGCCGTACAGGACTGCAACGGCGCTCACGCCGAAGCACGCAAACGCGCCGGCCTTCGCCAAGGCAACACGGTTGCCCGGGGTGGAAGCAGTGGCTTCGTCCTGGGACACGGCGTACAGCCGCACTCCGAAGGAGTAGACGCCGACGACGATCAGTGCGGCTACCAGCGTGACGCCGAAGACCACGAGGTAGTCCAGCCAGTGGATGTTCATTTGGAACCTGCCTTGACCTTGCGGGTGTTTTTGCCGTTCTTGTTCTTGCGGCCCTTGGAGCTCTTTTTGGCCTTGCCGTGGTTCTTGCCCTGCTTGGCCTTCTTGCCGCCCTTGTTCTTGCCCTTGCCGCGGCGCTTCTTGATGCTCACGACTTCGCCGGCGTTTTCAATACCGCTGTTGCTGACGGCATTGTCATGGCTCACCTTGTCCCGCCGGGACCACAGGAAGATGCCGAGGATAACCAGCGTCCCGACGACGGCGTCGATGACCACGCCCGCTGTTCCCATGGAGGCAACGGCGGCGGTGACGGCACCCATGACCGCTGCTGCAGGGAGGGTCAGCAGCCAGCCGCTGGCGACCCGGCCGGCAGTTCCCCAGCGGACCACCGCGCCCTTGCGGCCCAGGCCCGAACCAATGACGGAGCCGGAGGCAACCTGGGTCGTGGAGAGGGCAAAGCCAAGGTGGGAGGAGGCCAGGATGGCGGCTGCGGTGCTGGTTTCGGCAGCGAAGCCCTGGGCCGGCTTGACCTCGGTCAGGCCGGTTCCCATGGTCCGGATGATGCGCCAGCCGCCTGCGTAGGTACCGGCAGCAATGGCAACGGCACACGAGGCGACCACCCAGAAATGGGGGCCGGTTCCGGCGGTCTGCAGTCCGTCGGCCACCAGGACCAGGGTGATGACGCCCATGGTCTTCTGCGCATCGTTGGTGCCGTGCGCCAGGGCCACCAGCGAGGAGGAGAAAATCTGTGCGTAGCGGAAGCCGCCGCGCTTGCGGGGCAGCTTCTCCCCGGAGTCCGGGTCATGCCGGCGGGTGATCCGGTAGGCCAGCTTGGTGGCGAGGTACGCCACAAAGCCCGCGATGACCGGAGCGATCAGTGCCGGCAGGACCACCTTGGAGACCAGCACCGAGAAGTCCACCGAGCCGAACCCGGCACCCACTACCGCAGCACCGATCAGCCCGCCGAAAAGGGCGTGGGAAGAACTGCTGGGCAGTCCCTTGAGCCAGGTGATCAGGTTCCAGATCACGGCACCCATGAGGCCCGCGAAGATCATTACCGGGGTGATCTGGATTCCGCCGTCGCCCTCGCGGATCAGGCCGTGCGAGATGGTTTTGGCTACCTCGGTGGAGAGGAAAGCGCCAACCAGGTTGAGCACGGCCGCCAGGGCCACTGCTGTTTTCGGTTTGATTGCGCCGGTGGCGATGGGAGTTGCCATCGCGTTGGCGGTGTCATGAAATCCGTTGGTGAAGTCGAAGAATAAAGCCAGCGCGATCACCAGCGCGACCATGAGGGTGAGATCCACCGCATACCCTAACTAAAGACGAGTGAAAAGAGTCCGCGTGGCGGGTTCAGCTTCGGCACGTGTTGCCGAAATCCCGCTTTACGCCAGATTGATCGTATGCGCTCGGGCAGGCGCGGACCAAAGCGGGGGTTGTGCGCTTGCTCTCGCCCGCTGGTTGCACCGAGCGGACCTACCCGCAGTCTTCGGTTCAGATCCGCAGGCTGGTCCGGGGCCCGCGGCCGCCAAGTTCGACGTCGATGTTTGTCTCCGGAGCGGGCAGGACGACACGCCGGGAATGCGTGTTCACACCGTCGGGCTCCACGATGCTGAGGATGTAGCTGCCGGCCCCGGGCAGCGGCAGCTCGTAGTTCCCGGCAGTGTCGGAACGCACGGCCACCGACGGCTGGCCTCCCGGCCGGACCAGGATGACCAGGGCACCGGCAAGCGGCCGGCCGGCATGCTCGATCCGCCCGGAGAGGGTCAGCCGCTGGCGGAAGTGGATGTCATGGTTCGCCGCCGAGCCGGGGAAGGCCAGCACCTCTGAAACCGGCCGCCAGTGGGCATGGTTGGCGACGAGCACGTACTCCCCGTCCCCGGGCAGCACCACGTTGTAGGAGCCGGCGTCGTCGGCGCGGTCCCAGTCCACCGGTCGGCCCGTGCCATCCAGCGCGGTGACGGTGCCGCGCTGCACAGGCTTGCCGTCCGCCGCTGAGAGCATGCGTCCGTGGACCATGATTTCCCGTTTCGCGTCTGCGCGCTGCGGCTGCACTTGCCCCGGTGCCGCGTGCAGATCCGGGTGGGTGGCCTCGCGCCGGCGGGAGCGCGGGATCAGGCAGGACACTCCGGTGGCCGCAAGTGCCGCGATTCCGGCGCAGACGAAAACGGTCCGGAAGGCGTCCAAGCTGGGGAAGGCGGCACCGCTGATGCTCACCGTCAGCGATGCCAGGACGGTGGCCACCACGGCGCTGCAGGTGGAGGTGCCCACCGAACGCAGCAGTGTGTTGACCCCGTTGGCCGCGGCAGTGTCCGTCAGCGGTACGTTGCTCATGATCAGGGTGGGCATAGCGGCCATGGCCATGGCTGTTCCCACCGATATGATCACTGCCCCGGTGATGATTTCGGTCACCGAACCCACAAACAGCACACGCCAGAGGTAGCCGGCCGCCATTACCGCGCAGCCGCTCACCATGGTGGTTTTGGCGCCGAAACCGTTGGTGATCCTTGCAGACACGGGTGCAGCCGCCACCATGGCCAGCCCGGACGGGATCATGGTCAAGCCCGCCACCACCACGCTCAGCCCGAATCCAAAGCCGGTTTCCCGGGGCAGCTGGAGCTGCTGCGTGGTGACCAGCATGTTGGCGTACATGGAGAAGCCGACCAGTACTGCCCCGATATTGGTGAGCAGGACGGGGCGGCGGGCAGAGGTCCGGAGGTCCACCAGCGGCTGGCCGTTGCGCAGCTCCGCCGGAAACCACAGGGCAAAGAACACGGCGGCACCGGCGAACAGGCCCACCACCGGATAACTGGTCCACCCCCAGACACCGCCCTTGGTAATGGCCAGCAACAGCGCGGTCATCCCCGCCGAGAGCAGCACTGCGCCGAGGTAATCGAAGCGGCCGGGTGTGCGCACGTGCGACTCCGGGACAAAAACGGCAACGGCGACCATGAGCAGCGCGGCGATTATTCCCACCACCCAAAACGTTGCCTGCCATCCGAGCCGGTCGTAGATGTACCCGGACAACGGCAGCCCCAGGGCACTGCCAATTCCGAAGCTGGCGCTCATCAGGGACACGGCTCCCGCAATTTTCTTCTGCGGCAGGGCATCGCGCAGGATGCTGATTCCCACCGGGATCACCGCTCCGGAAAAGCCCTGCAGTCCCCGGCCCACCAGCGCCCAGGTGAAGGTTCCGCCAATCGAGGCAGTGAAGGCTCCGACCACCATCATGGCCATTGCCAGCAGCAGCATTCGGCGCTTGCCGTACATGTCCGCCAGCCGCGACACGATGGGTGTGGCCACGGCGGCGGCCAGCAGGGTTACGGTGACCATCCACGAGACGTCGTCGCTGCTGACCCCGAAGACCCGCGGGTATTCGGGCAGCAGCGGCACCACGGCGGTCTTTTCCAGTGAAACCACAATGCCGCCGCAGGCCAGGACGGCAATGACCAGCCAGTCCGGGTACGTTCGCCGCTTCCGTGCCGGCTGCGTGGTCATACCGGTCCTTCCGGTTGGGCTTCCGGCGGTGGAACTAACCGCGCGAGATAGGCACCTTCTTGGAGGAGGGACCAACCTCGGGAACGGGGACGCGGACTTCAAGGACGCCGTCGTTGTAGGAGGCGGTGACGTCGTCCTGGCTGGCGCCGCTGGGCAGGGCAACTTCCCGGGTGAACGAGCCGTACCGGAACTCCGAGCGGTAGCCGTTGCGGCCCTTGTGTTCGGTCTGTTCGCGCCGCTCACCCTTGATATGCAGCATCCCGTCGCTGACCGTAACGTCCAGGTCCTGCTCGGGGTTGATGTTGGGCAGTTCGGCACGGATCACCATGCTGTTACCGTCCTGGTACTCCTCGATGGGGAAGGCCGGGACCTCCCAGTCCCCCTCAAAGAATTTCCGGACCTGGTCGGGCAGTTCGAAGCGTTCGCGCCTTGCAAGTGAAGCCATGGATATCTCCTGTGTATGGCCCGGATTCGCCGCAGGTTGCGCCGGTTTTGCTCCGGCCCTGCCGCCGGGCGGGGAGGAATGCCGGTGCCGCTAGGTTACGTCCGGAAGGTTCCTGCCCTCAATGGATACCCCCGTGCAAACAGGGCCCAGCCGGCGTATTGGGTGGTGGCGGAAACGCCTTTGCCCCACGGTCCGGGCCGCTGGCCTTGAGCCTAGTAATGGATTTTCGCCCCGCGTATAGTTTTCAGGTGCGCACAGTCCTGTGAGGATCCGCCCGCCGTCCACTACGGCACGATACCGACCGGCATCCCGTCGAGAGGCTTCCACAATGGCGCAGAACAACCAGGATTCCGTATCGGTTAATCCCCTTTTTTCCCGCCCGGGCGAAGAAACGTCCGCTCCGAAATTCCGGCTGGCCGAGGGGCAAATGCTGCCGGAAACCGCGTACCAGATTGTGCATGATCAAACCATGCTGGATGGGAATGCGCGCCTGAACCTTGCCACGTTTGTCAGCACCTGGATGGATGACCAGGCGAACCGGCTTTACAGCGAGACGTTCGACAAGAACATGATCGACAAGGATGAATACCCGCAGACCGCGCAGATTGAACAGAACTGCTGGCGGATCCTGGCGGACCTGTGGCACTCACCCGACCCGGAGGGGACCATCGGCACCTCGACGGTCGGCTCCTCGGAGGCCTGCATGCTCGGCGGCCTGGCCCTGAAGCGGCTGTGGCAGCACAAACGGCGCAGCGAGGGGAAACCCGCGGAAAGGCCGAACCTCGTGATGAGTTCCGCGGTGCAGGTGTGCTGGGAAAAGTTCTGCAACTACTTCGATATCGAGGCCCGGCTGGTGCCCATCAGCGAGGAGCACAAGTGCCTGGACGGCTTTGAACTGGAAAAGTACGTCGATGAGGGCACCATCGGCGTCGTCGCCATTATGGGCGTGACCTACACCGGCATGTACGAGCCGGTAAAGCAGATTGCCGCGAAGCTTGATGAGATCCAGTCCTCCACCGGCCTGGACATCGCCATCCACGTGGACGGCGCTTCAGGCGCCATGATTGCCCCGTTCCTCCAGCAGGATCTGGAATGGGATTTCCGGCTGGCGCGCGTGCATTCAATCAGTACGTCCGGACACAAGTACGGCCTGGTTTACCCCGGTCTGGGCTGGGTGGTGTGGCGGGAACGGCAGTGGCTCCCGGAGGACCTGATTTTCTATGTCAGCTACCTCGGCGGCGACATGCCCACGTTCGCCCTGAACTTTTCCCGTCCCGGCGCCCAGGTGGTCCTGCAGTACTACCTGTTCCTCCGCCTGGGCCGGGACGGTTACGCCAAGGTCCAGCAGGCGTCCCAGGATGTGGCCCTGCACCTGTCCAGCGGAATCGCCGGAATCGGGCCCTTCGAACTATGGAATGACGGCTCTGATATCCCCGTGTTCGCATGGCGGCTGAAGGACGGCCAGACGGACAAATGGAACCTCTACGACCTTGCCGAACGGCTCCGCACCAAGGGCTGGCTGGTACCGGCGTATCCCATGCCGGACAACCTGGCCAACCTCACGGTGGAGCGGATTGTGGTCCGCAACGGACTGAGCATGGACCTGGCCGAGAACCTGCTGGCGGACATTCGGCGGGAAACGGCGTACCTCGGCCAGCTGAACGCGCCCATGCCCCGCGAAGCAGAGCACCCCGGCTTCCATCATTAGTCCCTGGAGGGGCCGGGTGCTTGCACTAGGCGCGGCTGCCGAGGTCCCTGCTGATCCGGTCCGCGGCGGCCCGCAGGTGCGGCAGCACAGTTTCTTCGATGCGTTCCTCCGGGGAACTGTGCAGCTGCAGGGACACGTTCGCTGCGGCGACCACTGAACCGTCGGCTCCGCGGACCGGCACCGCCACGCCCCGCAGTCCGTTTTCCAGTTCGTCCGCGACGCGCGAGAACCCTTCGGTTCCCGCGCGCCGCACTGCGTGCTGCAGTTCCGCAATGCTGCCGACCGTGCCGGCCGTGTACTGCATCAGCTGGACCGCAGCGAAGTACTCCTCCTGCTTGGCTTCCGGCAGTCCGGCCAGCAGCACCCGTCCCATGGAGGTGGCCCAGGCCGGGAAACGGGTGCCCACGTTGACCGCCACCCGCACCAACCGCGGCGAAGTGATCCGCGAAACGTAGACCACGTCACTGCCGTCCAGGATGCACAGCGATGTCGTCTCCCCCAGATCTGCGGACAACTGCTTTAGGTGCGGTTCGGCGGCGTGCGGCAGCGAAAGATGGGACAGGAAGGAGGCGCCGATGTCCAGGGTCCGCGGAGCGAGCCGGAAAGCGGTGCCGTCGTAGCCCAGATACCCCAGGTCCCGCAGGGTCAGCAGGAACCGCCGGGCCGCTGCCCGGCTGGTGCCGGCCGCAGCCGCAGCCGAACTGACCGTGTGTTCCGGAACGTCCTTGCTGAAGGCGCCGAGTACGGCGAAGGCCTTCTCCACGGACTTGACGTAGTAGCTGTCCTCCATTCTCAGCCGTCCTTCCGTGCCAGCGTGCCTTCGGCCGCCAGATACTGCGACGCCAGCCGGACCGGGGCGTTGGGTGCGCCGTAGCCGTCATAGCGGCCCCGCCGCTCCACCACTTCGAAGAACACGTTCCCCACGGTGGCCGTGTAGAAGTGTAGGAACGCGCCGTCGCCGTCTCGGTCGTACAGCAGGTTCAATTCCTGCAGCGCGGCCAGGAAGTCCGGCTCCAGCCGGAACCGGGCAGCGAGGTCCTCATAGTAGTTCGCCGGAACGGGCAGGAACCGCAATCCCCGGCCGGCGGCCTGCCTCGCAACAGCGACCAGGTCGGTGCAGGCGAATGCGATGTGCTGGGGATAGCCGCCCGGTTCGGACTCGACCGCGAGCGGGGCGATGTTCAGGGCCAGCCGCACCCCGCCGGCGGTGCTGCGCATCACCTGGCTCCGGACCAGGCCCATCGGGCTCGGAACCTCCTGCGCACCGGCAGCCGAGAGGGAAAGGGTGGCTTCGTAGAAAAGTACGGCTTCGTCAAAATGCTGCCACGGCTGGGACAGGTTGATGTGGTCGATGCCGGTGACCAGCGGCTCCGCGTCCGTGCCGTCGCCCGGATCCGCGCTGAACTCCCCCGCCCAGGCGGCCGTACCGTCCGCGGTGGCCTCGCAGAGGAAGACTTCGGTGCCGTCGGGCGCGTACACGGCCTGCAGTACCTGCTCATCCGCCTGGGTTTCGCGCGGCACCCGGCGGGTGCGCAGCTGCACGGCACGCGAGGCGGCGGCCAGCGGATCCTGCACGTCCAGGCCGAGGGCGGAGATGCCCGGTTCCAGTGCGCCGGCACCGTTGATGATGACCCTCGCCTGGCCCTGGGTCCACAGCTGCGCGGCTTTGGTCCGGTGCCGGCCGCCGAATTCGAAGCCGAGCTGGCGGAGCAAGGTGGATACAGTCTCCGGGTGCTCCGCCTTGACCTCGGCGAAGCTGAAGCCGCTGGGTTCGGCCACCGGGGGCAGGGCCGCCAGGGACATCGGATAGCGTGCCGCGCCGTCGTCCGCCGCCAGACGGGCGGCGGTGCGTTCCTGAAGCAAGGTCAGCGAACGCATGGCGTCCACGGCGGTGCGTTCCTCGGCCGTCTGCCGGAACACGTCATTGAAGATCTCCAGCGAGACCGGTCCGTCGTAGCCGGTGCGGACCAGATGCGCCATAAAGCCCACCAGGTCAAAAGCGCCCTGGCCGGGGAAGACCCGGTAGTGCCGGCTCCAGGACAGCACGTCCAGGGACAGTTTCGGGGCGTCGGCCAGCTGGACGAAGAAGATCTTCTCCGCCGGGATCTTTTCGATGGCTCCCGGGTCCCAGCCGCGGGAGAGGATGTGGAAGCTGTCCAGGCAGGTGCCGATGTTCGGATGCCGGGCCAAATCCACTATGCGCTGGGCGTGCTCGAAATCGTTGACGTAGCGGCCCCAGGCCAGGGCCTCATAGGCCACCTTCACGCCGTACCCGGCAGCAAGGTCACCGAGGCGGCTCAACTGGCCGGCAGCCACGGCGTCGTCGTTAACGGTTGCCGTGCCCGCGTTGCTGCACAGCAGCATGGTCTCAATACCCAGCCGGTTCATCAGCTCGAACTTGGCCCGGGCCCGCACCATGTTCGCCGCCAGTTCCTCACCACCCACGCCTTCGAAATCGCGGAAGGGCTGGTAGAGGTCCAGGCTGAGGCCGAGGCTCCCGGCCAGCGCGCGGATCTGTTCCGGGGTGGAGGGAGAAACCACCAGGTCCGGTTCGAAGATTTCGACGCCGTCAAAGCCGGCCGCAGCGCAGGCCCGCATTTTCTCTTCGAGGCTGCCGCTCAGGCAGACGGTGGCGATAGAGGTGCGCATGGGTGCTCCGGTTCCCGGCCTCAGCGGCCCTGGCTGATGAGTTCCGTGAAGTGGGCGTGCATCCGGGCGGGGTCGGGCCGGATGCCGGTGATGAGTTCAAAAGCGTCCACGGCCTGTCCCACGGCCATCCGGCCGCCGTCCAGTACCCGGCAGCCCTTGGCCCTTGCGCCGCGGACGAGTTCCGTGTCCACCGGGCGGTAAACCACGTCCGCTACCCACTGGGAGGGGTCCAGCAGGTCCAGATCGACGGCGAGGCCGGGATGGGAGTGCATCCCCAGCGGAGTGGCGTGCACCAGTCCGTCCGCCCCGGG
The DNA here is from genome assembly GCF_030125565.1 of Arthrobacter sp. zg-Y1143. Classification (NCBI taxonomy): domain Bacteria; kingdom Bacillati; phylum Actinomycetota; class Actinomycetes; order Micrococcales; family Micrococcaceae; genus Arthrobacter; species Arthrobacter sp. zg-Y1143. The sequence continues at coordinate 412,427 of NZ_JASKLW010000005.1, read as the reverse complement.
GAGCGCAGCGGGCAGGTCCCCGGGCGTGCCGGCGGTGATCTGCCGGCCGGGAAACAGATGCGTGAGGGCCGCTGCCCGGTCCGCGGCCCGTGCCGGCTCGAGGTCCAGGATGGTGAGCCGGCGGGTTCCGGCGGTTAGGAGTGCGTAGGACACGGCGGCGCCGGCGCCGCCGGCGCCCAGTTGCACTGCCGAGTCCAGCTCGGCGTCCGGCAGGCCATCCGCCAGGGCACTGCCGAAACCGGAGAAATCGGTGTTGTGCCCGATGAACCGGCTGTTCCGGATCAGCACGGTATTGACGGCGCCCAGCCGGGCGGCGTCGTCGGAGACGTCATCCAGCTCGGCCAGGACCAGCTGCTTGCAGGGATGGGTGACATTGAAGGCGTTGAAGCCCAGGTCCCGGCCCCAACGCAGCACCTCGCCGACATCGGTGCCGGGCCGCCCCAGCGTCAGGAGGTCGATGGGGCGGTAGATATAGCGCAGTCCCTGGCAGGCGGCTTCGCGCTCATGCATGGGCGGCGTGAGCGAGGCGGTGATGCCTTCACCGATCAGTCCGACAATGAATGTTTCATTGGTGCCGCTCATGGACCAGCTCCTCCCGCTGCATGATTCACCCGTCTCCGTGCCGTGACGGAGCATTCCCTGTGTAAGGGATTGCGCCTTGCCGGAGACTTCGCTGTGAGCTACATTACTTCACGTGTACGGATCATGCACAGGCGTGCGCTATCCGCACAAACGTTCCGCACAATGTTCCGCACAATGTTCCGCACAATCTCCTCCAGCACAGCTTCCCCTACCGCTTCCGCCCATGTCAGGAGAGATGCAATGGACGCATCCGCCCCCGCCGGATCAGCACCGGGCAAGACCCCGCGCAAAGCCGCGACTGCCAGCTTTATGGGCAGCGCCGTCGAGTATTACGACTTCTTCATTTTCGGCTCAGCTGCCGCCCTGATTTTTCCCCGCGTGTTTTTCCCGGACGCTGACGCCCAGGCGAGCGTGATGTCGCTCGCCACCTTCGGCTTCGCCTACGTGGCGCGCCCGGTGGGCGCCGTCATCCTGGGCCACTTCGGTGACCGGGTGGGACGCCAGCGCGTGCTGATGTTCACGCTGCTGCTCATGGGCGGTTCGACGTTCCTGATCGGCTGCCTGCCGGACTTTGGCACCATCGGCTGGTGGGCGCCGATCCTGCTGGTTTTCTGCCGCCTGATGCAGGGGCTGTCGGCCGCCGGCGAGCAGGCCGGCGCCAGCTCCATGACCCTGGAACACGCACCGGACAACCGCCGCTCCTTCTTTACCTCCTGGACCCTCACCGGTACCCAGGGTGGCCAGATCCTTGCCGCCATGGTCTTTATCCCCGTTGTCTCGCTGCCCGATGACATCAAATACAGCATCGGCTGGCGCATTCCGTTCTGGCTCAGCGCCGTGGTGGTAATAGTCACGTACTTCATCCGCCGGTCGCTGCACGAAACCCCTACGTTTACCGAAGCCAAGGAACGCAACGAACTTGCCAAGCTGCCGGTGGGCGTACTGCTGCAGAACCACTGGCGCGATGTCCTTCGGGTCATCTGCTGCGCCTTCATTGCTGCGGTGTCCACGGTGTACGGCACCCTCGCCATCAAGTACGGCACGGAAGTGGGCGACGTCGACGAGAACATCACGCTATGGCTGGTGGTGGCCGGCAACGCCGTCGCCCTGCTGACACAGCCGCTCTTCGGCCGGGTGGCCGACCGGATCGGCCGCCGGCCCGTCTTTATCTATGGCGCCGTGTCCAGTGCGGTGATTATGCCCTTCTACCTGCTGTCCATGGAGTCGGGGAACACGCTGCTGCAGTTTGCCCTGTCCATCGCGGTGTTCTCCTGCGGCTACGCCGCGGCCAATGCCGTGTGGCCTTCCTTCTACGGCGAAATGTTCAGCGCCAACGTGCGTTTCTCCGGGTTGGCCATCGGCACCCAGCTCGGCTTCCTGATGGCCGGCTTTGCGCCGTCCATCGTTGCGGCGCTCGGCGGCCTGGACCCGGGCGGTTGGCTGGTGACCAGCGGATTCACCGCGGTGATCTGCCTCATCGCGGCCGTCTCGGCCTTCACAGCAAGGGAGACCGCGCACGTTCCGACGGCGAAGCTTGGCCAGGTTCCTGCGGCAGATCCCGCCCGCCCGGCCAGGGTGAAGCCCGTGATTCCCTGACCGTCTTCGGCTACAGGCCGCGGAGCCGCGTCCGGCGGGAGGTCCAGGCAATGTACCCGCCGAGCGCCCCCGTGGACGCCAGCCCTGCGCTCATCAGCGGTGCCTGCCAGGACTTCCAGCGGGAGGAATCCCCCAGGGCCAGCTCGCCCACGCCGCGGATAAAGGCGGAGGCGAAAATGGCTGCAACCATGCGGTTGCCCACGCGCTCCAGCCGGATCACCAGCGGCAGCAGCTCCTCCGCCCGGATGTGGACCTCCATCCCCTCGAAGTCCAGGGTGTTTAGCAGCCGGCGGACCTGGTCCGGCAGCTCTGCGCCCAGTTCCAGGACCTCTGTACCCGCCCGTCCCAGCCGCCGGGCGTAGTTCACCGGGTTCAGCTGCTGCCGGGCCATCCGCCGGGCATACGGCCCCAGGACCGGGCCCAGCCGGAAGTCCGGGTCCAGCACTTCGCCCATCCCCTCGGTCATGATCAGCATGCGCAGCAAGAGGGCCATTTCCCGGGGCAGCTGGATGTGGTGCGTGCGCAGGATGCCCAGCCCGGTGGTGATGATGTTGCCCACCGGTGCGGTGTGCAGGTCCTTTCCCGAATACATCCGGATCAGCGGACCCAGGTCCATCCGCAGCTTGACCCGGTCCACCCGGACCCCGGAGGCATTGATGCGCACCAGCGCGTTGGCCATTCGTTCCGGATCCTGGCGGACAATCCCCACGAACAGGCCGGACAACTGGTTCCTCAGCCGTTCATCCACCTCCCCCACCATGCCGAAGTCGATCAATCCAACACTGCCGCCGGGCTCCACGAACAGGTTCCCGGGATGCGGATCGGCATGGAAGAAACCGTCGTCGAAAACCATCTGCATCTCACATGCAGTAGCTGCGCGGGCGAGCGCCGGGCGGTCTATGCCGGCTGCGTCGAGTGCAGCCGTGTCGGTGACCTTTGTCCCGCTGATGCGCTCCATGGTCAGCACCCGTGAGGTGGTGTAGTCCCAATAGATGACCGGGATGGTGATGGCCGCGTTGTTTTCGAAGTTCAGCTGGAACCGGTCCGCGTTGCGTCCTTCCTGCAGGTAGTCCAGTTCTCCGCGCAGGGTGGAGGCGAACTCCTCCATCAGCCCGGTGACGTCATAGTCGCGCGCGGCTTCCCAGTGCTTGCTCGCCGTATTCGCCAGGTTCTGCAGGATCTCAAGGTCCTGGGCCACCTCCTCGGCGATTCCCGGCCGGCGTACTTTGACCACTACCTGCGTGCCGTCCCGAAGGGAGGCGGCATACACCTGGCCGATGGAGGCACTGGCCATGACGCTGGTGTTAAAGGATGCGAAAACTTCCAGGGGGTCCGCGTCCAGCTCCTGCCGCAGTTCCTCGTGGATCCGCGGCCACGGCACCGGCACGGCGTCGTCCTGCAGTTTGGCGAGCTCCTCCTGGTACTCCGGCGGCAGCAGGTCCGGGCGGGTGGAGAGCAGCTGGCCTATCTTCACGTAGGTGGGCCCCAGTTCCTCCAAGGCGGTGCGCAGGTATTCCGGGCGGGTCCGGCGCTGCCTGCCCTCATTCGGAGGTTGCTGCCGGCGGAACGGGAGCCGGCCTTCCAATCCCATGGCGGACACCAGGAACCCCAAACCGTTCCGGGAGAGTATCTCGGCGATCTGCCGGTACCGGTCCAGATGGCTAATCATTGATCTGCTCCGATCCGCCGACACGGCTCTGCGGCCAGGTGCATACCGAAACACTAGCCGCCGTGCCCAACCTCCGCACAGGTCCCGTGTGTATGCCCGGGCCCGGGCCCCCCAACGCGTTCGTGCTCTTCCGGCGGACCGTACCGGAGTCCTAGACTCCGGCACATGCCAATCCCCGCAGCCGGACCGCTCGGCGACTATCCCCGCACATCCGTACCCGGGCCACTGCCCGGACCTGCGGCGTCCCTGCCCGGAGAGGAGAAACTCCTGCTCCTCTCCGGGGAAACCTTTTGGACAACGGCAGCTGCCCCGGCTGCGGGCATCCGTTCCCTGGTGCTCTCCGACGGCCCGCACGGAATCCGCCGTGCCCGCAGCGAGACGGAAGCCGGGATTGGTGATTCCCTGCCCGCCACCTGTTTCCCTGCCGAGTGCCTCGCGGCCTGTTCCTGGGATCCGGAGCTGCTGGCGCTGCTGGGCACGGCGACGGCGCGGGAGGCGGCAGCTGCCCGGGTGGACGTGGTCCTGGGTCCGGGGCTGAACATCAAACGCACGCCGCTGTGCGGACGCAACTTCGAGTACTTTTCCGAAGACCCCCTGCTGGCCGGGCTGCTCGGTGCGGCTTGGATCCGTGCGGTGCAGGCCGTGGGAGTGGGCGCCTGCCCCAAGCATTTCGCCGCCAACAACCAGGAAGCGGAGCGGATGCGGATAGACGCAGCAGTGGATGAGCGCACCCTGCGTGAGATCTACCTGCGCGCCTTCGAAACCGTAGTACGCAGTGCCCGACCGTGGACCCTGATGGCCGCGTACAACAAGGTCAACGGCATCCACGCCGCGGAGAACGCCTGGCTGCTGGACACGGTGCTGCGCGGCGAGTGGGGTTTTGACGGCCTGGTGATGTCGGACTGGGGCGCCGTCACGGACCGAGCTGCGGCGCTCGCTGCCGGCCTGGATCTGGTGATGCCGGCCAGCAACGGGTTGGGAACAGCCGAACTGCAGGCCGGCCTTGACGCCGGGACGATAAGCCGGGACATGGTGGACACCTCCGTGGCACGGCTGGTGCAGCTGGGCGCACACACCGCTGGACCAGTGCGTGAACCGGTCGATCCGGCAGCACACCACCAGCTCGCCCGCCGAGCCGCGGCGGAGTCCATGGTGTTGTTGAAGAACGACGGCGGGATCCTCCCCTTCTCCCCGGACCTCCGGCTGGCGGTGGTGGGCGAACTGGCCCGGACTCCGCGTTACCAGGGCGCAGGGTCCTCGCAGGTCACGCCCACGCAGGTCAGCATTCCCCTGGATGTCCTGGCTGAACGGACAGCGGCAGCGGTGTTCGCGCCCGGGTACCGGCTGGACGGGACACCGGACGAGGCGCTGGTGGCCGAAGCCGAAACGGCCGCGGCCGCGGCCGATGCGGTGGTGTTTTTCCTCGGCCTGCCCGAGGACCGGGAGTCGGAGGGCTTTGACCGTCTGGACCTCGGCCTGCCAGCCAGCCAACTGGACACCCTGCGGGCAGTTCAGGCGGCGAACCCCTGGACGGTGGTGGTGCTGTTCAACGGAGGCGCAGTCGAAACCGAATGGAGCGAGCGGGTACCGGCGGTGCTGGAGGCATGGCTTCCGGGCCAGGCCTGCGGTGAAGCAGTGGCGGATGTACTGCTGGGGGACGTGAACCCCTCCGGGAAACTGGCGGAAACCTTTCCGCACCGGATCGAGGACACTCCCGCCTTTGGCAATTACCCCGGCGAGGCCGGCACCGTGCGTTACGGCGAAGGCCTGCTCGTGGGTTACCGCTGGTACGACGCCCGCGCCGTGGCACCGGCATACTGCTTCGGCCACGGGCTGTCCTACACCAGCTTCGCCTACAGTTCCCTCACGGTGCGGACCACCGATTCGGAAGCCGGACCGCTGCTCACGGTGGAACTCACGGTTACCAACGCCGGGGCGCGGGCCGGGGCCGAGGTGGTGCAGGTGTACTCCGGCGCTCCGGCTCCTGCATCTGGAACCGCGCCGCGGCAGCTGCGGGCCTTCAGCAAGGTGTTCCTGGAAGCGGGGGCGTCCGATACGGTGCTTTTCACCTTGCCGCTGACGGCCCTGGCACGATATGACACTGCCGCTCACCACTGGGTCACCGACGCCGGAGAATGCCGGATCGACGTCGGCTCCTCCTCGCGGGATATCCGGCTGACCGGCACCGTGGAGCTGCCCGGTGCCGGCAGTACCGGGGAACGGCACCCGCTCACGCTGAACTCGACAGTGTCGGAGTGGTTGGCGGATCCGCAGGGCCGCCAGCTGCTGGGCGGAATGGGCGGGGCGGGCGCCGGGGACGCCGGTCCTTCCGGGCTCGCCGGTGCGCTGGCGATGATGGGTTCGCTCCCGCTGCGGCGGCTGGCCCGGTTTCCGGGCAGCCCGCTGACGCCGGAGGTGCTCGCCGGTTTGGAGCAGGCACTGGCGTCGGGCCGCTAGCCCCGGGCGGACCAGCCGGTCCGGCCGGGGCTGCCGGGGCTACCTGTCCAGGAGCGAGCGGTAGATCGCTTCGTGCGCTGCGGCCACCCGACGGCGTTCGGCTGTCCGCTCTTCCCGGGTCAGCCCGGGCCAGGGCCGGTTGCCGTGGAGCTGCTTGAGGGCGTTGGCCAGCGACTGGGCGTCCAGGCCTTCTTCGTTGTGCACGAACTCGGTAACCGATAGCCGTTGCTGTGCGTAGAAGCCGCAGGACGGGGCCAGCACGCTGGTGCCCAGGTCAGTGCATGCCTCCAGCCAGCCCGAATGGGTTCCGAAGCGGTACGGCAGCACGGACACGTCCAGGCCCGAGAGGTAGTTCCAGAGCTGTGGCTCGTCGAAATAATCCCGGACCTGCAGTTCCAGCCGGCCCGCGTCGGCCGCCTCGGTGAGCCAGCGGTACAGTTCGGGGCGGTATTTGTCCCCCTCCGGCGTCAGGATGTCCGGATGTCCGTTGACCTGCAGGACCGCCCCGGGCAGCGCCTCCACGGCGTCGAGCAGGGACGGCAGGATGGCGCCCTCCATCATATTCGGGCGCAGGCTCTTCAGGTGCACTCCCACCCGGAATTCATTCCGCGGCGTCTCGGCGAGACGGCGGGCCTGCCGGCGTTCCAGCTCGTCCAGGTCCACCACATGCGGGTGCGGCAGCACGTGCGGGGCGCGCCCCCACCGGCGTTCAACTTCGGCGGCAGCGCCCGGGGTGAGGGTAATCAGTTCATCGGCCGCGCGGATGAGGACATCCAGCTGCGCGTTATGCGCATCCGGCGTGAGGTGGTGCGGGTTGCGGAGGTCGTGGACCGTGTAGACCAGCGGCTTGCCCTGGGCCTTCAGTTCTTCCGTGACGGCGCGCAGGTCCTCCGGCGTGATGGCATCGAAGCCAAAGTGGATGTGCATGAGGTCAAAGCTGCCGGCGTTCTCCCGGATCCAGCCAGCGTCGAGCATGACCGGCGGCCACCACTTGGCTTCAGTGGACTGGCCCGGGTTGCGGGGATCCGGGTCCGGCAGCCGAACCACGCTGCCCGGCTCGCCGGGGACGGCGTCTGTGTGCCGGATGTAGACCTGGCTGTGCGGCACCGAAGCCACCCTGATGATCGAATCCCCAGCTGCGCTCATATGTACTTACTCCCGACATCCGTCCCTGTGAAAATCTGTCTTCAGTATACTTACTAGTTCGGGGTGTCCGGCGGGCGGGTGCCCTTCGGCGGAAGGGAAGAATGCCTGAGCAGCCCAACGGGGCCTACCGGCAGTTTTCGGTACTCATCATCAGTTCCGGCCGCGACGCCCATCTGGCGAACACGGTTCTGGGAATCAACAGGTCCACCCTCCTCCCGGCCGAAATTGTCCTCTGCTACATGAACCAGCCCGGTGCGGTTCCTCCGGCCAGCAGTGTGCCCCTGCGGGTAGTCCATCTGGACACCGGACCTGGTGCGCCGCTGCCGCTGGGTGCGGCCCGCAACGCCGCCGCAGCTGCAGCCCGTTTCCCTGTCCTGGTGTTCCTGGACGTGGACTGCATACCGGCCCCCACCATGTTCGAGGTGCTGCTGGCCGATGCGGGCCGGACCGGCGGCCTGGTCATGGCAGCTCCGCGTTACTTGGCTGCCGACGCCGGTGTGGCTGACTGGGCCGGCAGCGGCAGCGTCGACGTACTGTTCCGGGATTCCGTTGCCCACCATGCCCGGTCCGCGCTCGCCCCCGAACCAGGGCTGCCGGCACGGCCCTCTGCGGAGTATGCACTGTTCTGGTCCCTGGGTTTCGCTGTGGCGCAGGATGACTTCCGCCGTATCGGCGGTTTTGATGAATCGTTCGCCGGCTACGGCGGCGAAGACACCGATTTCGCCTTCACGGCCCGGCGGAAAGGGATACCGCTGGCGTTCTCCGCAGCGGTGATGTTCCACCAACACCACGGGGTGCACCACCCGCCGCTCCAGCATTTGGAGTCAATTGTGGTCAACGCGAAGGCGTTCCGCCGCAAATGGGGGAACTGGCCCATGACCGGATGGTTGGATGCTTTTGCCCAAGCGGGCTATGTCGCTTGGGATCCCGCCGGCAGTGACCTGCGGCTGCGGCGCTCGCCCGGCCCCGCCGAGCTGGCGGCCGTTCGGGTGGACGCGCCGTACTGACCGCCCGACACTGCCTGCTCCACGGCGGCGAGGAAACGGGCGCGGAAGTCCTCCACCGGCACCAGCAATGCCTTGGCCAGCTGTTCGGAATCCCCGTTCCGCAGCTGCTCCAGTGTGTGCTGCCAGTCCGGCACATCGGCGAAGGTCAGGGCTGAGGCTGCCCCCGCCGTCGTAAGCGCCCGGGCGAAAAGTTCCTGTTCGCGGAACGGCCGGGGCTCGGGGATCACCAGTACCGGCCGCCGCGCTGCGGCTGCGGCGGCGACGGCGTTGTGCCCGCCGGAGGTCACAATGACGTCCGACGCGGCCAGCCGGGGTCCCGGATCTGACACGACGCCGAGCAGCTGCACGTTGTCGGGCAGGTCCGTCGGCGCTCCGGCGGTGCGGCCCATTACTTCCCACTGCCAGTCCGGTGTGCGGCGGGCGGCGCGAAGCAGATCGGACAGCTGCACTCCGCTGCCGCCAAGCGAGGTTTGCACGCTGACGGTCCGCGGGCGGACCGGAATGGATCCAGGCGCCGGCGCGCTGGCCGGTGCGAGCATGCCGAGGTAGCTGCTCTTGCCGCCGTGCTCGGCCAGATGTGACGGTTCCTCGATGCTCTCGGGGAAATAGGCAATCAGGCCGTTGACCGATTCATAGGCGAGCCGGTGCGGTGTGTCCGTGCGCTCGCCGTGCATCCGCCGGTGGATGACCGGGTATCCGCACAGGCGGGCGAAGAGGGCGGTCTCCACGGACACGTCCACCACCACTACGTCGGGGGTGAACTCTTGCCATAGTTGGTGCAGCCGGGCAAACCGTTCCCGGACCAGCGGGGCTGCCGGTGCGTAGTGCAGGAAGCTGCCGGGGCCGGGGCCGAAGGGACCGTCGGGCCCGACGTCGGGCGGAAGGGCGGCGAACTGTGCACTGCCCGGGAGGGACGGTATGCCGCCGGGCGGAGCCGTGCCGGTGACCAGCAGCTCGACCGCGTCCAGGCGGGCAATGTTGACCGCGTGGCGCAGGTGTCCGGTGCCGTGGTGGTGGGCGTAGTACGCCACCCGGGGAAGGCGTGCAGAAGGCAAGTCCGGGCTCCGGTCAGCGCACCAGCGCGGTTGAGGCATCGGATGACGATGGCAGCCCGTCCGGTTGCAGCACGGACCGGATTTGGTCCTCGTAGCAGTCCACCATGACGGCGGCGCTGAAGCGGGACGCGGATTTGCGTACGCCGCGGCGGTCCAGGGTGCGGGCTGCGGTGACGGCGTCGGCCAGTGCGTCCGCGCCCAGCCCTTCAGCCAACCGGCCGCCATCGGCGTCGATGATTTCCGGCATGGCGCCCAGCGGCAGGGCAGCTACGGGGGTGCCGCAGGCCATTGCCTCCAGGGCGGTGAGCCCGAAAGGTTCGGACCAGACCGGCGAGGCGATAAATACGTCGCCGGACCCGAGGAATGCCGCCAGCTGCCGGTGGTCCAGGTGGCCTGCGTGCCGCACACCCCTGCCGAGGTGCGGAGCCACAACACGCTCAAAGTATTTGCGGTCGCTGATCGGCCCGGCGAAGTGCAGTTCCATCCCGGCCGCCCGGGCGGCGTCGATGGCAATATGCAGGCCCTTCTCCGGCGTCACCCTGCCGGCCCAAACGGCGACGCCGGTACGCTGCGCCGGGCCGGCGGGCCAGTCCGCCAGGCGGATGCCGTTGTGGACCACGTGCAGGTCCGGCAGGTGCGGCTGCCATCCGGTGGCGTTGCGTGCCGAGACGCTGAGGAACCGGTGCAGGGGCGAAAGCGGCGCCCGGCCGTCAACCACCGCGTCAACGATCCACGGCAGGGGCGGGGTGTGGAGGATGGTCAGCATGGGCACATCTGCCAGCTCGATGTAGGGCAGCAGGCTCAACGAGTTGTTGACGACGACGTCGAATCCGCCGGTACGCACCTCCTCGATGGCCCGGTGCAGCGCGGCATCCAATCTCTGCTGCTGAACGGACATTTCCTCCGGGGCAAGCCCGCGGCGGAATTCGAAGGACGCCTCCAGCACGGGCACCACGCGGCCCAACGAGTCGGACCCTTCCTTCGCGAACAACGTGACGTCATGGCCGCGGGAGGCGAACTCATCGGCCATGAGGGACGTGTGCATCTCGAGTCCGCCGAGGTAGGGGCTGGCAATCGGGTGGTGCAGGTGGGACAGGACAGCTATCCGCAGCGCATTCCCCTCGGCCGCATGCCCCTGCGGCAGGGGGAACTCGATACTCATATTAGTAAGTATGCCTTGTATCCCCGGCGCGGCCCGGCATTGCCTTCCTGCGGCTACCGAAACCACGGGGCCGGGGTGCCGGGAAGCGGCGGGGCCGTTGACCGGTACCGATGGCCGGTTGGTGTGGTGATCTCCACAGTGTGTCGGCGGACAGTTGCGGCATTCCGGGCAGCAGCAGCCTTCCGGGCGGTGGAGCTCTGACCGGGTCCCGGGATCCTTGGCTTTCCGGGACCGGACGCCCCGATGACTGTTGCCCTCCAGCCTGGCGCTTCCTTGGCCTGGTTGCACGCCTCGCACAGCCCCTGGATATTGGCTGCCTCCGTAGGACCGTCGTCACGGTGTGGCCGGATGTGGTCCTGGTGCCGGATCGGCGCATCACACCACGGGGTCCGGCACGTCTGGTCCCGTACCGTGATCAATCGGGCCAGGGACGCCGGTACGAACCGGGCCTTCGAGTCCATGGCCAGCAGTTCCCCAGAACTTGGGGCAGTGTAGAGGCGGCGCAGCCAGAATCCGGGAGAGGACTCCCCCGGTTCCCCTGACTCCCCCGGCTTCCTTGTCTTCTGAGCCCTCCGACGGGCGCCCTTACCTACCAGATCCCGCGCCCACGGCGCCGGCACTATCCCGTACCCGGTCAAGTGCGCAGGCTCTTTATCTCCGGCCAGGAAGGTTCGGTCCGTCATCACCAACTGCACCTCCACCGGCACCTGGACAGCCTTCGCCTGGCCCGTGATGCGTTCAACCATCGTGTCAGCCATGATCTGCCCCCGGCCGCGGGCATCGCCCCGGGCCCGCAACGAATCCGCAGCACGGCACAAGGCCGCATACACCGCAACCCCCTGGGCCACCGGCAGCAAACCCGTCAGATAGGTCATGGTGTCCGGAGCCGGACGACAGGACACAAACCGGTCCGCCTCCGCCTTCGCCGCCCGCCGCACCAACGCGGCCTGATCAAGCCGGTACGTGATCTTCCGGATCCTCGCAATCAGGCGGGCATCCCCCAATCCGTCCAGCCCGGCAGGATCCCCGGCAATCTCCCGGTCCACCAGCCGCCGGTCCTCCACGGACAGGCAGGCAGTCTCGCGAACCAGCAGGGTCGCCCGCCACTCACTGATGTGGCCTTCCGACAACGCTTTGAGCGTGCACGGCATCTCCTGGGTCAAGGCCTTGGCGAAGCCCAGAATCCGTCCGCCCCGGGCCGGAGACTCACGCCGGGCCAACGCCACCTGCGCTCCAACGCCCACACCCTGCTTCTCCGCCGACAGCCCGGCCCGGGCATGAGCAGCACGCACGGACACATCCAACGCTGCCGCGACCCGCGCCTGCGCCGCACACGCAGCAGCCTTCAGCTCCTCCAAAGCACGGAGCCGGTCAACAAGCCCGGCATCGGAATCACCAGCAATCCCGGCCAGGGATTCCTCGGAGGCGAGCGCCCGCGACCAAGACGCCACCTCAACCGGGGACGCAGCCTCCGCAGCGGAGGGACTTTGCCCGGCCGCAGACCGGGAGACAAGCGGGGTGTGGTGACCCGAGAGGTCGGACGGAAAGCACTCCGCCACTTCCAATGATTCGAACATGTGTTCGATGGTATCCACTCCGCAGAGGGCCGCAACAAGTACTTTTTATCCTTGTGGAAAAGAATGCAGCTTGCGGGGATCTGGGCGTCAAAGGCCCTCTGCGGGAGGAATAGTCAAGACAAGCGTTCAGTCATGCATGCCAGCGGCGGCGTCGTGCAGGACGAAGGTGGCAAAACCCAGCTCGCGCCGTGCGCCGCTCAGCCAGGCGTCGCGGTTCTCGCGTGCGGCGGCCAATGCCTGGTCACGATCCTCGGCCGTCGAGGCCTCCCGCACGGCCCAGTCGACGAGCGACCCGGTCCAGCTGAACTGGTAGTCGTCCCACTCGGCCAACGTGCTGACGTGCCCGTACGACGGCTCGAACCCGTACTCATGGATGGCTCGCACGAGGCCGGCGAGGTCGGGATAGGCGTCGGCAGAAACCCCAAGTGCTGCCAGCGCGGAAGCCGACGGGGTGCCCTCCCAGATGCTGTCGCCGATCAGCGCTTGCCCACCGGGGCGCAGGTGCCGCCGGACAGCACCCAGCATGTCCTCCAACCGGCCGAAGGCGTGGCTGGCACCGACGCACAGCACCACGTCGAAGACCCCGTCGTTCCAGGTGGTGGCATCCGTCTCGATCCAGCGCACGCGGTTGCTCAGTTTCCGCTCCTCGGCACGCCGGGCGGCAGAGGATGGGAGCATGTGGTCTATCCCTACACCACTGATTCCGGGGTTAGTGAGTAGCAGCTCCTGCAGCCACTCGCCCTCACCACACCCGAGGTCAACGGCGCGGACGCCGTCCCTAGGCCTCAACCAGCCGACCAGGTCGCGTAGCCGCTCGGGCGCCACGGGCGCCGCGATTGGATGGCGCATGTGGGCAATGTCGAAGATCTCGGAGTGCTCCATCTCAGCGATGCTACAGGCGGATTCAGGCGACGCGGCGTTGCCGGTTGCAGGCGCAGCCGGACGGTGGCGACGCTCGCGGCCCTGTAGGACCCTATGCGGAGAAGGGCTCCGCGTCGAGGGGCAGCGGCGGGAAGTGGTGGTTCGGCAGACGGTCGCGGTCGTAGCTGATGCTGGTGTAACCGTGAGGCGCGGGCTTGCCGTGCTCGTCCAGGTTCACGAAGACAATCTTGTCGATGGTCAGGATGCTGTGCCGGGTGATCATGTTCCGTACCTCGGCCTGCATGGTGAGCGAGGTCCGGCCGAACTTGGTGGCGGTAAGGCCCATCTCGATCAGGTCTCCCTGCACCGCGGAGCTGACGAAGTTGATCTCGGACATGAACTTGGTAACGACCCGCCCGTTACCCATCTGCAGGATCGCGTAGACGGTTGCCTCTTCGTCGATCCAGCGCAGCAGGCTTCCGCCGAACAGCGTGCCGTTGGCATTCAGGTCTTCGGGCCGGACCCACTTACGGGTGTGGAAATTGATGTTTTCTAGAGGCATATATTCAGCTTATCCACAGCCCGGACGCGGACCCGACGGATCCGCCGATGCCTTGCTCACAGACCGGTGTTAGCTCCCTGACGGTGCTGTGGCGCCCGTCCTGCGCAGCCCCGTCCCGCGGCGCCCGTCCCGCGCCGCCCCCGGACGACGACGGCGCTCACGCGGCGCTCGTGCGGAACGGGCTAGTCGGGCCGTTCGTTGAGCAGGTCGCCAAGCTGCGTAAGGTCTCCGTCCGGCGGAACGGCCAGGCACTCCACGACGTCGGACTGCACGAGCGCGTCTATCAGCGCGGCCGAGCCGCCCACGAGCGTGGAATCGAAATCGATCTCAGTGGCCAGGAACCACTGCCTGTCCTTGGGCCACAGCAGGTTGGGACTTTGCAGACCGTCCCAGCCGCTGGCTTCCTGCCAGCGGGGATCCGCGAAAAGGGAAAGCCCGGCGTTAAAGAGCAGGTACTTCCGGCCCGGCAGTTCGAGCCGGGCCGCACCGAACACCCCCGTCTCGCCGAACGGCGGCGAGGCCGGTTCCGTGCGGCTCCGGCCGTCGGTGCCCACGGTGTGGCGCACCTCCGCACCGCTCACCCACCCCCAGCCCTCCCACAGGCCGGCAAGGCACTCTTCCGGCGTGCTTGTGTGGCCGGCGAGGATACGGGCCACTTCGGCCAGTGAGCCGGTGGCAAGGGAGCCGACCAACGGGTCTTCGTACTGCCAGCCGGGCTCGTTCCACACCGGGTTCCGGTAGCCGGCCAAGACGGAGTCCCACTGCATCAGCGGGTGGGCTACCGTACCGCGTTCCTGCGCCAGTTCGCTCCACAGCAGCCGTCGGGACTCCACCACCTCGGGATAGTCCTGGTCCCAGGACATCAGTTGGGCGTGGATCGGATGGAATATCCGCGCATAGGCTTCGAACCCGCCGGGCACTGTTCCGGTAACGGTGCCCGGCGGTGCCAGCAGCTCCGTAATCCAGAGACCGGCATCCGAATCGGCGAGTGGACCCTCCAGCGGCGTCGTCATGCGGCCAGTATGCCCTAACCGGCAGCAGGAATGGTGCCGCTCCCGCGGACCGCGCGCCCCGCCCGGCGGCCTGCGGGATCCTGCCGGCGGCAGTGCTGTAAGTTGGCCTCACTTCCGGACGGCACTGAAATCGATGCGCCCGGGACACCTCGACCGCCGAAACGACAGGACTTTCCCATCATGACCAGCAGGATTTCCACAGTGCACCTGGACGCCGTCGACGCCGATGCCTCCGCATCCTTCTGGCAACAGGCGCTGGACTGGGACCTCACCGTTGAGGACGGCTTGTACAGCCTCACGGCCAAGGACGGCACGGGACTGGACCTGGACATCATGGCGGTCCCCGAGGGCAAAACCGTGAAGAACCGCCTGCACCTGGACCTGGTGGCGGACGGCTGCACCCAGGAGGAAGAAGTGGAGCGGCTGATCGCACTTGGCGCCCGGCGGGTGGATGTGGGCCAGGAGACCGGGGTGACCTGGGTGGTGATGGCTGATCCCGAGGGCAACGAATTCTGCGTGCTCGGCTAATCGTTCCGGGCTGGGCGGCACGGCACCTGGGCTGCACGGTACCTACTGCTGGTTTGGTGGACGTTCGACGCCGGCCGGGGGCAGGTCGCGGGCGTCTGCCGGCCCCTGGTCCAGCCGGAACGGCGGATATTCGTCCCGCAGGAGTGCGGTGTAGGCCAGCACCCGGTAGGACCAGCGCTGCAGCCCCATGATGAAGTCGAACAGCTGGCGGGGGTAGCGGCTGGTGAAGAGCAACGCCAAGGCGGCAATGAACACCAGCAGGCCCAGCAGTGAGAAGCCTGCCGTCACCCACTCCGTGGCGCCGAACCCGCCGGGACCGTCGTTCCAGCGGACCCCGCCGGGACCGTACCCGTCCGGCCCGTACCCGTTTGGCCCGCCGAAATACCGCGGTGCGCGCACCAGCATCAACGATGTTCCGCTGAAGGCCCCGACAATCAGGGCTTGGGGAATAACGAGCAGCCACCACTTCACCAGGACCAGCCCGCGGGACATGCGCTCGGGGTAGTCGACGTCGAAATCCGCAGGGTAGTGCTCCCGTTCCAAACTGAACGGCGGATAGCGGTCGGTGCCGAGCACCCCCGTGGCATAGAACGCCACCCGCCAGCTCCACCGGATCACCCCCACATTGAAGTCAAAGAGCGGCCGCGGATACCGGGCAGTGAACAGGATCGCGAAGCCGGCCACTACGGTGGCAATCCCAAAGGCGATCCACAGGAAGGACAGCAGGAAGAAGTGCGGAATGGCCAGGAACCACTTCACCAGCCACAACCAGCGGGACAAACCCGGATCCAATTCGCCGTAGAGGCGCGCCGGATAGGGAGCTCCCCCGCCGGGTCCGCCACCATCGGGTCCGCCACCATCGGGTCCGCCGGTGACGGCTGAACCCGGGCCGGGAGCACTTCCCGCCGCCCTGGCGCCGGACGGAGCGGGGAGGGGCGCGGTCGCCCCCACCGGCCGGTACCCGTAGGCACCGCCGGGGACCGTCCCCGGATACCCGCCGGCCGGCGGGTACGCCCCCCGTTTCCGTCCGGCGAGGATCGCTGCGAGGATCAGCGCCACTCCTAGAAGGAACAACACCACGGCAGCGATCAGCAGCCACACGGCGGCCACGCCAAACAGGTCCGACCGAAAGCCGGCCTGCAGTTCGGCCGTAACCTGCGGGGACGCGTCGGCGTTCATCACCACAACAATCCAGTCGCCCTCCGTCGGCGCCCAGTTAATCTCCTGGGGCCCGCTGCCCGCAGCGGAAGCCACCCAGAAGTCCTGCATCCCCGGCGGGGACGGTACCTCCGTGCCCGCCGTCCGCCGGTAATCGACCCGGAACGGGTTGAACCTCACCTCGTCAATTTCGGCGCTCGCCACCCCGTCGAGATACCGCCTTACCTCAGCTTCGGCGCCGATCCCAATGAACAGGTCGCCGTCTACCCCGGTGCCGCGCACCTGCAGGGATGCGATGTCCTCATTGCCGTCCGCACCCGGGCCGATATCCGCGGAGCCGGTGGTGATGGCGTAGGAGCTGACACTGTAGGTCTCCTCCGGCACCGACAGGTAGCCATTGTCGCGCTGGGCTCCGGCGATCAGCCCCACCGCCGCAGCCGCCGCACCCAATCCAAGCCCAATGAGGACCAGCAGCGCCCCAATAACAATCATGACGATTCTGCCAGGGTTCATGGCCGTGCCCTTCTCGCATCCCAGCCGTGGCAGGCACGGTCCGGACGCCGTGGGTGCCTGATTCCAGCGTTCGCGGCGCCGCACACAGTGTCAAGGAATACCAAGACCCAGCCCCGGGCCAGTGCCGAACCCGAACCCGCCTATCAGCACAAGGCAGCAGCCGTCAGAAGTTGATCATGTGGCCGGTCAGCCCGTGGAAGGCTTCCTGCAGTGCCTCGCTCAGCGTCGGGTGGGTGTGCACGTTGCGGGCCAGTTCAGCTGCGGTGAGGTCCCACTTCTGCGCCAGCGTGAGCTCGGGGAGCAGTTCGGAAACATCGGGGCCGATCATGTGACCGCCCAACAATTCGCCGTATTTGGCGTCGGCCACCAGTTTCACGAAGCCCACCGGCTCCCCCAGCCCGTGGGCCTTCCCGTTAGCGGTGAAGGGGAAGGTGCTGACCAGGACCTCGTGGCCCTCGTCGCGCGCCTGCTGCTCGGTGAGTCCGAAGCTGGCGACCTGCGGCTGGCAGAACGTGGCCCGCGGCATCATCCGGTAGTCCCCCAGCGGCAAGGTCTCCGCGGCACCGATGGTTTCAGCAGCCACCACACCCATGGCTTCCGCCACGTGCGCAAGCTGCAGCTTGCCGGTCACGTCGCCGATGGCGTAAAGGTGCGGCACGTTGGTGCGCATGTACTCGTCAATGCCGATGGCACCGCGGTCGGTCAGCTGGACGCCGGTCTTATCGAGCCCGTAGCCCTCGGTCCGCGGCGCGAAGCCGATGGACATCATCACCCGGTCCGCCTCGATGCTGCCCTGCTGGCCGTTCTTGTCCGTATAGGTGACGGCCACGGAGGACCCGTTGTCCTGGATTGTTTCCACCTTGGTGGAAGTGAGGATGGGAATGCCGAGCTTCTTGTACTGCTTGGTGATCTCCTTGGAAATGTCCACGTCCTCATTGGGCAGCGCGCGGTCCAGGAACTCGATGATGGTGACGTCCACTCCGTAGCTGCGCAGCACGTAGGCGAACTCCATGCCAATGGCTCCGGCCCCGACAATCACCATCTTCTTCGGCAGGTCCCGGTCCATGATCTGGGCTTCATATGTGACGACGTTCTCGCTCAGCTCCACTCCGGGCAGCAGGCGGACGTAGGTGCCGGTGGCGAGGATGGCGTTGTCGAACGTGATGGTCTCGGTACCTCCCTTGGAGAGGCTGACCTCGATGGTGTGGTCATCGGAGAACACGCCGTGGCCGTCGTATTCGGTGATTTTGTTTTTCTTCATCAGAAAGTGGACGCCCTTGACGCGCCCGTCCGCCACCTGCCGGCTGCGGTCAAAGGCAGCGCCGAAGTCAAAGCTCACCTCACCGCTGATGCCGAACGTCTTGGCCTGGTTGGTGAAAATCTGTGCAAGTTCCGCGTTGCGCAGCAGCGCTTTGGAAGGAATGCAGCCGACGTTCAGGCATACGCCGCCCCAGTACTTCTCCTCCACAATCGCAGTCTTCAGGCCCAGCTGGGCCGCCCGGATCGCGGCCACATATCCGCCCGGTCCGGCTCCGAGAACAACGAGGTCGTAATGTTCACTCATGCTGACTAACTCTCCTTAGCTGCGGTGCGGGACAAGCTGCGGGGCGGAAAAATCATAAGCCGGCTTAAGACTCTCACGCATGGGCCGCGAGGGGCACCGGTTCGCGTGCCGGATCCGGCACGCTGCCCGATCAGATGCCGCCGGATCAGATGCCGCCGGATCAGACGTAACCCCGATAGCCCGCCCAGGCCCGCCGCCGTTCGGGAAACGGGTCGGACTCGATCCGGTCGGACTTGTCGAAGACACGGGTATGCCGGTGGATCTCGTCGTAGCCGGGCCAGTCCACGCCCGGATGGGAGTACCGGGCCAGGCTGAGCAGGGACCCCTGGAAGCGCTGCGACAGGGCCCTGAGTTCCTCGGCGCCGCCGAGCAGGGAGAGGGCCCTGGCCATCCCGGTCCGGGTGTCCCCGAACATCACCGGAACATCAAAGGAATGGGTGGCACCGAACCCGAGCAGGTTCATCATGGGCGTGGCGTAGTCGTAGCGGTACGCCCATGTTGGTGCGGTTCTGGAATGGCCCTCGGCCACCATCTGGCTCGGATACCAGAAGACCAGGTCACCGCTGATGTCCACTGACCGCTGCCGTGAGGGATACCCGGGGTAGGCGGCCACCACCCGGTCCCGGGCCAGCGGATCCGTACCGGCGAACATCTTCTCGATCCGCTCCGGCGTGGACGGCAGGATATTCGAGACCTTCGCGAACAGTGCCCCCTCCCGTGCCATGGTGCCCAGGACCAGCGGAACAGGGTTGGAATCCCCGTCCAAAAAGGCGTCGATTGGGTGCTTCGGCAGGAAGTCCCCGTCAATGACAGGGGAAACGCTCAGCGTGCCGGGTTGCTTCACCGGCCCGATTTTCGTGGTCATCTTCCGCGTGGCATCCACCAGTTTCGCGGCGCTGATCGAGGTCAGTGCCTCGGCCGCACGGGCGGGGCGGATGCCGAGAATCTCCAGCAGGTCCTCGGCCCACGCCGCGTGCATTTCCGGATAGTAGGCTCCCGACGGCGCGGGGCTCTGCGCGTAGGCCTGATGGAACAACGGTGCCGCTCTGGGGATGCACATCAGCGAGGTTACGGCGATCGCGCCGGCCGACTCTCCAAAGAGGGTGACGTTGTCCGGGTCTCCGCCGAACGCTTCAATGTTCTGCTGCACCCATTCGAGCGCGGCAACCTGGTCCCGCAGGCCCATATTGGCGTCAAAGGGCCGGTCAGGAGTGGAATAAGCGCGGAAATCCATGAACCCCAGGGCGCCGATGCGGTAGTTCAGCGATACGTAGAGCACATCGCCGTCGCGCACCAGGTTGGTACCGCGGTAGGTAGGTTCCGCGGACGACCCGGAGCTGAACGCACCGCCGTACAGGTACACGAGGACCGGGCGCAGGGAGTCCGAGGGCTCCAAGGGCGCCGTGACGTTCAGGCTCAGGCAGTCCTCGTCCATCGGCACCCGCCGGTGGCTGCCGGTCAGGTTCGGCGCCTTGGACTGCGGCGGGACAGCACCGAAGGAGCGTGCATCCCGGATTCCGTTCCAGCTTTTCGCCGGTTGCGGAGCGCGCAGCCTCAGTTCCCCCACGGGCGGAGCAGCGTAGGGTATGCCCCGCCAGGTGCGCACACCATGCTCTGCGATTCCCTGCACCAGCCCATTGCTGGTCTCGACTACCAATGAGGCCACGTCTATAGCCACGATCGACTCTTTCCAGCCGGCGAAGACCTGCACGCTTGCGACTATCCACCATAGCCGCGGCATACCGGGGTCACCAGATACGGGGTTCCGCGCGGACTGCGGCTACCGCATTTTGGTGCTGCGGCCGTTATTGGAGCTGGGTATCCGGCCGGGAACTATGCTGCGGCGGCAAGCCGGTGCGCGGGGCTTCGGCGGACGGCCGCACTGCTCCGCCGGGACTCCCGCCGGTGAACCGCCACTTCCTTGGCGCACAGCAGGGCAACGGCGATGATGTTGAGGGCAATCTTGGTGCCGGTGGACCAGTCGGTCCCTACGCACAGGAGCCAGACGGTGATCAGGACCGGCAGGTCCGCCGTCTTCAGCGCCTTCACTGCGCTGTTCCTGCGTGTGCTTTTCCTGCACTTACAGATAGGGCACAGCGGCTTTCCCTGCCACTGTGCACAAAGGCTGCTCCGCAGCCGGCATTTCCAATCCATGGAGCCATGAGGACACTTCTTCCGTGAAATCGCCCGAGACCTAAGTATCTGCGTCCCTGCAGGGACGCAACATAACATAATTTGTATCACATACCTGCGTATTCCACGGCACAGACCGGGTAGGCGCGGAAGACTACCCGAGCGACACCGCTCCACCGTGCACATGCCACCGCGTGTCGAGGCGGACGTTTTCCAGCAGCCGCCGGTCATGGGAAACCAACAGGAGAGCGCCCTCGTAGCTTTCCAAGGCCTCTTCCAGCTGCTCGATGGCGGGCAGGTCCAGGTGGTTGGTGGGCTCATCCAAAACCAGGAGGTTCACGCCGCGGGCCTGCAGCAGGGCCAGCGAAGCGCGGGTTCGCTCGCCCGGAGACAGCGCATCGACGCGGCTGGCAACCTGATCGGCCTTCAGCCCGAACTTGGCCAGCAGGGTCCGGGCCTCCGCAGAGGACAGTTCCGGAACGGCCGCTTCGAAGGCGGTGCCCAGCGCCTGCGCCGGGTCCAGCTGTCCGCGGCCCTGGTCGATTTCCCCCACCGCAACGGAGGCACCCAGGGAGGCAGTCCCGGCGTCGGGCACCTCCCGGCCCAGCAGCAGCCGCAGGAGCGTTGATTTGCCGGCGCCGTTGGGACCCGTGATGCCGATCCGCTCCCCGGCGTTGACCTGAACGGAAACCGGACCGAGGGTGAATCCGCCACGGGTCAATGTGGCCTCGTTCAGCGTGGACACCACCGAACTGGAACGCGGGGCGGAACCGATACGCAGTTGGAGCTGCCATTCCTTGCGCGGCTCCTCAACCTCGTCCAGGCGTGCGATCCGCGATTCCATCTGCCGGACCTTGCGGGCCTGCTTTTCGGAGGACTCG
The DNA here is from genome assembly GCF_030125565.1 of Arthrobacter sp. zg-Y1143. NCBI lineage: Bacteria > Bacillati > Actinomycetota > Actinomycetes > Micrococcales > Micrococcaceae > Arthrobacter > Arthrobacter sp. zg-Y1143. The sequence goes on along the minus strand of NZ_JASKLW010000005.1, from coordinate 390,963 downwards.
GTGCTTGCCTTGCGCCGGATCTTGTCATTGTCCGGGTTCTTCTTCATGGCATTGCGCACACCCTGGGAACTCCATTCCCTGGTGGTGCGTGCCCGGGACACCAGATCGGCCTTCTTGTCGGCGAACTCGTCGTACGCTTCCCGCGCATGGCGGCGGGCAACGGCACGTTCTTCCAGGAACGCCTCATAACCGCCCTCGTAGACCGCCACGCTGTTCTGCGCCAGGTCCAGCTCCACCACCGTGGTCACACAGCGGGCCAGGAACTCCCGGTCATGGGAGACCAGGACAACGCCGCCGCGCAGCCCGCGGACAAACTGTTCCAGCCGCGCCAGTCCGTCAAGATCCAGATCATTAGTCGGTTCATCCAGCAGCACCACATCAAAGCGGCTCAGCAGCAGGGCCGCCAGTGCCGCCCGGGCCGCCTGCCCGCCCGAGAGACCGGTCATCTCGGCGTCCAGGCCAACGTTCAGGCCCAGGTCCGCAAGGACCGCCGGGGCCCGGTCCTCCAAATCCGCGGCACCGGAGGCCATCCAGCGGTCAAAGGCCGCGGCGTAGGCGTCGTCGGCACCCGGGATTTCCTCGCCCAGGGCGGCCGCCGCGGCTTCCATGGCTTCCGTTGCCGCTGCAGCGCCGGTCCGCCGGGCCAGATAAGCGCCCACGGTTTCCCCGGCCAGCCGCTCGTGTTCCTGCGGGAGCCACCCGACAAAGGCGTCCGACGGCGAGGTGCTCACCGTTCCCGCCTGGGGTACCGCCGCCCCGGCCAGGAGCCGCAGGAAGGTTGACTTGCCGGCACCGTTGGCCCCCACAACGCCCACCACGTCGCCCGGGGCCACCGTCAGGGAGAGGTGTTCAAAGAGGGTGCGGTGCGCATGGCCGCCGGAGAGGTCGCGGGCGACAAGGGTTGCAGTCATACCTCCATCCTATTTTGTGCCGGCACTGTTTCCGTCCGGGAGGGCAGCGGTATGGTGGCTGGATTGCCGCCGCACCAGCCGCCGCACCAAAGGACTGCCATGACTGCCATGCATCCCTCGGGCCCCGGGGCCCTCCGGCTCATTTTTCCCCAGTGGCAAGGCGCTGCCGGCGCCGGTGCCGTCGGCTCGCTGCCGGCGGGCCAGCCGCACCAGACCCAGCTGTCCTACCATCTGGGTCCGTCGCTGCTCGAGCTGCTTTCCCCCGAGCATGACGGACCCACAGCTTTTGTACCCGTCAGCACCGACACCTCCGAAGCCGCCGTCGAAACGGTGGACGGCATCTACGCCCGGTCTGCTGTGCTCCTGCAACTCCAGGAAGCCGTGCGGGTGATGCAGGAAGCGGATCCTCAGTCCGTGGTGACCTTCGGCGGCGAGTGCTCGGTAAGCGTTGCGCCGTTCAGCCATCTGGCCGCCCTGTACGGAGATGACTTGGCAGTGCTGTGGGTGGACGCCCACCCGGATACCGGTATGCCGGGCGACGGCTACACCGGCTTCCGGTCCATGTCCCTGGCCACCCTTGCCGGGCTGGGCGACCCGGAGTTCCTCGCCGCGCTGCCGGCGGTGGTGCCTGCGGGCAATGTCCTGCAGATTGGGCTGCGGGACTGGCAGGACCCGGGGATCGAAACGAAGCAGCGGCTGGGTATACGCAGCGTGGGAATCACTGACACCCCCGAGGACACCCGGCGGATCCTGGAGTGGCTCGCCCTGACCGGGGCCACTAAGCTGGCCATCCACGTGGATCTGGATGTCCTTGACCGGCGGGACTTCGCGGACAGGACAGGCTCCGGAACCCGCGGGGTCCGCGTTCCGGACCTGCTGCGCATCATGGACGCCGTGGGCGAGGCAGGAGAAATTGTCGGTCTGTCCCTTGCCCAGCATGCACCCCTGGAACTGCTCCGGCTGGGCGGGCTGCTGCGGGATCTTCCCGTCTGATCATCCCCCCGTGCTCAGCGGTAGCCGCGGTAGCCGTTCCAGGCCAGCCGGCGGGCGCGGTGCGGATCCGAGACGATCAGGTCCGTGGCGTCGAATACTTTGGTGGTCCGGCTACGGCTGTCGTAGCCCGGCCACAGCGGGCCCGGACGGCCGGTCCGGGCGAAACGCAGCAGCGCCCCGCGGAAACGGTTCCCCACCGCAACGGCTGTGGACTTACCGCCGGCCAAGGTCAGAAGGCGTCCCAGCCCGGAGTCGTAGTTGCCGAACACCGCTGGAATATCCAGTCCGTGCGTGGCGCCCACACCCAGGATCCGGGCCATCGTAGGGGCGTAGTCGAACCGGTAGGACCATACGGGGGCATGGGCGCTGTGGGCCTCTGCGACCTGGACGCTGGGCAGCCAAAATACAGCGTCCCCGCCGACGTCGACCGCCTGGTGTTTGCCCGGGTAGCCCGGGTAGGCCGCCAGCACCTGGTCCTGCAGCTCCGGCGCGGTCCGGGCGAACATCTTCTCGATACGCTCCGGCTTGGTGGGGAGGATGTCTTCGAACCGGTCGAAAAGGGCCCCTTCACGGGACATGTTGCCGATGACCAGCGGCACGGGATGCGCTTTGCCCGTACGGAACGCGTCGAGGGGATGCAGGGGCAGGAAATGCCCGTCCACCACCGGCGCCACGGCCCGCGTTCCGGGATCCGTCTCCGGGGCTATGCCGCGTGTCAGCCGCTGCGTTGCTTCCACCAGGCGCTCGGCCGGTATCCGGGCCAGCGCATCCGCTGCCCCGGCCTCGTCCACCCCCAGCAGTTCCAGCAGCGAAGCCGCCCATTTTTCCGGCAGGCCCGGTCCGTAGGCAGTGGCGGGCGCTGAACTCTGGGCGAATGCCCGGTGGAAAAGCCCCCGTGCGGACGGTACGCACATCAGGGCGGTGATCGACATGGCGCCGGCGGATTCGCCGAAGACCGTGACGTTGCCGGGGTCACCGCCGAAGCCCGCTATGTTCCGCTGCACCCAGCGCAGGGCCGCCACTTGGTCCGCCAAGCCGAGGTTCACGTCGAAGGCCCGCTGCGGTGTCGAATAACGGCGGAAGTCCATAAAACCCAGGGCACCCAGCCGGTAGTTCATGCATACGTAGACCACGTCGCCGCGAAGGACCAGATTGGTGCCGTCATAGGCGGGGGCCGAGGCGGCGCCGGAGGTGAACGCTCCCCCGTGGAAATAGACCAGCACCGGGCGAGGTGCTGCCGTTTCGGCGGGTGCCGTTACGTTGATGGTCAGGCAGTCTTCATCCATGCGGGTCTTCGGGCCTGCACCAAGTCCGGTTCGGGTCCGCACCTGGGGCGCCGCAGGCCCGTACCGTGTTGCGTCCAGCACATCGTTCCACGCCGCCGCCGGCTGGGGCAGGCGCAGGCGGCGTTCCCCGGTGGGCGGTGCCGCGTACGGTATCCCCCGCCAGGAACGCACACCGCGGAGGACCGTGCCGCGCACCAGCCCTTCCGTGGTCGCAACGGTCAGGTTCGGTTGAGCCGTAGTTATTGACACAGCTTTCCTTCCGCGGGTGTTCAAGGCACCGCGATCCTATCCGCGCCGGCCAAGCGCGGGCTACGGCTGCACCCCCTTTCCGCTGGCAAATGAGCTAAGCCGAGGGCGGACGCACCCGGCCCGACTCCGCAAAATATCGACAGCATGCTTATGGTGGAGGAACGGAACCGTAATCAACGAAAGGAATGTCGAATGTCACGCATCGCCATTATCGGAGGGCACGGAAAAGTCGCACTGCACCTCGCCCGCCGGCTTACCGCATCCGGACACCAGGTCAGCTCGCTCTTCCGCAATCCGGAGCACACCTCCGACGTGGAACAGACCGGGGCCGACGCGGTGGTCGCCGACGTCGAAAACCTCTCCACGGAACAGCTCACCGAGCTGCTGAACGGGGCCGACGCCGTCGTCTGGACTGCGGGTGCAGGCGGCGGCAGCGCTGAGCGCACCTACGCCGTCGACCGTGATGCCGCCATCCGCTCCATGGACGCGGCCGAGGCCGCAGGTGCCCGGCGCTATGTGATGGTTTCCTACTTCGGGGCCGGCAAAAACCACGGCGTTCCTGAAGACGACTCCTTCTACTCCTACGCCGAGGCCAAGGCGGACGCCGATGAACACCTCAAGGCCAGCAACCTGGACTGGACAATCCTCGGTCCCAGCGCACTGACCATGGACCCCGGAACCGGTCGGATCGAAACCGGGCCGGGCATCACCGGCGGGCAGGTCTCCCGCGAAGACGTGGCCCATGTGGCCGCCGAGGTCCTGGACCGTCCCGCAACCATCGGCCGGACGATCGAGTTCAACAACGGCCCGACGCCGGTGGCAGAGGCCCTGGACTCCCTCGCCTGAGCCGGGTCTCTCGCTGGCGTTGTGCCGGCGGAACCGCCTAAGGTCCCGAACACCCCCCATCCGAAAGGAACACCATGAACCAGCCGGAGCAGCAGCAGGAAGTACCGGGAACCCAGAAGGAGATGACGCCTGTCCCCGACTGCGGTGAAGAAACCTACCGCGGAAGCGGCAAGCTCACCGGCAAGGCAGCGGTCATTACCGGCGGTGACAGCGGGATCGGGCGCGCCGTGGCCATTGCCTACGCACGCGAGGGCGCCGACGTGCTGATCTCCTACCTCAGTGAGGACGAAGACGCCCGCGACACTGCGCGCCTCGTGGAGGAAGCAGGACGGAAGGCAGTCCTGGTCCGCGGGGACCTGGACACTGCTGAGCAGTGCCGGAAGGTCATCAGCACTGCCGTGGAAGAGTTCGGCAAGGTGGACATCCTGATTCACAACGCCGCCTTCCAGATGGACCGGGAAAACATTGAGGACATCCCGGACGAGGAGTGGGAGTACACGTTCAAGGTCAACATCAACGCGATGTTCTATCTGGTGAAGGCCGCCCTGCCGCACATGGGTCCGGGGTCCTCCATCATCGGCACCTCGTCCGTCAATTCGGATATGCCGGTACCCACCCTGGCACCGTACTCAGCCACCAAGTCCGCCATTGCCAACTTCTCCGCGAGCATGTCGCAGCTGCTTGGCGACCGGGGAATCCGGGTGAACAGCGTGGCTCCGGGACCCATCTGGACCCCGCTGATCCCCGCCACCATGCCGGCGGACAAGGTGGGTTCCTTCGGTGCGGACACCCCGCTGGGGCGTCCCGGCCAGCCCGCTGAACTGGCGCCGGCCTACGTGCTGCTCGCCTCCGATGACGGAAGCTACATTTCAGGTGCCCGAATTGCCGTTACCGGAGGAAATCCCATCCTCTAGTTCCGGCGGCCGCTGAAAGCCGTACGCAACCAAAAGGACCAGCCGTGCAAACCGCACGGCTGGTCCTTTTTTTGGCACGCCCGGAAAAGCTAGCCGGTGATCTTGTACTTCTCCCGGTCCGCGGCATCGAGGACCCGCTGCTCTTCCAGGGCCATGGCGCTGCCGCCGCGGCTGCGCGGCATCCACCATGCACCGGGTTCGGCAGCCACCGGGTAGGTGTCAATGCAATGGTCTATACCGACCTGCAGTGCCTCCTGCAGGCGGAGGGTCTCCTGTGCCACGTCCACGTCGCCGTCGAGACGGATCATTTCGCCCACGTGCACGCGCACCGGGTTCTTCCAGACGGACTTGATGCTCAGCCCGTGCCCGCGGGTCATCATGCGGTGACCGCCCCACACGGAGACGGGAATGATGGGCACGCCCGCTTCGGCGGCCATGCGCACCGCACCGGTCTTCAGCTCGCGGACGGTAAAGCTGCGGCTGACGCCTGCTTCGGGCAGCACCGCGAGATAATCGCCGCCGCGGAGCTTTTCAACCGACTCCGTATACGCCGCTGCGCCGTCGGCACGATCCACAATGACGTGCTCGCACCAGTCGCATACAGCCTTCACAAAGGACTTCCTGGCGGCCTTCTTGGTGACCAGGAAGCGCATGTGGACCTTGAGCTTGCGCCACATCAGCAGCTCTGCGAAGGCGAAGTCCAGATAACCGAAATGCGTGATGGCTACTACTGCGCCCTTGCCGGGGACCACTTTCCGGTCCAAGCCGCGGATTTCCTCGGCCATCGGAAGGTTCTCCAGCCCGGACGGGATCACCGGAACAGAGAAAATGGCGCGGGCTGCAAGCCCCGTAAACACGATGCTTCGGTACACATACTTGTTGGGGGAACGCTTGGAAGGCAACGTCGGCTCCTGAGTTTGGGGGGAAATTCGGGGCAGGCAATAAAATCCTACCGTGGACACGCCGTCCCCGTTGCCGATCCCGTTGCCGCCCCCCCCCGTTGCCGCCGGCCTCCTTTCGTTGCCCGCGGCTCCCCCGCGGCGCCGGGGAGCAGACGGGAGCCGTGCGGAGGGCTATCTTTTGAGCCATGGCCATTCGCGGGAAAGCCACGCCTGCCTCGGATCCCGCTGCCCTGGATCCCGCCGCGCTGGAGGATGCACGCCTGGGCAACGTGGACTGGATGCTGCATCCCCGGGGGTCGGTCCGCTCCCGCTTCGACGCCCCCAGCGGTTCCCTGGCGGCTCTAAGCATGGGTGATCCGGAGGATCCGGCAGTGATCCTGGTGCCCGGGGCCATGGGCTCGAAAGAAGATTTCTCCCTGATGCTCCCCGGGCTGGCTGCTGCGGGGTACTTCGCCTTCAGCTTTGATCTGGCCGGCCAGTACGAGTCGGCCGCCGCCGGCCCCGAAAACCTGGACCCGCCGCGCAGCCGGTACGACTACGACCTGTTTATCGCGGACCTGCTTGCCGTCCTGGCCGTCCACGGACCGGCGCACGTAGTGGGGTACTCATTCGCCGGCGTCGTAGTCCAGCTTGCGGCGCTGCGGCGGCCGGACCTGTTCCGCAGCATCACCCTGCTTGGCTGCCCGCCGCGCGGCGGGCAGAGTTTCCGGGGCGTCAGCCGGATCGGCTGGCTCGCACCGCTGGTCAGCGACCGCCTCAGCGCCGACTTGATTGTTTGGGGCGTGCGGCGCAACTTCATCCGGGCCGACGCCGGGCGGATGAAGCTGGTCAACCACCGGTTCACCGTCACCCGGCGGGACTCCGTCCGGGACATGGTGGGGCTGATGCGCCATGCCCCGGACCTGCGGGCCGCCCTGGGGGCGTCCACGCTGCCGAAGTTCGTCGCCGTCGGCGAACATGACGTGTGGCCGGTGCGGCTGCACCGCGAATTTGCCGCGAGCATCGGCGCCTCGTTCGCCGCCTACGGCAGCGGGCACAGCCCGTGCGAGGAATCTCCGCACCAGCTCACGCGCGACCTGCTGCGGATGTACCGGTCCGCGGCGCCGGGCACGCCGTGAACTCCGCAGCCGGCGCCGCACCGCCCGCCGGTACCGGCGGCGTTCGCGCAGGCGGCGCAGCGGCGGTTCGCCGCGGAAATCCACTTTGAAGGTCACGTACGCCATGGCCACCCGGCGGTACACGTCTGCCCAGGTGTACAGCGGCCGCGCGGATACGCCCACCCGCAGGTGCCGGTCCCAGCGGACATCCATCTCCGCCCGCACCTGGTACCCCAGATCCAGGTCGTCATGCACGGGAGGGGCGCCGCGGTGCACCCGTCCGCGGAGGCGGGACCACATGCTGCGGTGGAAGCCGAAGTTCGACCCGAACAGCGGCGGATGCCCCATGAGCAGGCGCATGGACCAACGGTAGCCGCCGATATACAGATTCTGCGCAACCCAGCGGATCAGTGAGCCGGAGCCGTAAAAATCGCCGGGTCCCGTGACCGCGGTGTTTTCACCGGCGTCGAGCATGGCCGCCTCCAGTTGCGCCAGCCATGACGGGGGCGGCACCGAATCGGCGTCGAGCCGGGCCAGCCATTCCCCGTTTGCCTCATCGAATCCGCGGAAGGTTGCCGCAGCCACTCCGACGTTGGGCTCATAGACGCGCCGGACGCCTGCGGCACGGCAGACGGCCGCGGTGCCGTCGGTGCTGGCGTTGTCCACCACCACAATCTCATCCGGTACCCGCGTCTGCTGCGCCAGTGCCCGCAGGCAGACGGCGAGCATCGCCGCGTCATTGCGGGCGGGAATTACCACCGAGATAGTCGACATCTCATCCTGACGGCCCGGTCCGGGTGGGGCTTTGTCGATTCTGCCACGCGCAGTGTCCACCGGCACGTCACAGGGCTTAACCCGCGGTAATGCCGGGCCATATTCCTTGGCTGCGGGAAACCTGCGGAACTAGCGTTGCTGAACCGCGGCGGATACCCGCCCCAAAAGGTTCTTCCCCTAGGAGCAGTTGCAATGCTTATTTCAGGCCTGCTGGTTGGCGTTGCCCTCGGTTTCGTGATGCAACGGGGGCGTTTCTGCGTCACCGGTGCGTTCCGGGACGTGTGGGTCACCCGCAGCACCCGCTGGCTTACGGCCTTCCTGGTGGTGGTGGCCGTGCAGAGCGTCGGCGTCTTCGCCCTCGACGCCGCCGGGGTCATCAGCCTCTCCGCCAACGCATTCCCGTGGCTGGCCACGATTATTGGCGGGTTTATCTTCGGTTTCGCCATAGTGCTGGCCGGGGGCTGCGCAACCGGCACCTATTACCGCGCCGGTGAAGGGCTGGTGGGCAGCTGGTTCGCCCTGGCCGCCTATGCCCTGTTCGCGGCCATCATGAAGACGGGCCCGCTGTCCGGCTTCAACACGGCCATGCGCTCGGTGACCGTGGAACAGAGCAACTTCTATTCGGTGCTGGGAGTATCACCCTGGCTGTTTGTGGCCCTGCTGGTCGCCGGCGTCGGCCTGGCGGTCCGCCACCACCTGCGCAAGCCGAAGATCCGCCTGGCATCGCTGCCTCCGGCGAAAACCGGACTGGCGCACCTGCTGTTCGAGAAGCCGTGGAACGCCTTCGCCACCGCTGTAGTGATTGGCCTGATCGCCATTGCCGCGTGGCCGCTGAGCTGGGCCACCGGCCGCCAGGACGGGCTGGGCATCACGACGCCGTCCTCCAAGCTGGTGGGCTACCTGGTCACCGGTGATCCGGAACTGGTGGACTGGGGTGTGTTCCTGGTGATCGGCATCCTGCTTGGCTCCTACATTGCGGCCAAGGGCAGCGGCGAGTTCCGGGTCCGCGTGCCCGACGCCGCCACCGTCCTCAAGAGCTTGGGCGGTGGTGCCCTGATGGGCATCGGTGCCGCGCTGGCCGGCGGGTGCACCATCGGAAACGCCATGGTGCAGACCGCGCAGTTCAGCTTCCAGGGCTGGACGGCCCTGGTCTTTATGATCCTCGGCACCGGCCTGGCCGCGAAGCTGACCATCCTCAACCGCCGCTCGGCGCCTGCTCCGGCCCGCGTGCCCGCCGGCGTCTAACCCCACCCCCGCAAGAAGAAAAGGAACACCACAATGGCTCAGGTCACCCTGGAAACCAACGGATCCGTCTGCCCCTTCCCGCTCGTGGAAGCAAAAGAGGCTATGAAGACGCTGAACACCGGAGACGAACTCGTGATCAACTTCGACTGCACGCAGGCTACGGATGCCATCCCCCGCTGGGCGGCGGAAAGCGGCTACCCGGTTACGGACTTCGCCAAGACCGGGCCGGCAGAATGGTCCATTACGGTGCAGAAGGCCTAGCGGTATCAGGACCGTCTGCCGGTTTTAGTCCCCGTACTGCAGCTAATCCTTCCGGCGTGCCCGGCTGGGCTGCACCCGGGGCGGCTCACCGGGCATTTTGGGATAGTCCGGCGGGAACGGCAGCTCGCCCAGCCCGTTGGACACATCCCGTTCCCACCATTGGAGCAGGACGTCGATGGATCCCGGGTTCCGGTACATGTCCGCCCACGGGTCCCCTACCGTGCGCAGCCGTTCCGGAATGGTGGCGATGGTGAAGTCCGCCGGATGCACGTGCTCCAGTTCGTCCCAGGTAATCGGGCAGGAAACCGGTGCATCCGGCAAGGCCCGCGGACTGTAGGCACCTGCCATGGTGCGGTCCCGGTTGGCCTGGTTGAAGTCCACGAAAACGCGCTCTCCGCGCTCCTCCTTCCACCACGCCGTCGTCACCTGCTCCGGCATCCGGCGCTCCACCTCCCGGGCCGCGGCGATTACCGCGTGCCGCACCTCCAGGAACTCATGCTCGGGCCGGATCGGGGCGAAGAGGTGGATGCCGCGGTTGCCCGAGGTCTTGATGAATGCCTCCAGGCCGGCCTCGGCCAGGATGGTGCGCAGCTCTTGGGCCGGGCGGACGGCGTCGTTGAAATCGGTTCCCGGCTGCGGGTCCAGGTCTATGCGCAGCTGGTCCGGGTTGTCCGTGTCTTCCGCCCGGGACGGCCACGGATGGAACACCACGGTGTTCATCTGCACGGCCCAGACGGCGGCGGCCGGCTCGTCCAGCACCACCTGCGGATGGGACCGGGCGCTGGGGTACTTCACGGTGACCCCTCGCATCCAGTCCGGCATGCCGCGCGGCGGGTTCTTGGAGAAGAAGACTTCGCCGCCGATGCCTTCCGGAAAGCGTTCCAGCGACACCGGCCGGTCGCCGTTGGCGCGGATGAAGGCCTCGCCCACCTCGGCCATGTAACGGGCCAGGTCGAGTTTGGTGATGCCCGGCTTGGGCCAGAGCACCCGCCCCGGACTGGAGATGCGGACCTGCCGCTCCCCTTCCGGACCGGGAACGGTCAGGGTGGTTTCCTCACGTGCCATGGGCCTGCTTCCCCTCTAAGGACCTTTGATCCACGAGGTTACCGTGTCAGGCGGCAGGAACGCCCAGCTTGGGATCCACCGGTGTGCCGGGGCGGACATTCTTGCGGCCGTGCACAAAGTGGTACAGCACGGTGGATGCCAGCACGACGGCGGCCAGCACCCAGTACATTCCGTGGTACCCGGTAACCGGCAGGAGCATGCCCAGCAGCAGCGGCCCCACGCCAATGCCTGCGTCCATGAGGATGAAGAACGTGGAGGTGGCCAGACCGATCCGGTGCGCCGGTGCCATGCTGACGGCGATCGCCTGGGCGCACGGCATCAGGGCGCCGAATCCGAAGCCCAGGAAGATCCCGGCCACGGCCAGCACGGCGTTGTTGGGTGCGTAGGCAAGCAGGGCCAGGCCGGCGGCGAAGGACACCAGAGTCGGGTAAATCACGGCATTGTCGCCGTGGCGGTCCTGGATGCGTCCCACAAAGAGCCGGGACACCAGCACCACCGCGGCATAGACCACAAAGAAGAGGCTGGCACCTAGGACCAGGCCCTCGGACTGGGCGTAGGAGTTCAGGAAGGACAGGACCCCCGCGTAGGCGGCGCCGGCTATGAACATTACGGAGGCAATGGACAAGGCTCCGGGATCAATGATGTCCGTCAGGTGCATCCGCCACTTGTTCTTCTGTTCCTCCGGCGTGGGCGTGCGCTCGGGCAGGCGCAGCACCAGGGACAGGACAAGTGCGACCGCGGCGCAGGCGGTGGTGACCAGGAAGAGGGCGCGGTAGCTCACCGAATCCACCAGCATGACGGCGAGGAACGGCCCGACGGCGGTGGCCAGTGTGGTCGAAATGCCGAAGTAGCCGGTGCCTTCCCCGCGCCGGTTGATCGGGATTAGCCCCATCACGGACGCGGAAAGGCTCGTGCTGGCCGCGCCGAACGCTGCACCGTGGATGATCCGCACGGTAAGCAGCAGGGCCAGGCTGTCCGCCGGGATGTACAGGAGTGCGGCCACAACGAAGACGGCCAGGCTGACAATCAGCAGCCGGCGCCGTCCGACAAAGTCGAGGAACTTGCCCGCGAAAACCCGGGCCAGCAGGGCGCCGATAACAAAGGAACCGGATGCGAAGCCGCCGGCGCTGTCCGAGGCCGTGAATTCCTCAACGGCATACAGGGCCATGCTGGTCATCAGCAGGTAGAACACCATTGAGAGGAACAGATTGGTGATGATCGCCAGCACAAATCCCTTGGTCCATAATTTCTGACCGCTGCCAGCCACTGCGTTCTCCTGTTTTCTCCGATACGCGCCGCCACCGATTGGAAGGCGACCTAACGATCTTACGCGCGGACACGGGCGCCCGGGCTGCTGCGGAAGGAAAAAGCGACGAAGGCCACAGGACTGCGGGGTAGTGGAAAAGCCATCAGGGGCATCAGGAACCACACATGTATCACTTCCCGGGCCCACCGCCACCCGGATGCGGCCCCGCAGCAGCCGGACCGAGACTGAACGGCCCGGAATTTCCGGTGCCAGAGTGACTAAACAGGAGCAAAGTAATTTCCTGCGCCTAGCACACAGCGGCGCCACTCACACCCTCCAGAGAAGCTGATCACTAAATGGTTATCCAACCGTAACCGTCTCGTATGGTTGAACGCATGCCGCTTTCTGATGCGGCTCCCCCGGGCTTGTTACCTAGCTCTGCCGCTGGTCCGGGGTCCACAGAACGCACCACCACGGCAGAGGCGGGGGAACCAATTACGGGTTCCTTGAATCCTTGGGGTTAAGCCAAACCGGATTCAGTCCGGTCGGCCGGGTGACTCCCATCCGCATCCGACAGCTCACCTCGCAGGTATCGGGAGAGGTTATCTACATGTCTTTCAACAAGTCCCAGGGACGCCACCGCGCCGAGACCACCGGCGTATGGTCCACCATCTCACTGGCCACCGCTACCCGCGGACGGACCATCGGCAGCACCGCGGCCGTTGTCGCCGCAGGTTCGGGCCTGATGCTCGGTATGGCCGCACCGGCCTCCGCCGGCGTTGTGGCCAACGACAACTACACACCCACCCAGACCACGGCACCGGCCGCTCCGGCTGCTCCGGTTGCCGCCCCCGTGGTTGAGGCTGCTCCCGTGGCCGCTCCGGCGGCCGCTTCCACCCACACCGTAGTTGCCGGTGACACCCTCGGTGCCATCGCCAGCACCTACGGTACGAGCCTGGAGAACATCCTCTCCCTCAACGGCCTGTCCATGGCCTCCGTCATCTACCCCGGTGACGTTGTGACCTTGTCCGGTGACGGCGCTGCTGCTGCCCCCGAGCTCAGCTACGCTGCCGCGTCCTACTCCACCGAGGCTTACGCCGCTCCGGTCCAGGCCGCTGCCGCCAACACCGGTGTGATCAGCACGCAGGCCACCTCCGTGACTCCGTCTCCGGCCGCTGCACCGGTGGGCGGCACCAACGCCATCATGCTGGCCTCGGCCTACTCGCAGCTGGGCGCAGCCCAGGACTGCACCGTGCTGGTTGAGGTTGCGCTCCGCGCCGCCGGCCACTCCGTAGGCGACCTTGCTCCCGCCCAGCTGGCGGCATACGGCACCCAGGTCTCCACCCCGGAGCCCGGCGACATGGTCTACTACGCCGACGGCGGCATGGGCCTGGCCCACATTGCCATCTACGTAGGCAACGGCGAAGCCATCCACAGCGGCTGGAACGGCAACCAGACCGTAGTCCAGTCCGTCAACGTCGGCTCCGGCCCCGTGTTCTACCGCGCATAAGGCTTCACCGCCCTATCGCACGGCCGGCAGGCGTTAGTCCGCTGACCAAACAAAGCGTCCGTTCCCTTCCCGGGAACGGACGCTCTGTTGTTAAGTGTCCTTGACGTTATCTGCCCCGGCCCTTGTGGAATCCCGCGGACCGGAGCGGGCCGTCAGGGCACAAACCGGTATCCCATGCCGTGTTCGGTCAGCAGGTGGGCGGGACTGGCCGGATCGGCCTCCAGCTTCCGCCGCAGCTGGCCGATGTACAGGCGCAGGTAGCCGGAGTCCGTTGTTCCGGGACCCCACACGTTGTGCAGCAGGGTCTGCTGGGTCACCAGCATCCCGGGATGGGCCAGCAGTTCGGAGAGGAAGCGCCACTCGGTAGGCGTCAGCCGGACGTCGGCGCCGTCCTTGAGGCGGGCGATCCGCCGGGCGGCCAGGTCCACGCGGACCGCGCCGAACGTGATCTCGCTGGGCCCGGCGGCGGCCGGCACCCGGCGGGAAAGGGCACGGATCCGGGCCAGCAGCTCCTCGGTGGAAAACGGCTTGGTCACATAGTCGTCAGCCCCCAGGTCCAGGGCGCGGACTTTGTCTGCCGGGTCCACCCGGCCTGACACCACCAGGATGGGCACCGCACTCCACCCGCGGACCGCTTCAATAACGTCCATCCCGCTGAGTCCGGGCATTCCCAGGTCCAGGACCAGCAGGTCCGGATGCGTGTCCACCGCCTTCCGGATGGCAGCGCTGCCGCTTTCAGCCGTCACTACCTCGTACCCGTACGCGCCCAGGGTGATGCGCAGGGCGCGCAGGATCTGGACGTCGTCGTCCGCTATCAGAATCTTCATCCCGCCACCGCCCGATTGGACCGTCCCGGGATGGAAACCCGTGCTGCAGCCGGCAGCGAGAGGACCATGGTCAGCCCGCCGCCGGGGGTGTCTTCGGTTTCCAGTGTTCCGCCCATTCCTTCCGTAAATCCTTTTGCCAGTGCCAGGCCAAGCCCCAGTCCGGTGGAGTTATCCGTGTCCCCCAGCCGCTGGAAGGGAACAAATATTTCCCCCTTCCGCTGTTCGGGAACACCGGGACCCGAGTCTATGACGCGGATTTCCACCCGGCCGGCAAACTCGCTGACGGACAGCACCGTCTTGCTGCCCTCCGGACTGAAACGCATTGCATTTGCCAGCAGGTTCACCAGCACCCGCTGCAGCAGCACCGGGTCAGCTGTGACGGTGCGCTGGACGGAGGGAATTTCCAGCTCGACTTCGGCGGGGCCCAGTTCCAGCTCCTCCAGTGCCGGCAGCACCGCGTCGGCCACGTCCACCGGTGCCAGGCTCACGCCCACCACCCCGGCCTGGAGCCGGCTGACGTCCAGCAGGCTCGTGACCAGGCCGGACAGCGAGGCAAGGGACTCTTCCGCCGTGGCCAGCAGTTCGTTCCGGTCCTGTTCGGACCAGGTGACGTCTGTAGCGCGCAGGCCCGTGACGGCGGCAGTGGCGGCGGTCAGCGGCCGGCGCAGGTCATGCCCGACGGCGGCCAGCAGGGCCGTGCGAACCTTGTCGGCTTCGGCCAGCGAGCCGAGGCCGCGCGCGGTTTCGGTCAGTTCCCGGTGCTCCAGTGCTGCCTCCAGCTGCGCGGTGATGACCGCCAGCAGCCGGCGGTCTGAGGCAGCCAGTTCGCGGCCCCAGAGGTCCAGGAAGCCGTTCTCCCCTACCGGCAGGCGGGTGAACGCAGGGTCTTCGGGTTCGGCCTTGTCCGGCCAGTCGCCGTCGGAGTACAGATCCGCTCCGTCCACCCGCAGCCGGGCCGCGCTGACATTGAACGCCTCCCGGGTGCGTCCCACCAGTGCTGCCAGGGCGTCCTCGCCGCGCAGCACGCTGCCTGCCACGGATGCGAGCAGCTCTGATTCCGAGGCGGAGCGCCGGGCGGTGCGCGCGCGCCGCGCCGCAGCGTCCACCACGTAGCTGACCAGCATCGCATTGACCACATAGAGTCCCAGCGCCAGCATGTGCGACGGCGTGGCCACCGTCACGGTGTAGAGCGGTGAGATGAAGAAGAAGTCCAGGGTGAGGCCCGAGAGCAGCGCGGCGAACAATGCGGGCCAGATACCGCCGACCAGGGCCACAAGGATCACCAGCAGCTGGTAGCTCAGGACGTCGCCGGTAATGGTTTCCGCGCTTTGGGCGGCCACCAGGGCGGCGGTGAGCAGCGGACCGCCCACCAGCGCGAAGGCGAAGCCCAGCAGGCGCCGGCGCATCGAGAGGGCGCTGCCCAGGTGCGGCAGCACCAGGGTCCTGGCAGCGGCCGAATGCGAGACCATGTGCACATCAATGTCGCCCGACTCGCGGATGACCGTCGCCCCGATCCCCGGACCGGACAGCAGGGCGGCAATCCGGGGCCGGCGGCTGACGCCGATCACCAGCTGCGTGGCGTTGACCCCGCGGGCAAAGTCCACCAGGGCCTGCGGAATGTCATTGCCCACCACCTGGTGGAAACTGCCGCCCAGCTTTTCCACCAGCGCCCGCTGGGCCGCGAGCTCGCCGGGCTGCGGGCCGCTCAACCCGTCGTTCCCGGAAACGTGCACGGCAAGCAGCTTGCCGCCCGCGGAACGGGCGGCAATCCGTGCACCGCGGCGCAGCAGGGTGTGCCCTTCGGGGCCGCCGGTCAGGGCCACCACCACCCGCTCCCGCGCCTCCCATTTACGGTTGA
The DNA here is from genome assembly GCF_030125565.1 of Arthrobacter sp. zg-Y1143. Lineage (NCBI taxonomy): Bacteria > Bacillati > Actinomycetota > Actinomycetes > Micrococcales > Micrococcaceae > Arthrobacter > Arthrobacter sp. zg-Y1143. The sequence continues at coordinate 374,979 of NZ_JASKLW010000005.1, read as the reverse complement.
TGCCGTGCTCGGCCCGGTACCGGTTCAACGCCGAATCCACTTCGTCCGCCAGCCACAGCAGGGCCAGCTCGCGCAGTGCCGTCAGGTTCCCCAGCCGGAAATAGTTGGAGAGGGCAGCGTCCACCCGTTCGGCCGGATAAATGCATCCTTCGGAAAGCCGGCCCCGCAGGGACTGCGGGGCGAGATCCACCAGCTCCACCTGGTCCGCCTCGCGCAGCACGGCATCTGGCACCGTTTCGGCCTGCAGGGTGCCGGTGATCTGCTCAATGACGTCGTTGAGTGAATCGATGTGCTGGATGTTCACCGTGGACAGGACGTTGATGCCGGCGTCGAGCAGCGACTGAACGTCCTGCCAGCGTTTCTGGTGCCTCAGCCCGGGGGCGTTGGTGTGCGCCAGTTCGTCCACCAGCGCGTAGCCGGGACGCCTGGCCAGCAGGCCATCCAGGTCCATTTCCGCCAGGTCCAGTCCGCGGTGCGGCACGTTGATCCGAGGCAGGGTTTCCAACCCCGCGGTCAAAGCTGCGGTGCCGGCCCGGCCGTGGGTTTCCACCAGGCCCACAACGACGTCGAGGCCCTCCCCGTGGAGGCGGTGCCCTTCTTCGAGCATGGCGTAGGTTTTCCCCACGCCGGGCGCCGCCCCCAGAAATACCCTTAGTTGTCCCCGCGTCATGGACTAAGTGTCCAGCTCCGCCAGTGAAATGTTCAAAAGCAACACGTTCACGCCCTCCCGTCCCAGGAGATCCGTCCCTTCGGTAGCCTCGGTTACCAGTTCCTGTACCTCCGTTTCGCTGAGCCCGCGTGCAGCGGCAACCCGCGGTACCTGCAGCTGAGCGTATTCAGGGCTGATGTGGGGGTCCAGGCCGGAACCGGAGGCCGTAACGGCGTCCGCGGGCACCTCTTCCGGGGCAACCCCTTCGGTGTCCGCCACGGCCTGCCGGCGTTCGGCGACGGCCGCGGCAAGGTCCTCGTTGAGGGGGCCCAGGTTGGAGCCGCTGGAGGCTCCGCCGTCATACCCGTCGCCGGCGGCGGACGGACGGGACTGGAAGAACTCCGGCAGCGGCACGCCGTCGCCGTCCGTAAAGGACTGCCCGATCAGCGCTGAGCCGACGTCGCTTCCACCGGAACTGACCATGGAACCGTTGGCGCGGCCGGGCAGGGCGACCTGCCCCACGACCGCCACCGCGAACGGATAGGCCAGGCCAAGCACCAGGGTCAGCACCGCCATGGCGCGTACGGCAACGCCGAGCTGGCGCATGCTGCTGCGGACGGGATTCATTTGTTGCTCCTAAAGCTGGGAATGGTCATGTCAGAAGCCCGGAAGCAGGCTGACAAGCAGGTCAATGAGCTTGATGCCGATGAACGGGGCAATGATGCCGCCCACCCCGTAGATCAACAGGTTCCGGGTCAGGACGGCCGAGGAACCTGCGGCACGGTATTTCACGCCGCGCAGGGCCAGTGGAATCAGCACCACAATCACGAGGGCGTTGAAGATCACCGCGGAGAGGATGGCCGACGCCGGCGAATGCAGCTGCATCAGGTTCAGCGCTGCCAGCCCCGGGAAAACCCCCACGAACATGGCGGGGATGATCGCGAAGTACTTCGCAATGTCATTGGCGATGGAGAACGTGGTCAGCGCCCCGCGGGTGATCAGCAGCTGCTTGCCGATTCCGACAATGTCGATCAGCTTGGTGGGATCCGAATCCAGGTCCACCATGTTGCCGGCTTCCTTGGCTGCGGATGTTCCGGTGTTCATGGCCACCCCGACGTCGGCCTGGGCCAGCGCCGGTGCGTCGTTGGTGCCGTCGCCGGTCATCGCCACCAGATGGCCGCCCGCCTGTTCCCTGCGGATCAGGGCCATCTTGTCCTCGGGCGTGGCTTCGGCCAGGAAGTCATCCACCCCGGCTTCGGCCGCAATGGCCTTGGCCGTGTGCGGGTTGTCGCCGGTAATCATCACGGTGCGGATGCCCATGGAGCGCAGTTCGGTAAAGCGTTCCTTCAGGCCCGCCTTGACCACGTCCTTCAGGTGGATGAGGCCAAGCACCTGCGTGTCGCCGTCGGCGTCCCGTACCGCGACGAGCAGCGGTGTTCCGCCGCCGGTGGAGATGCGCTGCACCTGGTCTTCGACAGCCATCAGGACATCGACCTCGATCCCGCCGGATTCGGCGGTCCAGTCCAGGACGGCCGCGGCAGCACCCTTGCGGATCTTGGCGCCGTCGGGGAAGTCCATTCCACTCATCCGGGTTTGGGCCGTGAAGGGAACGCTCACGGAACCTGCCGGCGGCTGCGGGCGGCAGCCCTGCTTCTCGGCCAGTTCAACAATGGACTTGCCCTCAGGCGTCGGGTCCCCGAAGGAGGACAGGACGGCGGCGTCGACAAGGTCCTGGTTTTCCGTGCCGTTGATGGGCACGAAGGCCGATGCCTGCCGGTTGCCGTAGGTGATGGTTCCGGTCTTATCCAGGAGCAGCGTGGTGACGTCGCCGGCAGCCTCCACGGCGCGGCCGGACATGGCGAGCACGTTGCGCTGGACCAGCCGGTCCATGCCGGCAATGCCGATGGCGGAGAGCAGCGCCCCGATGGTGGTCGGGATCAGGCATACCAGCAGGGCCACCAGGACCGGGATGCTGACGGCGGCGGACGAGTAGCCGGCGAGCGGGTTCAGGGTCAGCACGACGACGACGAAGACCAGCGAGAGGGTTGCCAGCAGGATGTTCAGGGCAATCTCGTTGGGGGTTTTCTGCCGGGCGGCACCCTCCACCAACCGGATCATCCGGTCCACGAAGGTTTCACCGGGGCGGCTGGTGATCCGGACGACTATCCGGTCCGACAGCACCCGGGTGCCGCCGGTGACGGCGGACCGGTCACCGCCGGACTCACGGATTACCGGTGCGGATTCGCCGGTGATCGCTGATTCGTCCACGGAGGCAATGCCGTCGATGACGTCACCGTCGCCGGGAATGACCTGGCCGGCGGATACCACCACCACGTCATCCAGGCCGAGGTCGGCGGAAGCCACTTCCTCCGGCGCTGCGCTCAGGGCTGCCGGATCCCGGCGGCCGTCATAGGCGGGAACGCGGAAGGCGGTGGTGGTGGCCCTGCTGGCACGCAGCGAGGCGGCCTGGGCCTTGCCCCGGCCCTCCGCAACGGACTCGGCGAGGTTGGCGAACAGCACGGTTGCCCACAGCCAGCCGGCGATCAGCCAGGCGAAGGATCCCGGTACTGCAGTGCCGCCGGAGTCCTGGGGGCCGCCCATAAACGGTTCGGCGACGGCGATGGCGGTAATCAGTGCCGCACCAACCTCGACAATGAACATCACCGGGGTGCGCACCATCAGCCGCGGATCCAGTTTGCGGAAGGCCCCGGGCAGTGCCGCGGCCAGCGATGCGGCCGTGATTCCCCGGCGAGCCGGTGCCGGCGAGGCGGATCCGTCTTCGGCCGACGGTGACGGTTTGGACGGTGAGGGTTGAGTGAGTGTGGACATGGTTATTGCAGTCCTTCCGCCAGGGGACCCAGCGCGAGTACGGGAAAGAAGGTGAGGGCTGTGACAATGACCGTGACGCCGCACAGCAGCGTGACGGACTGAAGCCGGTGGGTGGGCAGCGTCCCGGCCGAAACGGGAACCTTGCCCTGCTCGGCGAAGGACCCGGCCAGGGCGAGCACAAACACAATCGGCAGGAACCGTCCCACCAGCATGGCCACGCCCAGGGCCGTGTTCAGCCACGGAGTGTTGGCCGTGAGCCCGGCGAACGCCGAGCCGTTGTTGTTGGCCGCGGATGTGAAGGCGTACAGCACTTCGCTGAAGCCGTGCAGTCCCGTGTTGAGGATGGACGTGCCCTCGATGTCGGCACGGATGCCGGGAATTGCGAAGCTCAGCGCTGTTCCGACCAGCACCAGGGTGGGCATGGTGAGGATGTACAGGCTGGCGAGCTTGATTTCCCGCGGGCCGATCTTTTTGCCCAGGTATTCCGGTGTGCGGCCCACGAGCAGGCCGGCAACGAAGCAGGTGATCACGGCCAGGACCAGCATGCCGTACAGGCCGGACCCTACGCCGCCGGGGGCGACTTCGCCGAGCATCATGTTCAGCATGGCCATCATGCCGCCGAACGGGCTGTAGCTGTCATGCATGGAGTTCACGGCACCGGTGGAGGTGAGGGTGCTGGTGGAACCGAAGAGCGTAGAAGCGGCGATGCCGAACCTCTGCTCCTTGCCTTCCATGGAACCGGCTGCCCCGTCTGCTGCGGAGAATTCAAAAGCGGTCATCGCGGCGAGTGAGACGGCGAAGATGGCACCCATTGCGGCCAGGATCGCGTAGCCCTGCCGGCGGTCGCCCACCATGGTGCCGAAGGTGCGCGGCAGGCTGAAGGGAATAGCCAGCATCATGAAGACCTCAACGAGGTTGGTCCAGCCGGTGGGATTCTCGAACGGGTGGGCCGAGTTGGCGTTGAAGAACCCGCCGCCGTTGGTGCCCAGCAGCTTGATGGCTTCCTGTGAAGCCACCGGACCGCCCGGGACCACCTGCGAACCGCCGGTGAGGGTGGTGATGGTGGAGAAGCCGTTGAAGTTCTGGATGACGCCGCCAATCATCAGGACAATGGCGCCGAGTGCGGCCATTGGCACCAGCAGGCGCACCAGCCCCCGGGCCAGGTCCACCCAGAAGTTACCGATGGTGCCCTGTTTGCGGGCAGCGAGACCGCGCACCAGGGCAACTGCCACGGCCAGGCCGACGGCGGCTGAGAGGAAGTTCTGCACGGCCAGTCCCAGCATCTGCACCGCGTAACCCATGGTCACTTCCGGCGAGTAGGACTGCCAGTTGGTGTTGGCGAGGAAGGACGCCGCCGTGTTGAAGGCCAGCGCCTCGGGAACCGCCGGAAGGCCGAGGGCACCGGGCAGTACGGGCTGGATCCGCTGCAGGAGATACAGCAGGCCCATGCCGGCCGCGGAGAAAACCAGCACGCCGCGCAGGTAGTTCTGCCAGGACTGTCCGGCGCCGGCGTCAACCCCCACAAGGCGGTAGAAACCGCGTTCCACGCCCAGGTGCTTCTCGGAGGTGTAAAGCCGGGCCATGTAATCGCCCAGCGGGCGGTACACCAGTACCAGCAGGACCACCAGGGTAAGTACCTGTGTGGCCGTGGTCCAGCCGCCCATCAGAACTTCTCCGGCCGGACGAGGGCTGCCAGCAGGTAGACGGCGGAGGCCGCCCCAAGGCAGAGGGCCAGGATGTCGAAGAAGGTCACAGCTTCTCCACCGCCCCTGCCATCAGGACAAACGCGGCGAACAGCGCCACGAAGCCGGTAATAAATAGAACGTCGAGCACGGAAGTTGCCCCCAGGCTAGAAAAGTCGCGCCGCCGGTCGGCTGCGCGGGCACGCTGTGTGCCGCCTTCGATTAGATGCCCGCGCCGGAGGGCAAAATGCCATCCTCATGTTTTCCTCACGGACGCAGCGCAAACCCTTACGGAATGCCTATGCTCCGCCGCGTTTGTGACCCGGTCCCGGCCGCTGCACGGGCCTCCCAAGTTCGGGGTATACACTGTAAACTTCTCGTCCAGGAAAGGACCTCCAATGCCGCAGTCCCCGCTGACCCCTGCTGCTATTGCCGCCTCCGCGGTCCGCGTTGCCGACGCGGACGGATTGGACGCCGTGTCCATGCGCCGGGTGGCCCGTGAACTGGGTGTATCGGCCATGGCGCTGTACCGTTACGTGGCGGACCGGCAGGCCCTGTTGATCCTGATGGCGGAGGAAGTTGCCGGTGACTACGCCCTCCTGCCGCCGGGCAACCACACCTGGCAGCAGATGCTGGTGCACATGACCAACACGCAGTGGTCCGTTTTCACCGCGCATCCCTGGCTGCTGAGCGTTGTCCTCACTCCCCGCCGGCTGGTGAATACGGCACGTCCCTCAGAGGTCGAACTGCTGCTTTCAACACTGCACCGGGCCGGATTATCCGAAGAGCAGGCCTATGACTGCCTCCTGGGTGTTTCCGCAGCCGTGATCGGCACCGCCACCATCACCATCACCGCCCACAGCGGCCCGGAGAGCGCGGAACCTGCAGGACCGGGCCGCTGGGACGAAGCCGCAGTGGCCCCCCATCCCTACGCAGCACGTTTCCAGGAGCAGGGCATCAGCTACACGGCCTCCCGCCGGTCACTGGATTTCCTGGTTGCCAACTTCATCAACGGCGTCGCACAAAGCCTCAAAAACTCCCCGGACACTCCGTAACGCCCGGGTTTATGGAAGGAAGAACATGCAGCTGAGCAACAAAACAGCAATCATTACCGGTGGTGCCGGCGGAATCGGGCAGGGCATAGTCCGCCGATTCCTCTCCGAAGGCGCCAAGGTGGCCGTGGTCGACATTGACCAGGCCCAGGGCGACAAGCTGCTCGCCGACCTTGAGGGCAAGGGCGAGGTCATCTTCATCGCCAAGGACATCTCCAAGGCGGAGAACGCCGAGGCGATCGTGGCCGAAACCGTGGCGCACTTTGGCGCCCTGGACATCCTGGTCAATAACGCGCATGCCTCCAAGCAGGCGCCGATCATGGAGACCACTCCCGAAATCTGGGACCTGTCCTTCAACACCGGCACCATGGCAACCTTCCACCTGATGCGCGCTGCCTACCCGGAGCTGAAGAAGACCCGCGGCAGCATCGTGAACTTCGCTTCCGGCGCCGGCATAAAGGGACTGCCGAACCAGGTGGCCTACGCCGCGGCGAAGGAAGCCATCCGGGCCATCTCCCGCACGGCCGCGAACGAATGGGCAGCCTACGGCATCCGCGTAAACGTTGTGTCCCCGGTCGCCCTGACCCCGGGCATCGTCCAGTGGAGCCAGGCCTTCCCCGAGGCCTACCAGGAAGTAGTGGACGGCGTTCCCCTGGGCCGCCTGGGTGATCCCGAAACCGACATTGCACCGGTGGTTGTGTTCCTGGCCAGCGAGCAGTCGAAGTACATGACCGGCCAGACCCTCATGGCCGACGGCGGCAGCATCAAGCTGTACTAGTCGGTCCCCCAGCTAGTCGGTCCCCAGCTAGCTAGTCCCCAGCACCGCCCAGCCCAAGGCAGGCAGTGCAAGCCGCTGCCCCGGGACGTCCAGCCCGCCCTCGCCGGCAAGGACGTCCCGGGCCGCAGCGGGAACCTCAACGGTGGCGGCGGCCGCGGCAAGGTTCAGTGCCACAACCAGCGAGTTGCCGCCGTCGTGCACCTCATACACAAGCTGCTCGTTGCTCACCGAGTGCGTGCGCGTGCGGGCTCCGTGGAGCCAGGCATGCCGGCGGCGCAGGCCAATCAGCGTCTGGTGCAGCCGGTAGAGCGGCGCCCCCACGGCAGAGAGCTCATCCGGCCCGGCCGGGAAAAGCGGCCGGACGTCGTCGTCGCCCCCGGCTCGGTCCTCCTTGATGCCGCGGTAGCCCTGCTCATCGCCGTAGTACACCACCGGGGTGCCCGGCAGCGTGAACAGCAGCACCAGCGCATGCTCCAGGCGGCCCGACGGCGCCAGCCGGCTCGCGATGCGGGTCACGTCATGGTTGCCGACAAACGTCAGCGGCACGAAGGTCTCCAGGAACATGTTGTGCCGCTGCAGGGCCCATTCCAGCTCAAAGAAGTTGCCGTCCGAGAGCGAACTCCATACCGCTTTCCACAGTTCGTACTGGGTCACCGAGTCCAGCTTCCCGTTCTCCACCTCAGCGGTGTAGTCGCCGTGGATGTACTCCCCCACAAACCAGGCATCCGGGAACTCGGTCCGGACATTGTCGAGCACCACTTCCCAGAACGACGACGGCACGGCGTAAGCCGCGTCCAGCCGCCACCCGTCGGCCCCGCGGCGCAGCCAGTGCTTCATCACGTCGGCAACAAAGCGGGCCACCTCCGGTTCCCCGTGGTTCAGCGCCACCAGCTGGTGGTGGCCCTCAAAGTCTCCGTATTCCGGTTCAACCCCGGGCTTCCAGCCGCCCGGCCAGCCGAGATGGAACCACCGGGCTTCGGCGGCATCCGGGCCCTGCTCCAGCGCCTTGCGGAAGGGCGCAAAGGAGCGGCCGGTGTGGTTGAAGACCCCGTCCAGCAGCACCCTGAGGCCCCGGGCACGGGCCTGGCTGATAAGTTCGTCGAAATCGGTGTCGTCGCCGAGCCGGGGGTCGATCCGGTAGTAGTCCGTGGTGTCGTAACCGTGGCTTTCGGACGCGAACACCGGCCCCAGGGCCAGCCCGGACGCACCCATTTCCAGGATGTAGTCCAGCCACGCGGTCAGCTGCGGCAGCCGGTGCTGCACCGGCGCATCCGCTGCCGGGCCGCTCTTCTCGGCTCCGGTAAAGCCCAGCGGATACACCTGCCACCAAATGGCGTGCTGTACCCAGTCCGGCGTCGTCATAGTGCCCTTCCCGTTGTCTTTCGGTCCGGGTACCAGTCTGCCACCATCAGTACCCTTACCGCTGCGCGGGCACTCCCGGACGCAGGGCAACCAGCACGCCGGCGGCGACCACCACATGCATCAGGGCCAGTCCGGTGAAGCCGAGGGTATCGAACCCGGCCGCAGCCGTCATGCCAATGGTCAGCAGCGCCAGGGCAGCACCGGCCCACCGGCCAATCCGCAGCAGGGAGGGCCAGCGCCGGGACAGGAGCACAACGGCAACCAGCCCGATCAGCAGGGGCACCACCGACATGATCAGCACATTTGCTGCACCCACCACCATCCCGGACGCGTTCGCATACTCCGCACCCGCGGACCGGAAGACGTAAAAGAGCACGAGGTTCAGTGCCGCTGCGCCAACGATGACGAGGGTCAGCAGCAGCGGGCGGTTGGAACCGGAGGTTCGGGCGGCTGCGGTCCGGGAACTTGTAGAGCTCATGGTTGCTCCTTAGGTTGTGGTGAACTGGCGGTGCGGAAAGTGGCGCGGCTGTCAGGCCCAGGACTTGAGGGTGTCCCTGAGCGGCGTGGCGGGCCGGCCGAGGAGCCGGCTGAGGTCGCCGGTGGTGTGCTCAAGCAGGCCGTCACGCGCGTTGGCATCCATGGCCAGCACTGCTTCGGCCATTTGAGCGGGCACGCCCGCGTCCAGCAGCATCCTCCGCTGCTCATCAGGACTGACGGGGCGGTACGTCACAGGACTGCCGAGGACTTCTGCAGCGGCGGCGGCAAACCCGTCCCACGTCCAGGCGGTGTCTCCGGCGAGCTCATAGACCGCTCCCTCATGTCCTGCGGTGGTGAGAACTGCTGCGGCCGCCTCGGCATAGTCGGCCCGGGTTGCACTGGGGATACCCCCTGAGCCGGCACTGTTGAGGATCACGCCGTCCGTTCTGGCCTGCTCAAAGTCGGCCCGGTAATTCTCGGTGTACCAGTTGTTGCGCAGCACGGTGGCCGGCAGCCCGACGTCGGCCAGGAAGGCTTCGGTTGCCCTGTGCTCGGTGGAAATGCCGGGTACGGTGCTGGCTCCGGGCGCCGAGGTGTACACCAGCCGGCGCACCCCGGCGTCGAGCGCTGCCTGGATGGCCGCCCGGTGCTGGGGCACGCGGCGGCCGACGTCGCTGGCCGAAATCAGCAGGACGCTTTCCACCCCGGCCAAAGGGCGGCGCAGGGTGTCCGGTTCATCCAGTTCGATCCTGAAGGTCTCGAATCCTTCCTCCGAAAGCTGATCCAGCACTGACTGGTTGCGTCCCAGCGCACGGATTCCGTCTGCGGGCACGCCGCGGTCCCGCAGGGCCGCCAGCGTGAGGCGGCCCAGCTGGCCGGTGGCACCGAATACTGCGATGGTCATGGTCTCTCCTGCCGGATTGGTTCAAGCGTGAACGAAACGGTACTGCGGTTTAGTTCAACCTACAAGTGATCGGCAGGAACTTTTTCTTCAGGGATTAACTGCCCGGTGTTAGTCTGCCCGCATGGAACCCGCCGCCCGCAAAGACGCAGCAGCAACCGCTGCATCCCCCGCCGGATCCTCCGCAGGTACCGGACCTACGCGGTGGCTCAACGAGGAGGAACAGGCGGCCTGGCAGGCATTCGCGAGTGTCCTGCTGCGCCTTCCGGGTGCACTGGACAGGCAGCTGGAGCGCGACGCAGGCATCAGCCACTTCGAATACGTTGTGCTCTCTGCCCTTTCCGAGGCACCGGACCGCACCCTGCGCATGGGATCCCTGGCCGTCCTTGCCTCGTCCGGGCTGCCCCGGCTGTCCCAAGTTGTCAGCCGCCTGCAGAAGCGGGGCTGGATCACCCGCGCGCCCGACCCGCGGGACGGCCGCTCCACACTGGCGACGCTCACGGACGAAGGCTGGGAAAAGGTAGTAGCCACGGCACCGGGGCATGTGGAGGAAGTACGCTCGCTGGCCTTTGATCCCCTGACCCGCGCGCAGCAGCGGCAGATGGGGGAAATCGGCCGCAGGATCATGGCGGCCGTGGATCCCGGCGACCGCAGCCTTCGCTGAGCCGGCGCGGTTCGGGGAATTCCTGCCGCTTCGCCAGCGCTTAACCGGGTGGAACCAACCAGAAAGCGAAGGACCCCATGGCACTTGAACAGATCGGCAACCAGCGCACCGCCGCTGATCCCCTGCAGCAGAAAGTCATTGACTACGTACGGCGCTACGGCCGGGTGCAGCCGCAGGACGTCGCAGAGGAATTCGATCTTGGCGGCGTTGAAACACTGAACGTGCTCACGTCGCTGGAGGAGATGGGTGCACTTCGGCTGGTGTCCGGCGGAGACGGCGTTTTTGCCGTCCCCACCGGTCAGTCACTGTGTGATCCCTACACGGGTACCTGCAGCATCTAGCCGCGGCCGCCGCCGTTAGAACCGCCTAAAGCATGCTGTTCGGCACCGAGGCGAACGCCTCGGCGTCGTACAGCGCGGCGATCGAGCTCATGTAGCCGGTCCACTGCGCACCGGCCAGGGCGGAACCGTCAACGTACGAGCGGGTCACACCGTTGATCTCCTGGTTGTTCAGCGACGAGTAGGAATTCCAGTTGCCCACCCAGGACGCGGTGGCGATCCCGGTGGTGTAGCCGACCGTCCACGTCTGTTCGGACAAGTCAGTGGTGCCGGTTTTCGCCGCCGCGGGAACTCCGATGGGGTGGATGCTTCCCGGTGAGCCCTTGACCAGGTTCTGCAGGGGCAGCGTGACCGCTGCGGCGACGTCGGCGGAGATGGCCTGCCTGCAGTCCTGTTGGGGAATGTCGTAGGCATTGCCCTGCCGGTCGGTAACCTCGGTGAGGGCAGTCGGCTCGCAGTACTGTCCCCCGGAAGCAAACGTGGCATAGGCCGAAGCCATGGTCAGCGGGGATACTTCCTGCCCGCCGAGCACGAAGGAGGGGCTGGTGACTTCCAGCGGCTCCCCGTCCACGGCGCGGTGGATGCCCATGCTGGTGGCAGTATCGCGGATGTCGCACAGGTCCAGCTGGGCGGCCTGCGCCACGGTGGCGGTGTTGACGGATGAGGTCAGCCCCTGGCTTACGGTCATGGACCGCTCATAGCCCTCGGAAGCGTTCTTGAACTTCCACTCGTCGAACTCGGCACTGCCGCCCAGGCAGCTGGCCTTCCACTTGAAGCCGGCCGGGTAGGACGTGCGGCTGGCGTCGATGGTGTCATTGAGCCCGCGGCCGGACTGCAGCCACTCCGCGGTGGTGAACGGCTTCATGGTGGATCCGGGCTGGAACCCGTACGGCGTGCCGCCCATGTCGGCGTCCACGTTGAAGTTCAGCTGCGTCCGACCCGCGCCCGGCTCGGGGGTGTATTCGGTATTCTGCGCCATGGCCAGGATCTTTCCCGTGCCCGGTTCCACTGACACAAGTGAGGACCCGGCACCGGAAGGATCCCCCACGGGAACCTGGGCCTCAATCTGTTTCTGCGCCTCGGCCTGCAGGCGGGAATCAAGTGTGGTGCGGATGGTCAGCCCGCCGCGGGCCAGAAGCCGTGCCCGCTCCTTCACGCTGGAGCCGAAAGCGTCCGACTGCAGGACGGTCTGTTCCACATAGCTGCAGAAGTACTGGGCGTTCTCCGCGCCGGTGCAGCCGGACGTGACGGTCTGCGGATTCAGGTTCAGCCCCGTCGCCACGGCTTCGTCGTATTCGGCCTGGCTGATCTTCCCGTTTTTCAGCATGGCGGCCAGCACGGTGTCGCGGCGCTCCTGGGTGCCTTCCGGGTTGGTGAAGGGGTTGTACACACTGGGTGACTGCACCATGCCGGCCAGCATGGCCGACTGCGCCGGAGTCAGCTCCGCGGCCGATACACCGAAGAAGCTGCGCGCTGCGGCTTCCACGCCGTAGGTCTGGCCGCTGAAGAGCACAATGTTCAGATAGCCCTCAAGGATCTCTTCCTTCGAGTACTGGTTTTCGACGGCGACGGAGAGTTTTGCTTCGCGCAGCTTGTCGCCCAGGTCCTTGGTGCCGCTCAGCGTCAGGTCGCTGCCGCCCTTGCCTGCTGCAATGTCCCGGCTGATGAGGACGTTGTTGACGTACTGCATGGTCAGGGTCGAAGCGCCCTGTGTATCGCTGCCGCTGGCATTGGAGGCAAAAGCCCGGGCCACGCCCTTAAAGTCGATGCCGTTGTGCTCGAAGAACCGCGCATCCTCGATGGAGACGATCGCGTCCTGCATGTTCTGCGAGATGGCATCGAGCTTCACCGGCACCCGGTTCTCGGCGTAAAACGTGGCCAGCAGCACGCCGTCGGCGCTGTAGATCTTCGATCCTTCGTCCAACGGCCCGGTTTCGAGCTCGTCCGGCAGCTGGTCCAGCACTTCAACGCCCATGTCGGTGCCGGTGGCAGCCACGGCGGCCACGGGAATCAGGGTGGCCGCGGCCAGCACGCCTGCAACCAGGCTTACGAGGAGAAACGCGACCAGCCGACCGGGCATGCTGAGTCGTTCCAGGAAGGAGGTTTTAGGGGCTTGCATCCGGCTAAGTTATCGGGTCATCCTGTGAACGCTTTTGACCCCGGTTGCACCCGCAGGTATAACCCGCGATGTGTGCATCGGCGTCGGACCCCTGCCTATTCCGCGCCGGAACAGGGATCCGGTGAGGGCCGCGGTGCCTGCCGGATGGTTCGCAGCGGCACTGCCGCCTGTGAGGTGCGAGAACAAGATCACACCGAATCCGCCCTTAACGGGCTCCGGCCCGCCGCCGTTGGGCAGCGGGCCGGAGCAGCGGATCCGGAGCGGATCCTGCTACGCGTCGACGACGATCGCGGTGATCGCCGGGGTGCGGTTGTAGAAGCGGCGCATCCAGTTCGCGACGGCGCGCTCGATGACGTCTTCGAGGTCCTCGCCCTTGGGTCCGCGGCGGTTGCCGGACGCAGCATTGGCCAGGGCCTTCTCCACGGCTTCCTCACCCTTGCTCAGGTCCTCGGACTTGATGGTGAAGCCCTTGGTGAAGAACTCGGCCGGCTCGGCGATGGTGCCGGTGTCGGCGTCGACCAGGGCCAGCACCGTCACGGCGCCTTCCTCGGCCAGCTGCATGCGTTCCTTCAGGGTCTCCTCGGTGGTGTGGCCGACGCTGTCGCCGTCCACGAAGACCAGGTCCACCTGGTGCTTACCGGAAATCGTGGCACGGCCGCGGCGCAGGTCAACGGTCATGCCGTTTTCCGCGAGGACCACGTCGCGGGGATCCATTCCGGTCGCCTCTGCGATGGCTCCGTTGGCCTTGAGGTGGCGCCATTCGCCGTGCACCGGCATCACGTTGCGCGGCTTGACGATGTTGTAGCAGTAGGCGAGTTCGCCGGCGCTGGCGTGACCGGAGACGTGCACCTTGGCATTGCCCTTGTGCACTACGTTGGCGCCGATCTTTGTCAGGTTGTTGATGATGCCGTAGATGGCGTTCTCGTTACCCGGGATCAGCGAGCTGGCCATCAGCACGGTGTCGCCCTCGTGGATGCGGATCTGGTGGTCGTTGTTGGCCATGCGGGACAGCGCCGCCATGGGCTCACCCTGGGAACCGGTGCAGATCAGGACGACCTTGTGGTCATCGGTGCGCTGCAGGGACTTGAAGTCCACCAGGATCCCCTTGGGGATGTTCAGGTAGCCCAGTTCCTCGGCGATGGTCATGTTGCGGATCATCGAGCGGCCAACGAAGGCCACCTTGCGGTTGTAGCGCGACGCAGCGTCGATGACCTGCTGGATGCGGTGGATGTGGCTGGCGAAGCTGGAGACGATGATTCGGCGCGGAGCGGTGCGGAACACGGTGTCGATGGCCGGCGCCAGTTCCTTTTCCGAGGCCATGAAGCCGGGAACTTCGGCGTTGGTGGAGTCAGTGAGGAACAGGTCCACGCCTTCCACGCCCAACCGGGCGAAACCGGTCAGGTCGGTGATGCGGCGGTCCAGCGGGAACTGGTCCATCTTGAAGTCACCGGTGTGCAGGGCCAAGCCTGCGGCAGTGCGGATGGCGATGGCCAGGCCGTCGGGGATGGAGTGGTTCACGGCCAGGAATTCCAGGTCGAAGCCGCCGATGGTGCGCCGGTCGCCTTCCTTGACCTGGATCAGCTTGGGCTTGATCCGGTGTTCCTTCAGCTTGGCCTCGATGAAGGCCAGCGTCAGCTTGGAACCGACAATGGGGATGTCCGAACGTTCGCGCAGCAGGTACGGCACGCCGCCAATGTGGTCTTCGTGGCCGTGCGTCAGCACGACGGCGACGACGTCCTGCAGGCGGTCGCGGATGGCGGTGAAGTCGGGCAGGATCAGGTTGACGCCGGGGTGTTCTTCCTCAGGGAAGAGCACGCCGCAGTCAACAATCAGGAGCTTGCCGTCGAATTCGAAAACGGTCATGTTCCTGCCGATTTCGCCGAGGCCGCCCAGGTTCATCACTCGCATGGTTCCCTTGGCGAGTTCCCGGGGGGCTTTGAGGACGGCAGGTGTTCTATTCACGGATGTAGTTCTTTCGTCGGGGATCAAATTGCAGGGTGGAACGGCAGCCGTACGGCGGCATTCCGGAAGTCTGTGGTGCGGCCAGAACAGGGCCGGCAGCTGTTGTGCTTAATTCATTCTATTGATTTTTCCGGCGCGCCGGGGACACCGGGCACACACGGAGAGTCCCGGGACGGTTTCGGGGAGGTGGCGTTGCGGGTTCTAGCCGCGCTGCAGCGCGATTTTCTGTATGCGGCTGATCCCGGTGCTCTGCCCGCAGTTGGAGCATGTGAAGGCATAGCGGCGGCTGGTGGTGAGGACCGGGATGAAGAACAGCGTGAGCCGGTTGGCGCGCTCCTCCACCTGCTGCGGCGCATAGGCGCCGCAGTATTGACAGGTGGCCGGCCGGGAGAACAGGGCGCGGGCAACGGTCTTGAATCCAAGGATAAAAAGCATGCGTTCCTAACAGGTCCCCCGCCGCAGCCGTTCACGCATGCTGCGGGAGTCTCCGGCGAAATAGTCGGGTTCCTCCATTTGCTTCCACTCTACGGACCGGGCCGGCCGGCCGCACGGGGACACGCGGTAATTACTAAGGTTGCTTACCAACCGCGGTGGGGTTATGTTCGCTGCCATGGAAGCCCGCCCCGTGCTGGACGCTGAGTACATCCTGCCGCTGAAATGGAGCACTGACGACGGACTGGACGAGCTGTGCGGGTATCTGGCAGAGCTGGCCGCGCAGCTGCCGGTCCTGGTGGTGGACGGCTCGGACGTCGAGCACTTTGCCTCGCACGCCCGCGCCTTTCCGCCGATAGTGCGGCATTGCCGGCCCAAGCATCCGGAATGCTGCAACGGGAAGGTGGACGGGGTCCTGACGGGTTTGGACCTCACGCAGGCCGCCAACCTGGTCATTGCCGACGACGACGTCCGCTTTACTCCGGCAGGACTGTCCCGGATCCTCGAACTGCTGGAGGGGGCCGACGTCGTCCGCCCGCAGAACCACTTCCCGCCCCCGCTGCCGTGGCACGCGAAATGGGACACCGGCCGGACACTGCTGAACCGGGCCTTCGGGTCGGACTATCCCGGGACCATGGCGGTGCGGGCCGGGACTCTCCGGCGGGCGGGCGGCTACAGCGGCGGTGTTTTGTTCGAGAACCTCGAGCTGCTGCGGACGGTGCGGGCCGCGGGCGGTGTGGAAGTACGGGCCGATGACCTCTTTGTGGCCAGGCTCCCCTGCTCCACCCGGCACTTCCTGCGGCAGCGCGTCCGGCAGGCCTACGACGGTTTGGCCCAGCCCGTGCGGTTCGCCGCAGAGCTGGCGCTCCTTCCGGTGCTGGCATGGTGCCTGCGCCGGCCGGTACGGCTGCTGCCCTTTGGCGCAGCGGCCGTGGCAGCGGCGGAATACGGGCGGCGGCGCGACGGCGGCACGCACGTGTTCGGGCCGACGGCGGCACTGTGGGCGCCCGCCTGGGTTGCTGAGCGGGCTGTGTGCGTGTGGCTTGCGGCGGCCCGGCGGCTGTGCGGGGGAATCCCGTATTCCGGCACCCGGCTCAAGACCGCAGCCCACTCCGTCCGGCAGCTGCGGCGGGGCATGGGGAAATAAGTGCGTGCCGTACCTTAGTCGGATGGGGAATCAGCAGGGCCAGCACCGCAGCGGTTGGGTAGCCGTACCGCACGCCCGGATCTACTGGGAAGCGAGCGGCAATCCGGCCGGCATCCCGGTCCTGTACCTGCACGGCGGTCCCGGCAGTTCGCTTGGGTCCGGCGGTTACCGAAGGCGGCACGATCCGTCCCGTTTTTTCACCGTCGGCATAGACCAGCGCGGATGCGGCCGCAGCACCCCCGTCGTCCAAGACGACTTGGCGCACCTGCACCTGAACACCACCCAGCAGTTGATCGAGGACATCGAAGCCGTGCGGGCCGAGCTGGGGTTCCCTGCATGGATCGTGACCGGACTATCCTGGGGCAGCACCCTGGCCATGGCATATGCCCTCCGGCATCCGGACCGGGTGCTGGGCCTTGCCATGGCCGCGGTGACCACCACCAGCCGTGCCGAAATCGACTGGATCACCGGCGGCGTCGGACGTTTCTGCCCGAAGGCCCTGGAGGAGTTCATCAGGGATGCCCGCGCCCTGCCGCATGAGCGGACAGTGGAGGCCTATGCCCGCCGCCTGGCAGGTCCGGACCGTACGGACGCCCTCGCTGCGGCGCTAGCTTGGGACCGGTGGGAATCCGCCGTCGCAGCTCTGGAAACAGCGGGGCCGGCCGGTTCCAAAACATCCGCTGCTCCCCGGTTCGACGGCGAGCGCAGCTTGGTGAGTTTCGCCCTCCTGGTGACCCGGTACTGGGCGCAGGACGGGTTCCTCCCGGGCGCCGAGGCGATTCTGCCGCGGATCTATGAGCTCAACGGCATACCTGCTCGGCTGATCCATGGTCGGAAGGATGTCGGCAGCCCGGTGGACACCGCCTGCAAGCTGCACCGGCTTTGGCCCTCCAGCCGACTGACGGTGATAGACGGGGAAGGCCACGTTGGACCGAAGGGTTTGGCGGCGCTCGCAGGGGCTGTGGAGGAGATGTCCGCAGAGCTAGGCAGCCGCGGTCGTTCATGGCGAATCTAGGCCAGCAATTTCTATCCCGGAAACCGGGTAGCAGGTCAGGTATTTTTCCTCTCGCATTCGAATCCAGGGACAAATAGACTCGAACACATGTTCGAAGATTCTGCACCTCTTCCTCATCTCCGGGAGGCTTCCACCCCACCTTCCAAGACGCCTCCTGCGGTAGCCGTCGAGGTTACCGCCGAGCTCGTGGGCGGGTGGGTGGCTTCCCTCGGCGGGGGTACTGACCGCGCTGCCGGGGATATTGAACTCATCGACCGCATCCGTGCCCTCGAGGAACTAAAAGCTGCTGCAGCGGCGGCCCAGGCGCGTGCCGCCGCTGCGTTTGACGCGTTGCACCGGCAGAAGCAGGAGTTGTCCGGCCTGCCGCGGGAACAGTTGGGCAAGGGTATCGCCGGCCAAATAGCGCTGGCCCGCAGGGAATCTGCCAACCGGGGCGGCAGGCTCTTGGGTTTCGCGAAAGCGCTCACCGCCGAGATGCCCTGCACCTTGGACGCTTTGAGCCGCGGACTGATCAGTGAATGGCGCGCCACCTTGCTCGTACGTGAGACTGCGTGTCTCAGCGTTGCGGACCGGCGCACCGTGGACCGCGAGGTCGCCGGGGATCCAAAGGTACTGGAGACCCTCGGGGACCGGCAGATCATCGCCCGGGCAAAGGCTGCCGGCTACCGGCTGGATCCGCAGACTTCGGTAAACCGGGCCGCCAAGGCCGCTTCGGAACGCTTCGTCTCGTGCCGTCCTGCCCCGGACACCATGACTTACCTGACTGGACTGTTGCCGGTCAGCCAGGGCGTGGGCGTTTATGCCGCCCTGTCACGCGAGGCGGACCGGCTGCGGGCTTCCGGTGACAGCCGCGGACGCGGGCAAATCATGGCGGACACCTTGGTTGAACGCATTACGGGGCACGCCGATGCCGGCCGAATGGGGGTAGAGGTCCAGTTGGTCATGACGGACCGAACGCTGCTTGCCGGCGAGTCCGAACCGGCACTTGTGCCCGGGTACGGTCCGGTTCCGGCCCAGTGGGCAAGGGACCTGGTCCGCCAGCAAGGCGGCGGACGTACCGGGGACGGGGGCAACCGCGCCAGACGGGCGCGCAGACGCCCAGGCGGAAAGCACTTCGGCCAGGCGGGCGGACAAGACTGCCCGGAGGTGGATTCGCCGGTTGTACACAGCCCCGAAAACCGGCGAGCTGGTAGCAATGGATTCCCGCGCGCGGCTGTTTCCGGCTTCCCTGGCCCGCTTCATAGCCGCTCGGGACCAGACCTGCCGTATGCCTTGGTGCGGCGCACCCATTCGGCACATTGACCATGTGCGGCCGCACCGCGACGGCGGACCCACTACCGGGGACAACGGACAGGGCCTGTGCGAAGCATGCAACCATGCAAAGGAAGCACCGGGCTGGTCGGCACGGACGGTGCTGCTGCCGGACAAGCCCGGGCACACTCTGCACACCGTGGAAACGCACACCGTGGAAACCCGCACACCCACCGGCCACACCCACTGCTCTGCTGCTCCGCCCCTGCCCGGCGCCCCGCCAGGACCGGGAACGCGATTGCCGGCGCCGCTGCCCGATGTCGGCCGGACTGGTGATGAACTATCCGTGGCCGAGTCAGCGCTCGCCTATGCGCTCCGGGCTGCGTAGCCAAGCCGTCCCGGTAGGCTTTGAGCATGGCCAGATACTTTGACGTCCACCCCGAGAATCCGCAGCCGCGGTCCATCAACCAGATCGTGGAGATGCTCCGCTCCGGCGGACTCATCGCCTACCCCACCGACTCCTGCTACGCCCTGGGCGTCCAGCTGGGAAACAGGGAGGGCCTGGAACGTATCCGTCAGATCCGGCAGCTGGACGACAAACATCACTTCACCCTGGTGTGCCGGGACTTCGCCCAGCTGGGGCAGTTCGTCCAGCTGGACAACTCGGTGTTCCGCAGCGTCAAGGCCGCCACCCCCGGCAGCTATACGTTCATCCTTCCGGCAGTCAAGGAAGTTCCCCGGTGGCTGTCGCACCCCAAAAAGCGCACCGTAGGCGTGCGCATCCCGGACAACGCCGTGGTCCAGTCCCTGCTGGATGCCTTGGGCGAACCCCTGCTTTCCAGCACGCTGCTGCTGCCCGGTGACGAAGAACCGATGACGCAGGGCTGGGAGATCAAGGAACGGCTGGACCACCAGGTGGATGCCGTGATCGACTCCGGCTTCTGCGGCCCGGACCTGACCACGGTGGTGGACTTCTCCAGCGGCGCTCCCGAGGTGGTCCGCCGCGGCACCGGAGATCCTGCCCCCTTCGAGTAGGCTGCCCGCGAATACCCCTGCCTTCTGTTGACACCTTGTCTGCCGGTGCAGAGTGTGGCTCCCGTCAGGGGGACCAAGGCAAGTCACTCGCAGGGGAATCCACATGAATAAGACGGCTTCGGCATTATCCACCGCGGTACTAAGCGTCTGCGTCCTGGCAGGATGCGGCATGGGGGGCATACCGGCTACGGGCGGAACGGCAAATCCCACCGGCTCCCCCGGACCCAGCGGCACAGCCACCGGATCGCCGACTCCAACATCCAGTCCAACCGCCAGCGAAACCTCCAGCCCGACGGCGAGCCCAACTCCCAGCCCTACCGGCGGCAACGGGGACAACGACGAATCGGTGAACGTCATCCTGATGGTCGGCGACGGCATGGGCGCCAGCCAGCGAGACGCCATCCGGCTGGCCTCCGTGGGGCTCACCGGCGAACTCACCATGGACACCCTCCCGGAGGTGGGACGTGTCCACACCAACTCCGCTGATGAAGAAACATTCGTCACCGATTCAGCCGCAGCAGCCACCTCCATGTCCACCGGCGTCAAGACGTACAACGGGGCCATCGGCACGGACCTTAACCGCCAGCCGGTAACCACTGCACTGGAGATCGCCGAAGGGTTGGGGAAGTCCTCGGGCCTGGTCACCACAAGCCAGGTTACGGACGCCACCCCGGCGGCGTTTGGCTCTCATGTGCTGGACCGGGATGAGCAGAGCGCCATCGCCGCCCAGTTCCTTCGCAGCTCCCACCCCGAAGTCATCCTGGGGGGCGGAGAAGACCACTGGTACCCGGCAGGTGACCCGGGCCGGTTCCCCGACAACCCGCCGGAGGACGAGTCCGAGGAAAGCGCCGGAACCGAGGGCAACCTCGTCGAAGAGGCCCAGAACCAGGGCTACGAGTACGTCTCGGACAGGGCCGGACTGCAGGCCGCCGACGGCGGAAAGATCCTGGGGCTGTTCGCCAACGAGGAGATGTTCCAGTACGGCGACGACGTTGAGGCACAGTACGAACCCGTAGTACCGCTGACGGAAATGACGCAGAAAGCCCTGGACGTGCTGGACGGCACAGAAGGCGACAACGGATTCTTCCTGATGGTCGAGGAGGAGGGCATTGACGCCTTCAGCCATGTGAACAACGGAGCCCTCACCATCGAATCGGGCATCCAGTTCGACCGGTCCGTGGCGCTGGCCAAGGAGTTCGCCGAGCAGGACGGCAATACCCTGCTCATCACGGTTGGGGACCACGAGACCGGCGGCATGGCAATTGAGCCGCTCAATGACGAGACCAACCCGGACAGCCCGGTGCAGGAAGAACCCTTCAGCGTCGCAGGTTCGGACAAGCAGTACCGGATCGACTGGACCACCGGCGGCCACACCGGCGAGGACGTGCCGCTGACGGCCATGGGTCCGGGCGCGGAAATGCTGTCCGGCGTCTATGAGAACACCCGGATCTTCGACGTGATGACTGAGGTCATGCGTTCCGGCACGGAGCAGGACTTTGACCTGCAGTCGCACCGCGGCGGCCGAGGGGAAAACACCGAGGAATCGCTGGCCGCCTTCGCCCATTCATTGAAACTCGGTGTGAGCACCCTGGAACTGGACACGCACCTGACCGAGGACGGCCGGATCATCGTCTGGCATGACGACCTCATCCAGCCCGAGAAATGCATCGACACGGGTGCCGCCAGTGCCGGGGACCCCGAGTTCCCCTACGTGGGTGACCGGGTGGCGGAACTGAGCTGGGCCCAGGTGCAGACCTTGGACTGCGGCTACCAGCAGCTGCCGGGGTTCCCCGAACAGGACGTGGTGGAGGGCAACCGCATCGCCGAACTCAGTGACGTCTACGACCTGGCCGACCAGTACCGTGCCGACACGGTCCGGTTCAATGTGGAGACCAAGGTCGAAGAGGGAATGGCGGGAGGACCGGCCAGCGTCGCGCTGACCGAGGCCGTCGTGGCCGAAGTCCGGGAGGCGGGCAAGTCCGCCCGGACCACCATCCAGTCCTTCGACTGGTCCACCCTGAATATCGTGGCCCAAACCGCCCCCGACCTGACGCTGGTGGCCCTGGCCGGTACGGCGGAGGAGCTGGGGGTCGGCCAGCCCGGTACGGCACCCCAGCTGGGCGGGATCGACATTGACGACTTTGGCGGTTCAGTTCCGCGGGCCGCTGCGGCCCAGGGGTACGACGTCGTCTCCCCCATCGCCACTACCGTCACCCCCGAGATGATCGCCGACGCCCACGAAATGGGGCTGACCGTCATCCCGTGGACGGTCAACGAAACGGCTGACATGAATGCGCTGATGGATCTGGGCGTGGACGGCCTCATCACCGATTACCCCACCCGGTTGCGTGAGGTGATGGCTGAACGGGGACTGGAGCTGCCCGTTCCCTACTACCTCAGCTGAGTAATCCCGCCGGCCATCCCGGTGCGGGTGCCTTTTCCGGGCACCGGCGCCGGGATGGCATGCTGGTGGGATGCCCGGTCGCTACAATCTGCCCTCCTGCTGGCTGCTCCCTGCCGGTCCGGAAGAGATTTGGGCGTTGGTCGCCGGGAGCGACATGAGCTGGCCGCGCTGGTGGCCGGGATGCACACTCGAGGAGCTGACAACCGCCCCGGAAGCCGATACGGGCACCGACGACGCCCGCCTGCTGGCAACCACCGCGGCACTGCAGTTCAGGGCGGCCCTGGGCTACCGGCTGAGCATCTCGATCCGGCCCACGCGCGCGGACTTCCCCCGCCTCATAGAGTTCGACGCCGGCGGCGACCTGGTCGGCACCGGCCGGATCCGTCTCTCCCCCGACCCCCGGGTTCCGCAGCGGACCCGCATGCTGATCGACTGGCAGGTCACGCCCACGCGTCCCTGGATGCGGCTGCTCACCCCGGTGGCACGGCCCGTCTTCACCGCCGCCCACAGCATGCTGATGCACCGCGGCGAACAGGGACTGCGCCGGGAACTGCGCCGGAATCAAGCCACCCGCCAGGGCCGCCCGAACAGTGTCCGCACCCCGGTGGAGAAATGCACGGTGTCCGGCGGTCCGGATACCGGCAGCCCGGCAGCAGGCACCAGCTCGTCGTAGAAATGGGTCAGCCGGGCCGGATGCAGCGGCCAGGGCCGGTGCGAAATGGGAATGAATACGGTTCGCCCGGCAAACGCGGAATGCAGCCCGAAGCGGGCGCTGAGCCACAGGGACAGCTCGTCATCGGCCTGGTTGGCATAGTCGGGTACCGCCGTGAAGGAGGACCGTGCCTGCCTGCGGAACCGCTCGACGTCGTACCCCCAGGACCAGCCCGAGCGTGTGGGCCGGCAGCGGGACCAGACATAGGGGATGCGCAGCGCGCGGGCCGCCAGCACCGGCGCCAGGCGTGAGGCGTCCAGGCTCAGGAACAGCACCCCGCGGCTGCCGTCCTGCCCGCGGGAATACAGGCGGACGTTGATTTCCGTGAATGAACCGAACCATGGCACCCGGACACCGCACAGCCGTGTCTCCGGAGCCCGGAAGCCGATGAGGCCCACGTAGCTGGACCCGCGGTATACATCGGGCTCCACGCCCGGCGGCATATATGGGGCTGCAGCGGCCGGGTCGATCCGCCAGTGCAGGAACACCGTACTGGCCCAGCGCTGGGCCATCAGCACGGGCGGGGCCACCCTCGGTCCGGCGGGCCAGGGATCCTCCGTGCCGTGCACGCGCGCATCCATCCCGCCAAGGTAGCAACGGCGGCCTGCCGCTGCCAGAGCGGCTGGTGGAGACGGGCTTAGACCGGGGTGTCCGGCGCCTGCCGGCCGTCGCCGAAGCGCTCTTCCGCCACCCGCTCGCGCAGGCGGTCCAGCCGGTTCATGACCGGGGCGGCGGTGACGCCGTGCAGGACAATCGAGGAGGCCACCACCAGGCCGATCATCCCCCACAGCTGCTCGCCGCCGGGAAAGTTCCCCTTGCCCAGGGCATAGCCCAGGTAGTACAGCGAGCCGATGCCGCGGACGCCGAAGAAGGCAATGGCCAGCCGTTCACGGCGCCCGGGCCGGCCGCCAAGCAGGCTGATCCAGCCCGCCAGCGGCCGTACCAGCAGCAGGAAGGCCGCGGCCACGGCTATTTCGCGCCAGCCGATGCCGGCCAGCAGCCCCCGGGCAATGGCCCCTCCCAGCAGCACCAGGATCACTACTGTGAGCAGCCGCTCCAGCTGCTCGACGTAGCTGTGGAGCACCCGGTGGTAGCCGTGCGTGCGTTCGGCGGCACGGATGGTGACGGCGCATACAAACACGGCAACAAACCCGTAGCCGTCCAGCATCTCGGTGATGCCGTAGGCCAGGAAGGTGGAGGCCAGGGCGACGAAGCCTTCGGAGTGGTTGGACAGCCGGATGCTCTCAAGCCGGGCGGAGAAGAAAATCCGGCTGAGTCCCTTGCCGGTGGCGAAGCCCAGGAGCACGCCCATCCCAATCCGCCAGAGGACATCAACGGCAAGCCAGTGCGGCAGCCATGCCGACGGCGCGGTGCCCACCACGCTCAGGGCAATCGCCAGGTACACAAAGGGGAACGCCAGTCCGTCATTCAGCCCGGCCTCTGACGTCAGCCCGAAGCGGACTTCGTCCTCTGCTTCCCCTTCGGCGTCTTCTTCCTCGTCATCGGCCGGCTCCCCCACCTGCACCTCGGAGGCGAGCACCGGGTCGGTGGGCGCCAGGGCGGCGGCCACCAGCACTGCGGCAGCCAGTCCGACGCCGAGCAGCCACAGGTTCAGCAGGGTCAGTCCCAGCAGGGTCAGCGGCATGGCAAGGCCGAGCATCCGCCAGGTGGTGGACCAGCGCCGCCACCCGACGGGCCGGTCCAGGGCGAGCCCGGCGCCCATCAGCGAGATGATGACGCATACTTCGGTCAGGTGCGTGGTGACGTCGGCGTACCGGACCGGGTCCGGATCCGGCAGGTTCCGGAGCACGGTAAAGGCCAGGATGCCGGCGCCCAGGAACACCATGGGCATCGACACGGGTATGTCGCGCAGGATTTTGGGCAGCACGGCGGCCATGAACACCGCCAATCCGGCGGCGAAAAAGACGAGGCTGGGTCCGTCGAACACCGCCTGAACATTACCGCGGCTTTCGCCGCACAAACAGGTGCCCCGCGGAACCGGCGTGCCGGAGGGGTCAGCCTTCGCGGATCTCCACTTGCCCGGGAGCAGAACCTTCCGCACCGAAAATGAACCAGCGGGTGGCTATTTTTTCGGTGAAGAACCGGTCGTGGCTGACCGCAATGACCGCTCCCGGGAAATGCAGCAGGGCCCGCTCCATGACCTGGGTGCTGGACATGTCAAGGTGGTTGGTGGGTTCATCCAGCAGCAGTACGGGGGCACCGGAAAGCAGGCACTGTGCCATGGCTACGCGGGCGCGCTGGCCGCCGGACAGGTTGCCGATTTTGGCGGTCAGGTCCGCTTCGGAGAACTGGAACATTGTCAGGAACCGGTTCACGGACTTTTTCGTCGCACTGAAAGCCAGGGATCCGGGAAGGGAGTTCACGGCGTGGGTGACGGTGTCGTCGTCGTCGAGTTCGGCGAGCATCTGGTTGTAGGAGACCATGGACGGTCCCTTGGGCCAGTTGACCTCGCCGGCGTCAGGAGCTTCCTCGCCGGTGAGCACGCGAAGCAGGGTGGTTTTGCCGCTGCCGTTGGTTCCAGTCACCGCAATGCGGTCTCCCCTGTTCACTTCGAAGCTCAGGTCGGAGAACAGCACCTTGTCGCCGTAGGACTTTGCCAGTCCGCGGAAGCGGCCCAGGACGTCCTTGACGTGCAGCCCGTCGTAGATGGCCGTGATGATTTCATCCACCGGGCGCGGGGCGCGGGATTTCTTGATCCGGGCCAGCTGGGTGCCCAACCGGCCGCCGGCCTTGGCCGCCTCGCGGCGGTCCGCTATGCCTTCTGCTTCAAAGGCCAGCAGTTCGGCCTCGTGGACAAACTGCGCCTGCAGCGTCTTGAGCCGGAACTGCTTCTGCACCACGTATTCGGCGAAGTTCCCCGGGTATTCGTGCAGGTGGAAGTTCTCCACCTCCACGATGCGGGTGACGACGGCATCGAGGAACTTCCGGTCATGCGAGACAATGACGGCGGCGCCGCGGAAATCACGGAACCAGCTTTCAAGCCATTCGACGCCGGCCACATCCAGGTAGTTGGTGGGCTCGTCAAGCAGCAGGACGTCGGGCTGCTCGAGCAGGATCTTCGCCAGCGCTGCCCGGTTCCGCCAGCCGCCGGACAGGGCGTCAATGGGGCAGGTCCGGTGCGCCTCGGTAAACCCCAGTGTGGTCAGGACCGTGTCAATCCGCCGGGGATAGTCCCAGCCGTCCAGCCGGTCCATGGTTTCAAACAGTTCGGACTGGCGCCGGATGAGGCGGTCCATCTCCTTATCGGAGGGATTTCCGGACAGCTCGCCGTCGATGCGGGCCAACTCGGCTTCCACATCCTTGACCGATCCGAAGACGGCGTCGAGGACCTCGGTGATGCTGGCAGCGCCGTCGAGCTCCGAGAACTGGGAGAAGTAGCCGATCTTCACCCCCGCTTCCACGGTTACCGTGCCCGAGTCCGGCTCCACCTGCCCCAGCACAAGCTTGAGGATGGTGGACTTGCCGGACCCGTTGCGGCCGATCAGGCCGATCCGGTCCTTGGGTTCGAGCCGAAGGAACGCTTCTCGCAGGACCTGCTTCTTCTCGAAGGAAGTGTTGACGTCCTGCAGCCGGATCAGGCTCATGGTGTCCTCTCAAGGGGTTGGTCTTCGCCCCGCGGGACAACGAGCACCCATCTTACCGTTGCACGGCCGGCGGTAATCGCCGGGGGCGCAGGCTGGCCTCGAAGCCTAGCCGCGGAGGGTGTAAGTGCCCACGGGACGGTTGCGCTGTGCGGCACCTTCCATGCGGGTGTAGCTGCCGCGGACACGCGTTGCCTGGCTGGCGGCCGAGACGTAGCTGCCCTCGGGGCGGGCTGCTGCCTGCGGGCGGTCGTAGCGGGTGGTGTAGCTGCCCAGGGGCCGGGATGAAGCGGCGGCCGGGGCGGCGCGGTGGCTCGTTTCCCGGGTGGTGGTTGCTGCTGCGGGTCGGTTGATCAAGATGGTCATAGTTCTCTCCTCGGATATTGCGTTCGGTGAGACTCGGGCCGGGGTTCTTGCCGCCGGCTTCGCGGGCCGGGACAAGGCGGATTCCGGGCATGGTGCAGCCCGGAAAGGGAAAATCGCCATTGAAAGGCCCGCCGGTGCTTCGGACGGGTGTGCTGCTTAGCGGGCGGAGTATTCCGCCTGTTGCCGGCAGCTGCTGCAGACACCGCTGAAGGTTACTTCGGCGGCAATCACGGTGAAGCCGGAGTCATCCGACGGGGCAAGGCAGGGCGCCTGGCCGATCACGCAATCCACGTCGCGGATTGTTCCGCAGCTGATGCAGACGAGGTGGTGGTGGTTATCCCCCACACGGGACTCGTACAGGGCGGGTGATCCGGCGGGTTCAATCCGCCGGGCTACCCCGGCGTCGGTGAAAGCCGACAGAATCCCGTAAACCGCCTGCGCCGAAATGGCCGGCAGTTCTTCCCGGACGACACCCAGAACACGGTCCGCACTGGAGTGCGGGGTGTTCTCCAGCGCCCGCAAAACCGCCAGGCGCTGTGCAGTGACTTTCAGTCCAGCTGTCCGGATTTTTCCGGCCAGCCGATCCGCTTCCAGGTCCGTCTGCATACCAAGAACGCTATCAGTTGTTTTGACTGGCTAAAGACAACTTGGGGGGTTTTGGGGTGTGATTCCGGACGCTGTGTCCCCCGCCACGCAGGCGGTCCGAGCAGCAGCGGGTCACCCGGTGGGACGATAGGAGGGACGCAACACACCAGTGGAAGAGGATCGGTTATGGCCACGCTCAAAGAGCAGCTGCAGGCAGACATGAAGACGCACATGAAGGCGGGCAACCGTACTGCCCTCACCACGGTGCGCAATGTGCTGGGCGAAATCACCACCCGCGAAAAGTCCGGGAAGACTCCCGTAGAGCTCGACGACGCGCAGACGGTTTCCCTGCTGCAGAAGGAAGCAGCCAAGCGCCGCGACACGGCCCGCATCTACACCGAGGCAGGCGAAACCGAACGCGCCGCCGCTGAGGAAGCCGAAGCGGAGGTCATCGAGGCCTACCTTCCCGCGCCACTGGGCCGGGAAGACGTTGAAGCGATTGTCGACGAAGCCATCGCCGGCCTGCGCGCCGCAGGCACTGAGCCGTCCATGCGCCAGATGGGCCAGGTGATGAAGCCGGTGACCGCCAAGGTGGCAGGGCGGTTCGATGGCAAGGCCGTGAGCGAGATCGTCCGCTCCCGCCTGGCTTAGCTGCCGGGGCTAATGACCACAAGGTCCGATCCGTCGGCCTTGTGGTCGGCCATCCGGACGCTCTGGATGGCCGGGTCGTCGTAGGTGTTCCAGTAGTAGCTCATGGTCCGGGACGAATACAGGCCGGTGTACGTGGTTATCTCAAACTCCCCCGACCCCATGGCAGCGCTGCCGGCGACCATGGCGGTCTGCTGCAAGGTGTG
This sequence comes from Arthrobacter sp. zg-Y1143, assembly GCF_030125565.1. Taxonomy (NCBI): domain Bacteria; kingdom Bacillati; phylum Actinomycetota; class Actinomycetes; order Micrococcales; family Micrococcaceae; genus Arthrobacter; species Arthrobacter sp. zg-Y1143. The sequence continues at coordinate 346,763 of NZ_JASKLW010000005.1, read as the reverse complement.
GAACGCGCGGCTGACGTTCTCTTCCTCAGTGCTTTGCTCCGGGTAGTTCGCATGCACGTACGCCGCGCGGACAAACCGCGACGGCGAGTAGTAGTCCCCGGGGATCCCGCGCATCAGTGACCCCGAGCCGAATGGGGTCAGATGCGCCCGGTTGAGCACAACTTCCTCGGGAAATGCGGACGAGGCGTTGAGGTAGTTGCGCAGGTTCTCGTGGTGCCAGTCGAAGCCGGGCTGGTTCGTCAGCACGTCTACGTCGTCGTGGAAGACGTGCATACCGTCCTTCGTATGTTCCACGACGATGGCCCGCGTTGAGTCGCCGATAAGCCAGTGCAGCAATGAACTCGGATACTTGTCGTTGATCGGCTTGTCGACAATCACCACCTTGTCCAGCGCGGCTTCGACCTCGTCAACGCTGGCAAACTGGGAGGCCACCCACAGCGGGAATTCGAACGCTGCGACGTTGGTGGCACCCTGCACCGGTTCCGGCGCGTACTGCGCGTACCCCGGGAAGTTCAGGCCGCCGACGGCAAGGCCGGCGTCGTTGCCGCAGTCGAAGTACAGCGGCGTGTCCTCCTGGACAATGCCCATGCCGATAACGGCGTGCTGGATCTTGGGCACCGCGCCGAACGGCGACTTGGTGGCGTAACCCGTGGGCGTCACCACCACCCGTTCCCCGAAGTCGGATGTCCAGTCGAGGTTGCGTGCGAAATAAAGGTTGCTGCCGTCCGAGAACCTGATGCCTGTGCACATATGGATGCTCCCTTGGTATGGCGTATACAGCCAAGCCCGCACGGGGCTTCGCCTCCCCCCTGAGCTCTCCAGTCTAGGTCCGGAACGCCGCCGCGGGCGCGGTGCGGACGAAGAAACAGCCACACGCCAGCCGAATTGGGTTCCAGCGCTGCTGCCTCACGGGACCGGCGCAGCCACCCCGCCGCCGCCGCTGTTACCCTGATTGCTGAACGCTCATTCACTGCCATCCCCGGAGGTCCAGGTGCCTGCAGTCCAGACCGGCCAGCGGCTGCTGGAATCCGCCACCGAGGCGTTTGCCGTCAAGGGCTTCCACGGCACGACGACGCGGGACATCGCCGCCGCCGCAGGCGTCACCCCCGGAGCCGTGTACGTGCACCACCGCTCCAAGGAAGAGCTGCTCTACAGCATCTCCAAGCTCGGGCACGAGCGCACCCTGGAACTGGTCCGCGCCTGCGCTTCCACCAGCAGCAATCCGGTGGAACAGATCCGCACCATGGTGCGGGACTTCGTGGAATGGCAGAGCAGCAACCGCACCAAGTCGGCCGTGGTCAACTTCGAACTGGCCGCGCTCAGCGACGAGCATCGTGCCGAGGTGCTGGACATCCGCAGGGCGGTGGACGCGGAGTTCCGCACCGTGGTGGACCGGGGCCGGGAGCAGGGTCTGTTCAACGTCCCGGACACATCGCTCGCCGTGTTCGCGCTGCTGTCGCTGTGCATCGACGTCGCGCGCTGGTACCGAAGCGACGGCCGGCTGAGTGCTGCAGCAATCGGTGAACACCACAGCTCCATGGCGCTGCGGATGCTGGGCGCCGCGGCCTGAGCGCCGCCGCACCCCGCATGCCTGTTACACCGCCCGTCCCACGGGCATACTGGAGGTCCCGCACCGGCGGCAGGCCCGGGACCCAAGGCAATCGAGGTGCAAGCATGGCGGAACTGACCACACTGGTGTCCGGTATCGGCATGGGGGAATCGGCCCGGTGGCACAACGGTGAATTATGGTTCGCGGACTGGACTGCAGGGACCATTTCCGCACTGGATGCGGACGGTAATGTCCGCCGGGTTACCGCGGTACCGTCCTTCCCCATCAGTCTTGACTGGCTGCCGGACGGCCGCATGGTGGTGGTTTCAGGGACCGATGGCCACGTCCTGGTGGAGGTGCCCCACGCCGGACTGGTCCCGTACGCAGACCTCAGCGGCCTCTCGGACTATCCGTGGAACGAAATTGCCGTTCACCCTTCCGGCAACATCTACGTCAACGGCATTGGCTACGACTACTCCGGCGCGGCGCGTGCGGACGGGGTCATTGCCCTGGTCCGGCCGGACGGATCCGCGGAGCAGGCCGCCGGCGGGCTGGCTTTCCCCAACGGCATGCTGGTCTCGGACGACGGCGGGACGCTGGTGGTTGCCGAGTCCAACGCCGGCCGGCTCACTTCCTTCAGCGTTACGCCCGGCGGGGGGCTGGCGCCGGCCGGGGAATGGGCAGCGGTCAACGGCAGTGCGCCGGACGGCATCTGCTGGGACGGCTCCGGGGGCATCTGGTTTGCCGAGGTGCCGGGGGAACGCTGCGTGCGGATCCAGGCGGGCGGGAACGTAGTGGAGACCGTGCAGCTGGAGCAGGGATGCTTCTCCTGCGCCACCGGCGGCCAGGACGGCGGCCTGCTGTTCATGATGACCGCCCAATGGCCCGAGGCAATGGACCCCGCCGCAGGCAAAACCGGGCAGGTGATGGGCCTGCGGGTTCGGTAATGCCGCGGCGGGCTCCTGGGCTAGGCGAAGGCGGACAGTCCGGTGATGTGCCGGCCCAGGATCAGCGACTGCATGCTGTCCGTGCCCTCATAGGTGAAGACCACTTCCATGTCCGTCAGGTGCCGCGCCACATGGTTTTCCAGCAGCAGGCCATTGCCGCCCATGATGTCCCGTGCCTCCTGGCAAATCCAGCGGCCCTGCCGGGCGGCGAACATCTTGGCCATGGAGGCCATGGGCCCGGTCATCTGCCCGGCGTCGCCCAATTCGTTGAGCCGGAAGCAGGTGAGCTTCACGGCGGTCAGCTGGGCGAGCATGTTGGCCAGCTTGTTCTGCACCAGCTGGAACCCGGCAATCGGCCGGCCGAACTGCACCCGCTGCTTGGCATAGGCCACCGCAATCTCGTATGCGGCCTCCGCATGCCCCAGCGCTTCCCAGGCCACTCCCCCTCGCGTGGCAGCCAGCACCTTGTTCACGTCCTTGAAGGAGTTGCAGTTCTCCAGCCGGTTTGCCGCCGGGATGCGCAGGTCCTCAATCACGATGTCCGGCTGCAGCACCGCCCGCTTGCCCATCTTGCCGGTGATGACTTCTGCCGTGTACCCGGCCGGGTGCCGGCCGTCCGCGTCCTTTTCCATCACAAAGGCCTTGACCGCGCCGTCGGCCTCGTCCCGGGCATAGATGATCACGACGTCGGCGAAGCTCGCGTTGCCGATCCACCGTTTGCTGCCGTTCAGGACATACTCGTTCCCCTCCCGGCGGGCACTGGTTTCCAGTGAGACCGAATCCGAACCGTGGCCCGGCTCCGTCAGCGCAAAGGCGCCGATCTTTTCCATCATGGCCATTGCCGGCAGCCAGCGCTGCTTCTGTTCCTCGCTGCCGAGCATGTCGATGCTGCCCATGGCCAGGCCGGAGTGGACGCCGAAGAAGGTGTTGATGGACCCGTCGCCGCGGGCCAGTTCCGCTGCCGCCGTGGAGGAGGCAATCCGGCTCAGCCCCGGGCAGCCGTGGCCGGTGATGGTGCCTCCGGCTATGTTCAGCGCCGCAAGTTTGGGCACCAGCTCAAACGGGAACTCGGCCCGCTCCCAGTACCCGTTGATGACTGGAAGCAGATCCCTGTCCACAAAGGCACGCACCCGGTCCCGGACGTCGCGCGCCTGCTCGTCGAGCAGTTCGTCCAAGAGGTAGAGGTCTGAATCCACGTCCTGGCCGGCGGCGGGTTCGAAGGCGGGACGGTCGGTCCGGGTTACGGTCATGGGATGCTCCACTCAGCTAAATGATCGTTTAGTTAGTGGTGAGTATGGCCTGCATCACACCGCGGGTCAACCGTTTTAGTGCGGGAGCACGGTCTCCGGCAGCTCGTTGGTCGGCCGGCGGACGAAGAGCGATGCCGCAACGGCGACGAGGGAGACTACCGCACCCCAGAAGAACGCCGTGTGGACGCCGGAAGCCGCAGCCGAGACAGCTGATGCACCGTCGGCCAGCGCCGTCGTCGTGCCGGTGGTCATCAGTGTGATGAAGACGGCGGTGCCGGCGGCTCCGGCCAACTGCTGCAGCGTGTTGATGATGGCGCTGCCGTGGGAGTACAGGGACTTGTCCAGCGAGCCCAGTGCAGAGGTGAACAGCGGCGTGAAAATGAAGCCCAGGCCGGCATTGAGCAAGCAGTGCAGCAGGATGACGACGCCAACCGGGGTCTCATCTGTGAGCATGGTCATTCCCCACAGGGCGGCACTGAGCAGCACGGCGCCGGGAATCACCAGCGGGCGGGGACCGAACCGGTCAAACAGGTTACCGACAACCGGCGAGAGGATGGCCATAACCACGCCGCCGGGCAGCAGGAGCAGGCCGGTCTGCAGCGTGGTCAGCCCGAGAACATTCTGCAGGTACAGCGGGAGGACAATCAGGCAACCAAACAGGGCCATCATGGAAACCAGGACCATCAGGATCGCCACCACAAAGGGCTTACTGGTAAACGTGCGAAGGTCCATCAGGGCACTGTCAGTGCGCTGGAGCACCAGCTGGCGCAGCACGAAGCCGACCATGGCGAGGGCCCCGACGGTCAGCGGGATCCACAGCGGCATCAGTTCCTTGCCCTGCGCAGCTTCGCCGATGCTGCTGAGGCCGAAAATGAGCCCGCCGAAGGCAAAGGTGGACAGCACTATGGACAGGACGTCCAGCGGCACGCGCTTGGTCTCGGTAAGGTTCCGCACCTTCACCGCGCCCAGGCCGAGGGCCAGCAGGGCGATGGGCAGGACCAGCCAGAACATCCAGCGCCAGTCCAGCGCATTGAGGATGATTCCGGAGACGGTGGGCCCGATGGCCGGTGCCACCGCAATGACAATGGAAATGCTTCCCATCATCTGCCCGCGCTTATGCGCCGGAACAGCATTCAGGACCGTGGTCATCAGCAGCGGCAGCATAATAGCCGTGCCGCCGGCCTGGATGATCCGTCCGCCCAGCAGGGCGCCGAAGCCGGGTGCCGTGGCGGCCAGCAGCGTACCGGCGCTGAACAGGGACATGGCGGTGAGGAACAGCCCGCGCATGGAGAACCGCTGCAGCAGGAAACCGGTAGCCGGAATCACCACGGCCATGGTGAGCATAAAGCCGGTGGTAAGCCACTGGGCGGTGCCGGCAGTGATCTCAAGGTCCGACATCAGCCGCGGCAGGGCCACGCTCATGATGGTTTCGTTGAGGATCACCACGAAGGAGGAGACCAGCAGCAGCCCGATCACGGTTTTGGTGCGGGCGTCCAGGGCATCGGGGGCAGGGGTGCGTCCCGGCTTTCCCTGCTCAGGGGAAACGTCGGTTTGGGGGTCAAGACTCAAGAGGGAGGATTCCTAAACAACGGTTGGTATACGGGGCCGCTGGAGCGGACCCGGCCTGCCAGCTTACGCGTGCACCGCACCGGGTGCGGAATCGGTCAGCCGAATCCGATCACGAGCAGCCCGAACCCCAGCACAAAGGTAATCACCAGCAGCCAGCCGCATACAACAGCCACCACACCCATGAGCGATACCACTAGCCAGGTGCGCTCAAAGCGGCGGCGGATCCAGCCAAAGAGTTCCGGCACTGCGAGCAGCAGCATAACGAGCGCGCCCAGGATCACGGCCAGCAGTACGGTTACCAGCACCGGTTCGGGCAACACCCACAGCTGCAGGAGCACGACGGCGACCGCCAGCGCCAGTGCGGCAGCGGCCTGCACCAGCCAAGCCGCTCCCAGGTGCGGCCATGCTTCCTCTTTGGTACTCATGGTCCCGCAGTCTAACTGCCCTAGTGGTGTTCCCGGTGGTCCATGGTGACGGTGCGCAGGTCCAGCCGGCGCAGCACGCGGTCCACGGCCTCGGGATCCATGCCCGGCTCCCGCCGGGCCGCAAGCACCTCCCGGCGCGCGGCGTCCATCGCCTCGCGCTGCACCACGTCCATGACCTCCAGCGTGGCCTTACGGTCCAGCAGCTTCTGCGGATCGTGTTCCTCATCGCCCTGCAGCATCGAGTGCAGGGAGGACATCCGCTTGGCCAGGACGGCCCGGCGCTCGGGCGGAAGCTCCTGGATGGCCCCGCAGCGCTTCATGGTCTCAACGGCTGCCTTCTCGGCCCGCAGGGCCAGTTCGCGTTCCTTGCGGTTGGCGTCCTTGTGGTCATTGGGCAGCTTCAGGACCCGCATCAGCCACGGCAGGGTCAGCCCCGGGACCACCAGGGTGACTACCAGGACCGCGGCCGCACAGGCCACCACAAAGTTGCGTCCGGGCAGTGCTTCTCCGGCGAGCGTGGTGCCCGGCAGTGCCAGGGCCAGGGCCAGCGTTGCCAGTCCGCGCATACCGCACCAGGTCAGCACCAGGACTTCCTTAAGCGAGCCGGGAACGTGGTTCTTTTCGGCACCGCCGAGGCGGTAGATCGCCAGCATCCATAGGAACCGCACCAGAAGCACCGCGGCGCAGACCGCCACGATGCCGGGAATCATGCCCAGCAGGTCCGAACCCTCATCCTCGATGATGTAGCGCATTTCGATGCCCACCAGGCCGAAGGCGACGCCGGTGGTCAGCAGCTCCACGACGTCCCAGAACGCGGTGCGCGTCAGACGCTCCTCGGAGTCCTGCGGCCGGGCCCTGCGGCCCAGCTCCAGGGCGGTGACCACCACGGCCACCACACCGGAGAAGTGGGCTTCTTCAGCCAGCAGATAAACGGCAAAGGGGGCGACGAGGGTTGCGGCGGACCGGGCCACCATGTTGGGGACGAACCGGTTCAGGCTGCCCACTACCCATGCCATGGCGAGGCCCAGAACCACGGCTCCCGCTGCCCCGATGAGGAACCGGGGCACTATGTCCCACCCCACGACGCCGCCGCTTGTGCTGGCCGCAACGGCGGCCTGGAAGATCACGATGGCAATGGCGTCGTTAAAGAGGCCCTCGGTCTGCAGCACGGTGATCAGGCGCCGGGGCATCTTCACCTTGCCGGCCACAGCTTCCACGGCCACGGGGTCCGGCGGAGCAACAATGGCGCCCAAGGCGATGGCGGCAGGGAGGCCAAGAGCCGGAATCATCACCCATGACACGCCGGCCACCACAGCCACGGTTACCGCCACAAGGGCTACGGCCAGCAGCACCAGGGAGCGCCAGCGAAGGCGGAACACCGACCAGGAACTGCGCTGGGCGGCTGCGTAAAGCAACGGAGGCAGGAAGAGCGGGAGGATCAACTCAGGGTTGATGTGGACCTCGGGGATGATCGGCAGGAAGGCAATCATTGCCGAGAAGATCAGCATCAACACCGGGTACGGGAGGCGGATCCGCTCGCCCACGCCTGCGGCCAGCACCGTGCCGAACAGGAGGCAGATCAGGAGCATCAGGAATTCCATTGCTTCAGCCCCTTCCGCAATACGGGTCGGAGACTGTCGTTCCTGTGCATGCCATATGTGCCTGTAACCTCTTTCGGGTTTGCGTCACTGCGTACCGGTCTGCGGATAATTATTGCACCCAAATCACAAGAGTGTAGGAATGCATCCAGTGCAAGCCCAGATTCGACGGTTCCCGGGTGCGGCTCGCATCACTTCAGCGGGTGGGCATCTTCACCGCAAGGGGGCTTACTTTCCGCTTCCGCACGCTCCCGCCCTCTCGCTAAAATTAACGCGTAAGCATTTGAATCCACAATCAACGGTGATGTGAGTTCGGAAAGATGTTTCCGCCGCCTCAGAACTTTCATCGTCCAACACGGCTTTGGGAGGGAGGTTCCGCTGCCGTGACGCGCCTGTACGGCCTCATAGATGTTCCGCGGCCCAACATGGATCAGCCGATTCCCCCCGTTTCACTGCACGGCGGGGCTCGGCGAGCTGCCCCTGTCCCGTCCACCGGTCCGACCGCTGCGCCTGGGCAGGCACCGGGGATGCTCATCCGGTGGGATCCCGCCGATGTTCCCGCCGCCCTGGACCAGCTCATAGTCGAACATCCCGAGATATTCACCGGGCCGGATGCCCTGCCGGATCGCCCCGTCCCCTTCCGGATGCGCTTGGTGGACGCGGACGTTCCGCCGGAGATTCTCATCCATCCCTCCGTGGAGCAGGCACAGGCCGGCTTTATCCGCGAGCTGGCCCGGGGACTGCCGCTGAACGCCCGGACCCGGAACTATAAAGACTGCTCCGCAAGGCTGGAGGTGGCCGTCGCCATTACTCCCGTCCGCGTCCTCTCGGGCGAGCGCAGCCCGGCAGAATTGCGGGTTATCGCGGAGGAACTCGGCCTGCCCTGGCTGCGGTCCTTCACTGCCTTCCGCCACGAATCCCCCAGCCATGCCATCCTCCGGATGACGCCCGATGAGAAGGCACGGGCACTGGCGGAAACCTATGCTGCCGTGGACCGGGCCGCCTGCACCCCTCCGTCCCCGGGCCCGGTGGCGGACACGATCGCCGTCGTCCACCGCCTCCGCGAGCTGTTCCCCGGGGATCACGGGATCCTGCTGGCCATCTGCATGAACCTGTTCCACCTCGAACCGGGGCAGGCCATGGTCACTCCGGCCGGCTGCATGCACACCTACCTCTCCGGCCTGGCCATGGTGGTGATGAGCATTTCGGAGAACGCACTGAAGGTGGGCCTGACCAAGGACTATATAAACGTGGACGAGCTCCAGCAGATCCTGGCCACGGAACAGACGGGGCCGGCACCGCTCCCGGTCACCCAGGCAGACAGCTTCCGGGAACGGATTCCGCTCTGGAGCGATGAGCTCCTGCTGGAGCGTGCGGTCCTCGATGAGACGCCGCGGGACATTCAGCTGGGCCGTTTTACGGTAGTCCTGGCGGCGCTGGGGGATGCCGAAATCACGGTGGGTGATACAACCACTCCGATCGACCAGGGCTCCAAGGTCCTATACCTGGGCGATCCGGTGAAGGCGCAGGTCCGCGGCCCGGCGCAGCTGTTCGTTGCGTCCAGGAGCTAGGCTCCCGGGCGCAACGCCTGCGCACTGCGCGTTGTTCCGGCGATAACCGCCACGGCCACCAGCGCACCGATGGTGGTCTCCAACGCCCGGTCCATCGTTAGCGCCCACACGTCCGCGCTGTGCGTGAACCCTGTCATCAGCAGCGCCACCGGCGTGAGGAACACCATGGCCATTCCGTAGTGCCGGATGACGTAGATTTCCCCGCCGAACTGCAGCACGGCCAGCAGCACCGCCAGCTCCACCGGCGACCAGTGCACCTGCAGCAGCAGGGCCGAGAGCAGCGCCCCGGCGTAGGTGCCCAGAATGAAGTGGGCTGCCCGCCTCGGACCCAACGCGGCGTCGGCGGCTGCCAGCGGCGCGCAGGCGGCCAGCATGGCCCAGTATCCGTGGCCCAGTCCCAGTACCGCCGAAAGCGAGCCGGCCGCCGCCACCGCCGCCGTGTACCTGCCCGAGTGCAGCAAAATCCGCCCCCAGGCAGGCGGCACACGGGTGAGTCGCACCGCGGGGGTATGCCGGCGGGCATGTACCCGGCCGGCCACACCCAGCAGCACAGCCAGGAGCGCCCCGGCCGCGGCGGTCAGGAAGGCTTCAGCGAGTGATCCCGCGAAGGGCGCGGCGGAGGTGGCGGTGAAGGCGAAAATGTAGGTAAACGGACCGGCGGGCCTGACCCGGAGGTAGTCCGCGGCCACGGAAATGCAGCCGGCAATCACCGTGCCGATAGCCACCACGGCCCATGGCCCCGGGTCGGTTTGGGACAGCGCAACGCCGGCCAGCACGGTCAGGATCATCAGGGCACCGGAGGCGGACTGGTGCTTCAGCCGGCGCCAATGCGGCTCGCTGCGGCCAAACACCCCGGTCAGCGAGCCGAAGATTGCGTACATGGTCAGGTCCGTGCGCCCCAGCAGGACCAGGACCAGCAGCGGCAAAAACAAGCCGAGACCAACGCGCACGGCGGGGAAACGGTGCCCGCGGCCGGAGGGAATGCTCAGGAATTCACGGACATGGGTCATCACTGGTGCAGGAAGCCTTTCACTGCGGCCTAGGAATCGTTGCCGCACTTCCAGCCTAGGAGCCGTACCGCTGCCGATTGTGCAGCGGCCGGTGTGAGGATGGTCGCAAGTTGCCGTGCATCACATCCTGGCTTTGGTCCTCGCCGTCGCCCGGGCGCTCCACGGATCCTCCGGCCACGGATGCTTGGGATACCGGCCGCGCATTTCCGCCCGCACGTGGGCGTACGGACCGGACCAGAAGGACGCCAGGTCATCGGTGACGGCCAACGGCCGGCCGGCCGGAGAGAGCAGGTGGAACAGTACCGGCACCCTCCCCTGCACCAGCTTTGGGGTTTCCGCCCAGCCGAAGCACTCCTGCAGCTTCACGGCGACCACGGGCCGCCCGTCGCCGTGTTCGGGGTAGTCAATCCGCACCCGCGAACCGCTCGGGACCTCCAGCCGTTCCGGGACCAGCTCCGCGAGCCGGGACGCCTCCGGCCAGGGCAGCAGCCGGCGCAGCGGGTCATTCAGGTCGATTCCGGAAACGGCGGCGCCGCCGGCCAGTAGTTCAAGCTCCGGAGCCAGCCAGTCCTCCAGCCGGGCCAGCAAGGCCTGATCGGACACATCGGGCCACGGCTCCCCCAGTTCGCGGTGCAGCAGGGCCAGGCGGCGGCGCAGCGTGTCGGCGGCGGCAGAGAAACCCAGGATGCCCAGTCCCTGCCGGGCCAGCGCTGCGGCCACGGCGTGCCGGCCTTCCGCTGCGGCGGGGCGCACGGGTGTGGAGGAAAGCACAATGGCTCCAAGCCGGTACTCCCGCCGCGCCGCCACTTTGCCGCCGCGCAGTTCCGCGGTCAGTGTCTCTTCCAGCAGGGGCCCCGAGGCTGCCTCCGCCGACTCCCGGCTCAGCGGCGCTGCCGCGCGGATCACGGCGCCCGTGCCGGCGGCATCGCGGCCTTCCGCACGGGCCACATCGGCCACGGCAATCCACTCCTGGCCGGTCAGCGGACTGCCCGCAGGCAACCCGGCCCGGGTGCCCGAGGCCAGCAGGTACCGTTCGGGACCCGCACCCGGGACCCGGCGGGCGATCCGTTCCGGGAAGGCCAACGCGACGGTGAAGCCCACGGCATCGGCAGCGGGCACAGGCTCGTTCCCGCCGGCCGGCAGCCGGGCCCCTTCGCGGCGGGCCAACTGTTCCAGCCGACGGACGTCCTCGGCCCAGCGCCGCTCCCCCGGAACTCCGCCCGTGCGCAGGGTGCCCAGCAACCGGGTCAAATCAGCGCCCGGGGCACGCAAGTCACCGGAAACCGCCGCCACCGTTTCGGCAGCCGTCCGGGCACCCGCCCTCCCTGCGCCGTCGAGGAGGGCCCGGGCCAGCCGGGGATCTGCCGGAACCCGGGCCAGGACCTTGCCCATGGAGGTGGCGTGTCCCCCGCCATCCACCGCACCCAGTGTCTTCAGTGTCGCCACGGCTTCCTGCATAGCGGCCTGCGGCGGTGCATCCGGCAGGGCCAGTCCGGCGCCGCCCGGGGCGCCCCAGCAGGCCAGCAACAGGGCTGCGGCGGTCAGGTCGGCAACAGCTATCTCGGGCGTCTGGTGCGCCGGCGCCGCACCGTAGGCGCGGTCGTCGTAGCAGCGCACCACCCGGCCAGGCCCCTGCCGGGCTGCCCGGCCGGCCCGTTGTTTGGCGGAGGCACGGGAGCAGGAAACGGTGACCAGCCCGCTCATGCCGCGGGCCGCGTCCCGGCGTGGTTCACGTGCCAGGCCGGAGTCGACCACCAGCCGGACACCGGGCACCGTTAGCGAGGACTCCGCCAGCGACGTCGAGACAATAATCCTCGTCTGCTCACCGGGTCTGCGGCCGGAAACCGCACGGTCCTGCTCCGCCGCGCCGATGGAGCCGTGCAGCTCCAGCACCTCGGTGCCACGGCCCGCCCGGGATCGCAGCCGGGACGCCACATGCGCCACCTCACGCGCCCCCGGCACGAAGACCAGGGCATCCACCTGGGGGTCCGCCGCCACGGCCTCGGCGTGGGCCCGGGCTGCGGTATCCGCTACGTGGTCCAGGAAGGAGCGCGTGATGCCGCGTTCGTCCAGCCTCGGCGCCGCCGCAGGCTGCCACGAGACCTCCAGCGGATACAGTGCCGACGGGCAGCCGATCACTGGAGCCGGATCGCCGCCGTCGCCGCCGATCAACGCGGCAAAGCGCTGCGCGTCGAGGGTGGCGGACATGGCGATGAGCGTCAGGTCGTCGCGGAGCTGGCGCACCTCGGTGAGCATGCCCATCAGCAGATCGGTTTCCAGCCCGCGTTCATGCACTTCGTCGAGGATCACCGCCGCTGCGCTTTCGAGTCCGGGATCGGCCAGGAGCCGGCGCAGCAGGATTCCCGGCGTCACGAATTCAACCAGGGTGCCGGGGCCGGTACGGCTTTCCCCTCTAACGGTGTAGCCCACCCGCTCCCCCACAGCGGAGCCGTCCAGGGCGGCAAGCCGGCGGGCGGCGGAACGTGCGGCCACCCGCCGCGGCTGGGTGACGATGACCTTCCCCCGGCGGCCGGCAGCAGCCACGATGTTCGCCGCAAGGGGCGGAACCATAGTGGTCTTGCCGGTGCCGGGAGGCGCCTGGACGACGGCGGTTCCCGCCCCGTTCGCCAAAACCTCCGCGAGGGCAGGCAGGGACTGCATAAACACCAGGTTGGCCCCGATTGCGGGCAGGTCAAAGGGAGAACTCACCCTTCCATTCTGCCGCGCCAGCGGATCAGGTCCGTGCCGGGCGTTGCAGCAGCGCGCTTTTTCGCGCTCCGCTGACCCCCAACCGCGCTCATAGACCGGATTGGAGCGAAGCAGCGGAGTAAAATGGAAAGCAGTGGCCACGCTCGCAGGTGCGGCCCGTCCCATCCGGCTGGTTCCGGGTGGCCGGTTGCCGGCTAAGGACGCAGAGCATTGGTCCTCCATTTTCGTCAGGAGGCAGCAGATTGCCATTCTCCGAAGGCCAGGTCCTGGTCCATCCGCACCACGGCCCCGCCGTCGTAATGTCCTATCAGACCCATCCCCGCATGCAGAAGGACTGCATTGTCCTTCAGGTGCAGTCATCGCACCTTTTGGTCTGGGTACCCGTCGACCAGATGGCCCGTGTGGGCCTGCGGCCCGTCCTTGACCGCCCCGGCTTGGAGACTTTGTTTGCCGTGCTCCGCGCACCGGCGGACAACGAGGACCCGCAGTGGTCCCGGCGCTACAAGGAAAACAGCGAGAAACTCGCAACCGGTGATCCAATGGTGATTGCCGCCGTCGTCCGCAACCTGATGCTGCGCGACGCCGCGCGCGGACTGTCCCAGGCCGAACGCGAAATGCTGCGCCATGCGCGCCGGCCCCTGCTGACCGAGATCTCCCTGGCCCTGGGAATTTCCGAGGAAGACGCCGGCGTGCGGCTCGACGCCGTGTGGTCGCCGTCCGGCGCTGCGGCCTGAGCAGCGGGCCGCACCGGGCAATACAGGCAACACCGGGTAACAGTGGACGGAGTACCGTCGCGCTCCATGTATAGTCAAACCTTCAACCATTCCCTATGACGGAGGTTTGCTGCGCATGAGCGACGGCACTATCCAATCCACCAGTGCGCTCGACGCTGCAGCACTGGACTCACTTTTCCGTGACGCCCGCACCGTGGCCGAATTCAGCGGCGAAGCGGTTACCGACGAGCAGCTCGCCGCCATCTACGAGCTGACGAAGATGGGCCCCACGGCCATGAACATCCAGCCCCTGCGCATCACCTGGGTCCGTACACCCGAGGCCCGGCAGCGGCTGGTGGAGCACATGGCGGACGGCAATAAGGCCAAGACCGCCGCAGCACCGATGACTGCCGTGCTCAGCTTTGACCGTCAGTGGCACGAGCACTTTGCCGCCATTTTCCCTCCGGCCCCGGCCCAGGGCGCGGTCTTTGCCGCGAACCCCGACCTCAGCGCCGTAATGGGCAACAACAACGCCCACCTGCAGGCGGGCTACTTCCTGCTCGCAGTCCGTGCGCTCGGCCTGGCCGCCGGGCCGATGGGCGGTTTCGACGCCGCTGCCCTGGATGCTGACCTGCACGCCGGGATGGACCGCCAGTCCATCCTGGTAGTCAACATCGGTGTTCCGGCCGCAACCGAACCCCGGTACCCGCGCCTGCCGCGCCTGGACTACGCGACGGCTGTCACCGAGCTGTAGTTTCCGCGGACTCCCGGCAACCGGAGCCAAGCAAAAAGGGCGGGCACCGAAACGGTGCCCGCCCTTTTTACTGCTAACTGCTAGGAAGCCAGCGCAGCGATCTTCATGCCGTGCATGTTGACCAGCAGGTCGCGTGCGGACTCGACCTGGCGCTTCGTTTCGGTGTCGTCCCAGCCGAGCTGCGGTGCCAGCAGTCCGGCCATCTCGTTGAGCATTTCCTCGGAGACCAGTCCGCGGAAGGCCAGCGAGGTGCGGCGGATCAGGACGTCGGCCAGGCGGGTGATCTGCTCGTTCTGCACCATGTACTCGAGTTCGCGGGTGCTCAGCTCGTTGGTGGAGGCCAGCAGCTGGTCGGCGCCCTTGGCCAGGAAGGCCATCACGTCGGTGGCGCGGGTGCCGTAACGGGTCAGCAGGACGCGGACGCGGTCACGGTCGGCAACCTCGTTGGCGGTGCGGTTGATCCACAGGCGCTCTTCAGCCTCGGTGCGCGGGAAGTCCTTGCCGCCGCCGATCTGCAGTCCCGCCGTCGTCGTCTTCCGCGGCATGCCGAGGGCCGTCATGGCCTCGGTGGCGAGGTTCTCGGACAGTGCCCGGAAGGTGGTCCACTTGCCGCCAACCAGCGAAAGGCTGGTGACGTTCTTGCCGCCGCGCTTGTCCGTGCGCTTTTCGATCCGGTAGTCGCGGGACACGAAGCCGGGCTGCGTGTCGTCGTGCTTCGGGAGCGGGCGTACGCCGGAGAAGGTGTACACAATGTGGTCGCGGCGCACGTCAACGGTCGGGAATACGTGGGCGATGAGCTCGAAGAAGTACTCGATCTCCTCGTCGGTGCAGACCGAGGCTTCACGGATGTCGGCGTCGATGTCCGTGGTGCCCACCAGGACGCGGTCGCCCATCGGGTAGATGAGGACAATGCGACCGTCAGTGTGCTCGAAGAACATTTCGCGGCCGTTGCATGCTGCGAGCAGCTCCGGGTGGTCCAGCACGATGTGCGAACCCTTGGTGCCGCCCATGAAGGAGGTGCGCTTGCCGAAGGAATCGTTGGTCTCGTCGACCCAGGCGCCGGTGGCGTTGATGACGACATCGGCGTCGAACACGAATTCTTCACCGGTCAGCTCGTCGCGCAGCAGCGTGCCGGCGTCGGTGGTGCCCACGGCGCTGACGTAGTTGCTGGCGCGGGACTGCTTGTTGGCTTCCAGGCCGTCGCGCAGCACGTCCAGGGTCAGGCGCTCCGGGTTGTGCACGGAAGCGTCGAAGTAAGTGGCGGTGTACTTAACGTCCGGGCGCAGCAGGGGCAGTTCCTGCAGGGACTTCTTCTTGCCGACAAAGTTGTGCTTGGGGGCCACGCGGCCGCCGCGGGAGAAGAAGTCATACATCATCAGGCCGGCCTTGATCAGCAGCGCGCCGCGCTCGTTCGGCTTGCCCGGCTTGTGCGTCAGGAAGCGCATCGGTGCAGCAGTGATGCCCGAGAACGTGCTGGTGATCGGGATGGTGGTCTGCAGCGGCTTGACGTAGTGCGGGGCCAGGTTCAGCAGCGCATTGCGCTCCACGACCGACTCGTGCACTAGGCGGAACTCGCCGTTTTCCAGGTAGCGGATGCCGCCGTGGATCATGTGGGAGGACGCACCCGAGGCGCCCTGGCAGTAGTCGCCGCGCTCCACGAGGGCTACGTCCACGCCCTGCAGTGACAGGTCGCGGAATGTGCCGACGCCGTTGATGCCGCCGCCGATGATCAGTACCGAAGCCCGGGGCCGGTCCTTCAGCTGCTTCACCACCGGACGGGTGGCGGTCTTGTCCTTGCTGGGGTTCACGGAATTGTCCACGTATATCTCCAAACGCTTCTGTGGCTGCATTGCCATATCCCACAATGTTCGAAGCCGCCGGCACGCCCGATCGAGTCAATGAACAAACGTGCACCCTGCGATAATGGTTTTATGGTCAACAAAGCGGTGCGGACGGACAACTTGTGAACATTGGTCTCACTCCCGGGCTTCCGGAGCACATTGGACCCGGAGCGTCGGAGAAAGACGGGCGGGACAGGGACGCCCTCCGGGCGGCGCAGATGTACTACCTGCAGAACCTGACCATGGAGGCGATTGCACGCGAGCTGCGGATCTCCCGGTCCACGGTTTCCCGGCTGCTCTCCCATGCACGCAGCACCGGGCTGGTGCGGATAGAGATCCGCAGCCCCTCGGACCGGGCGCCGGCACTGGAACGGCAGATCAGTTCCCGGTTCGGGATCCAGGCCAACGTAGTACCGGTGACCGAAAGCGTCTCCCCCGCCCAGGTGCTGCAGCGGGTGGCCGTGCAGGCCGCGCATATGATCGGCCCGCTTATTGATTCGGACGCCATTGTGGGTGTGGCCTGGGGATCAACGCTGACGGCGGTCAGCCAGCACCTGCCGATGAAGAACACCCATGACAGCACTATTGTGCAGATGAACGGTGCCGGAAACTTCCGCACCTCGGGCATCACTTACGCCAGCGAAATCCTGCAGCGCTTCGGCCACGCCTACGGGGCCCGCGTGGTGCAGTTCCCGGTGCCGGCATTCTTTGACCACGCCGGGACGAAGGAAGCCATGTGGCGGGAGCGGCCCGTCAAGCGGGTCCTGGACCTGCAGGCACGGATGAACACGGCCATCTTCGGCGTCGGGTCGATGGAAGCCGGCGTGCCCAGCCACGTCTACAACGGCGCATACCTGGACGAGGAGGACGTCAATGACCTGCTGGCCGAACGCGTAGTGGGCGACGTCGCCACTATGTTCTACCGTGCCGACGGCACCTGGGACGGCATCCGGCTTAATGACCGCAGCACCGGCCCGGACCTGGCCACGCTCCGGCAGGTGCCCCGGCGGATCTGCGTAGTGGCAGGGGAAACCAAAACCACCAGCCTGCTGGGCGCGCTGCGGGCGGGACTGGTCACGGACCTGATCCTGGACGAGAACTCCGCCCGCCGGCTGGCCGCCACCGAATAGTCCGGGCGGGCGCTACCGGGCGCGCCCGGAATGCGGGACACTCCTGCCATGGGAAGAGCTCCTGCGCCGGCCGGTGCCGGCCGCGTTGCTGCGCTGCTCCGGGCTGCAGGCTGTGTATACGCCGAGGAAGAGGCCGCGCTGCTGCTGGCCGAGGCGGCGGACGACGCCGGACTGGAACGGATGGTTGCCGAGCGTGCCGCCGGGCGGCCGCTGGAGTATGTGCTGGGCTGGGCCCAGTTCTGCGGCCTGCGCCTGAACGTCGGCGATGGAGTGTTCGTTCCGCGCCGCCGCACCGAATTCCTGGCCCGGCTGGCGGTGACCGAACTGGTGGAGCGGCCGCGCGCCGTCGTCGTTGACCTGTGCTGCGGTGCCGGCCCGGTCAGTGCCGTGATTGCCCACCGGGCTGACCCGGACAAAATTTTCGCCGTGGACATCGATGCAGCCGCGGTGGCCTGCGCACAGCGCAACCTAGACGCGCGTGTCACAGTGCTGCAGGGGAACCTCTTCGACGCCCTGCCCGGCGGGCTGCGCGGGCGGGTGGACCTGGTGGTGGCCAACGCTCCCTATGTGCCAACGGGGCAGCTCGCGATGCTTCCGCCCGAAGCACGGCTCCACGAGCCGGAGATGACGCACGACGGCGGGACGGATGGGCTGGCTGTCCTGTCCCGGATCGCTGCGCAGGCACCGGCATGGTTGGCGCCGTCGGGCGTGCTGCTGGTGGAATGTGCCGCCGGCCAGGTCAAAGGCCTCTCGCGCAGCTTTGCCGCGGCCGGGTTGGTTCCCGCGGTGCTGCGGCGCAGGGCCATGGATGCCACGGTGCTGCGCGGTTCGGTTGAACTCCGCAGCTAGGGCTCCAGCATCGCCACGGAACGGTTCCACAAGCCCAGGGCCAGCGCGGCGTCGCCGGCCTGCTTGTTCGGGCGGGCCACCTTGCAGCGTTCAAAGTAACGGCCGGTGGGATAGTCCTCCCCCGGTGTGCCTTCGGCCAGGAAGAGCAAGGTGCGGGCTCCCTTTTCCGGGGTGGGCAACAGGCGGCGTACAAAGGGAGCCTGGTAGAGCGAACGCATGGCAGAGCCCTCGGAGCTGGAGAAGCTGGAGCCGATCACGCCGGGATGGAAGGCCGTGGAAGTGGCGCCGTGCGAGCGGTACCGGCGGTCGAATTCCTCCGTGAAGAGGATTTGCTCCAGCTTCGTGTCGCCGTAGGCCTTGCGCGGGTTGTAGTTCTTTTCCTCTTCCAGGTCCTCAAGCTCCACGTGCCCGAAGATCCGGTTGGCCACGCTGGAGGTGTTGATGACCGTGCCCTGGGAGGCAATGATCCGGTCGGTAAGCAACCGGGTGAGCAGGAACGGCGCCAGGTAGTTCACCTGGAACGTCATCTCATGCCCGTCGCCGGTGACCTGCCGTTCCTTGCCGAAAATGGCTCCGGCATTGTTCGCCAGCACGTCAATGCGGCTGTAACGCTGCAGGAGTTCCGAGGCGAGGTTCCGCACGCTGTCCAGCTCCGCGAAGTCGGCCAGGCAGTACTCGCCGCCGGTCTGCCCGGCCACTGCAGCAGTCTTCTCCCGGGACCTACCGACCACCACCACATGGTGGCCATTCTTCGCCAGCTGCTTGGCCGCGGCGGCACCGATCCCGTCGCTGGCGCCGGTGATCACAATGGTCTTGGGAGCCACGGAAGCCTGCCTTCGTTATGGCCCCCGGATGCGGCAGCCGTCCGCATCACACACTAGTACCGAATTTGCCGGCCTCGACAGCGGTCGGCACTGGCGGCCCGGCGTCCCCACGCCCGTGCTGCCTTGACGTGAGCAGATTTTCCCACGCTCTGGGGCACCTGGGGCTGGTGTTTCCCCACAAGGCACACGAGTCACACTCCGTGGGATGTTCTGCAGGTTTAGCCGGGTTCCGGCCCGGAAAGCTTCCCGCTCAGGAAATCCCAGGGCAACTACCCCTGCAGGCGCAGCAGCTTGTCCGGGTTGCGGACGGCGAAGACCGCCTGCACCCGGCCGTCTCCGGACAGCCCCAGCTGGAAAACCGTGGTGACCGCGCCCGCCTCCCGGAAAGCGACGGCGGGCAGCCCATTGAGTTCGACGAACTCCGGCACTGCTCCGGCCCCGTACTTGCCGGCCAGACCGAGCATAAGCCGCGCCACCTTCTCCGGGCCGTGGACCGGCCGCAGCGCCGCGCTGGCCTTGCCGCCGCCGTCGGACACCAACACCACCTCCGGAGCCAGCAGGTCCAGCAGGGACTGGACCTTCCCGGTCATGGCGGCTGCGAGGAACCGCTGGACGGCGGCGCGGTGCTCACCGGTATCCGGAGCCGTCCGGGGCGTGCCGGACCGGAGCCGGACACGTGCCCGGTGGACCATCTGCCGCGCCGCGGGTTCGCCGGCGTCCAGGGCTGCGGCAATTTCCGGATAACCGAAGTCAAAGACGTCGTGGAGGAGGAACGCAGCCCGCTCCGGGCCGGTCAGGGCCTGCAGCACCACCAGCATGGCAGTGGACACCTCGCCGGCGGTGAGCGCCGCGGCTTCCGGGTCCGACGCCAGCGCGTCCGGGCCGGTGCGCAAAGGTTCGGGCAGCCATTCACCCGGATACTCCTCGCGCCGCCTGCTGGCTGCGCGGAGCGAATTCAGTGCCTGCCGGGTGGCTATCCGCGCCAGGTAGGCCCGCGGATTAGCCACTGGTTCAGGCACCGCCCGCCAGCGCAAATAGGATTCCTGCACCACGTCCTCGGCATCGGCCACGGTCCCCAGGATGTCGTAGGCAATCGTGAACACCAGCGCACGGTGGTTCAGGAACTGGGAGTTCCGCTCCGGGAGACCGCTGCTCAGCCCTGCGTCTGGGCCTGCACCGCCGGCGCCGAGGGCTGCATCTTCGGACCGGTTGGCCATGTGTATGCTCCGCTTCGTTTAGCTTCGCCGCGGATCCACCGAAGCGTCATGCGGCATATTATTTCCTTCTGGACCGCCGCCGTCCTGCCGGACAGGTGCAGGCGGGCCGGCGAATCGTCCGCAGCCACAAACTGGACCACTCCGTCGCTGCGGCCCAGACTAACGCAGACGCCGCGGAACCCGCTGTCGTGACGCGCACCCGCGGCGCCGTCCAGGGCACGCAGGATGTTGCCGGCGGCGCCGGCCCCCATGGGCATCGCCGCGGCACAGCACATCCGCAAATAGGCGTACTCCGGCCGGTCAATCACCGCAGCATCGCCGGCGCCGTAGATCCTCCCGTGCCCGGGCACCTGCAGGGTCGGATCCACGCGCAGCCTGCCCTCTCCGTTCACCGGCAACCCGCTCACCGCTGCCAGCGGCGGTGCGGCAAACCCGGCACACCACAGCACGACGCCGGCGCCCAGGTGACGGCGGACGTCGCCGTCGGGCGGAACGGGACTGCCGGTATGCAGCTGCACCCCGGCCCGGCGGAGCCGCTGTTCCAGCGCCCGGCGGCCCTGCTCCCCGAACCGTGGTGCTATCGGTCCCGCACTGTAGAGTGCCACACGCAGCTGCGGGAAGGCGCGGGCGGTTTCCGCGGCCGTCTCGACGGCGGTTAGTCCGCCGCCCACCACGGCCACCCCCGCGCCCGGCGCCAGGGCTGCCAGTTCCCGGCGGGCCGCCGCCGCGTCGGATAGCCGGTCCACTGCCAATGCCCCGGCAGGTACCGTCGAGTGTCCGGATCCCACGGCGTACACCAAGTAGTCCCAGGGCATTGTCCGGCCGTCTGCCAGCAGCACGGTCCGGTCGCCGTCGTTGATGCGTTTTGCGCTGCCGTGCACCAGCCGGACCGCCGGGTGCAGCAGCGACTCGAAGGCCGCAGTGGGGTCCTCACGGCTTCCGGCCGCATATTCGTGCAGCCGGATCCGCTCCACGAACCGCCGCCGGGGATTGACCAGCTGGACCGCCAGGCCCGGACGCTGCGCGGCAGCGAGCCGGTTGGCTGCCATCACCCCCGCGTATCCTCCGCCCACAATCAGTGCTGTGCTGCCCATGGCTTGCTCCTTCGCTTGTCCGTCCGTACCGGCGGCTGCCGGCCCGAACATAGGACACCGGCCGGACCGGTTCTGTGACAGGCCGGCAGGAACGGATCTGCAGGAACGGGCGGCTCCCCCCGCCTTAAACGGCAGGGCCCGCCACCGTTGGTGGCGGGCCCTGCCTCAGCCGTTGCCGGCTGCGGAACTGCGGTCAATCAGGCGCGGACCGGCTCCGGGCGGTCTGCGGCGTTGTCTGCGGCAGGCTCCACCGGTGCTTCGTCCGTGGGCCAGGCTTCGTCCCGCGGCGGTTTGATGCGGTCGATAATCATGACGACCACCAGGGAAGCAGCACCCCAAATACCCAGCGTCAGCAGGTGTGAACCCACCGTGTCGCCGCCGAAGTACAGGATGGATCGGATGGCTTCGACCGCTGCCGGCATCGGCAGGTAATCATGCAGGACGCGGAAGAACTCCGGCTCCATGTAAATGGACATTGCCGCGCCGGAGGCTGGAATGCCCAGGAACATCAGGATGCCGATGGCTGGAAGGATGGCCAGCATGCCGATCAGGCGTTCCAGGACCGCGGTGAACATCGCGACGCAGAAGATTGCCACGGCGCCGGTACCCCAAAGGGCGAGGAAGTGGCCGTCGATGGCGTTTACGAAGACGGAGACTATGACCCACAGCAGAGCCGAGTAGCCCACGGCCCAGCCCGCGACAATTGGCACGAGCTTGCGCAGCGGACGGCTCGCGGGCTGTGCTGTGGAGCCAACAATGATGATCATGAAGCCTGCCATGATCCAACCCATGGCCATGTACATGGTGGACATGCCCATTGAGTCCTTGTTGGGCAGGGGTGCCACGTCCTCCGTGGTCAGCTGCATCTGCTGACCGGCGGCAACCTGCGTAAAGACACGGTTGACCACCTGCTGGGCACTCATGCCGGCAGCCTGGTTGGCAATGAGGGTGGACTTCGGATTCTCGGCCGAAGGCAGCACATAGGCGGCGGTGATGGTCCGGTCCCGGACCTGGTCCCGCGCTTCATCGGCGGAGTCCATGGCGCGCAGGTCAAAGAGCCCGGACATGTTCTCTTCAAGCCCGGCAACTGCCTGCTCGGCCTGTTCGGTGGTGGCTCCGACGACGGCGACGGGCATGTCCCGCGGCGTGGGCTGGTACATGGCGCCCAGCATCAGGGAGAGCATCATCGCTACCATCATCAGCGGCAGGAAGCCGAGGGTGACGTAGCGCCAGGCGCGGTTCTTCGGGCGGGGCCCGCCGTGCAGGGATGCAACGTTGACGGCCAGGGGCTTGTCTTTGCCCTTGCGGCGGCGCATGGCATCAATGCCCAGAGTCAGCAGCAGGGCTGCCACGGCGCCGATGACCAGCACCATCAGGTGCCGGCCCGCGCCGTTTCCGTCGAAGTACAGGACGGACCGCAGGGATTCACCGGTGGCTGCAGCGGGCAGGAAGCTGTGCAGGAACGGGTAGAGACCGGGCATGGTGTGTACGGACATGCTCATGTTGGAGGAGGGAACGCCCAGCACCATCAGGAACAGCATGCCCACCAGGACGGCCATCGGGCCCAGGATGCGGGTCAGGAACAGCTGCGCACTGCCCACCGAGAACACGGCGAGCCAGCTGATCCCCAGGACGGCGGCCGTGTGGCCCTCGACGATCCCCATGATCGGGCCGACGACGGTCCAGACCAGGGCGGCGATCAGTGCGGACCAGCCGGCCAGCAGCGGAACGAAGCGACGGAAGCGCATTAGTTCCGGAGAGTTGGACAGGGCCAGGCTCAACGGCATGTAGCCCGCCAGCATCAGGGCCGTGGTCATGAACATTGCGCCCAGGCCAGCCAAATCATTGGCTGGCAGCGGAGCAAGGTCCTCGGTCTGCAGGGTCAGGCCCGAGGCGAGCACCTGGGGTGCGAGCAGTGCGGTGACCGTGCTGGACTGGGAGGCGCCGGCGGCACCGGCAGTGTAGAGAGTGGCGGTTCCGTCACCCAGCACAACGGCACTGCTGACCTCGCGGTCGAGCACCAGCTGGCGGGCATCGTCGGCAGAGTCCACTGTCCGGACATCGACGGCGTCGGCGTTTGCGGATTCCAGTGCCTGCGCAAAGCGGTCCGCCTGCTGGGCGGAGCCGCTGACGGCGATCGGCACGTTGTGCGGGGTGGGTGAGTGCATGGCAGCCAGGTAGCCGCCCACCAGCATGGACACCATCAGCAGGGGCATCAGGAACATGGCGACGTAGCGCCCGATCTTCTCAGCCTTGGCCCGCTTTGCGGCGGCGGCTTCGAGGTCCTGGCTTTCCGTTTCCTGAGCTGGCTCCGCTCCCGGATCATTCTCCGGCGGGGAGTCGGTGGAGGTAGGGGAAGAATTGGTCAAGAACGTGCTCCTGTGCTGAATATACGAGGTGGTGCGAAGTGCGCCGGGGGCCGGATGCGGCCCGGGCGGGGTCAGTGGGACCAACTCGTCAAAATTACGCCATGTGGCGTAAAATCAGTAATCGACGTGCGGAACAGCGTCTGGAAGAGGGATGAGCGGCATGGGACAGCACGGCGACAAGGCGCGCGCGGTACTGCTGGACGCGGCCGAGGAACTCTTTGCCCGCTACGGCATCGACGCGGTGTCCAACCGGCGGATTGCCGAACACGCCGGCACCGCCAACCATTCCGCCGTCGCCTATCACTTCGGCAGCCGGGACGAGTTGCTGCGGACGCTCGCAACGCGGCACCTGGAGGACACCAACCGGCGTCGGACCGAGCTGTTTGAGACCCTGCCGCCCGATGCCGCCCTGCCGGACCTGCTCGCGGCCATGATCCTTCCGTGGGTTGAGCATCTGGCTTCGCTGCCCGTGCCCAGCTGGCGGGCGCGCTTCGTGTCACAGATCCGCAGTGCGCCGTCCGTGCACGAGGTAGTGGTGAGTGCGGCGGTGGCCAGTCCCGTGATGGAGGAACTGGTCCGCCGCACCCACGCCGCCGCGGGCGACGTCACCCCTTCCGTCCTCTACGGCCGCTCCTCGATTCTCGGCGGTATGGTGCTGGGCGTTTGCGCCGAGTACGAGGCGCGCCTCCACGCCGGGGTGGAAGAACCGAACTGGACCGGCGTCGGCTACTTCCTCATTGACTCCTGCGCCGGCATGCTCGCTGCACCCGTAACGCATCCGGGGGATTTCCTGGCGGCGCCGTCCTCGGTTTACCTTTTGTAGGCAGTCAGGAGGCCTGGGACACCCCGGGCATACCCGCGGCCGACGCCACGGCGAGCGCAGTGTCCTCAGCCACCAGGTCCGCGTTGATCGCCGCCCCCGCCATCAGTCCTGCCGCCGCGGCGGCAATCACCTGCACGGAAGGGATGGCCAGGTTGCCGGCAATATAGACGCCGGGCACCGATGTCGCTCCGGTCGGCCCGGCCGGGACGGCGGTCCCCAATGGAGCCTCCCCCATGTACTGCTCGGCCGGGACGAGGCCCAGATCCGCCAGATACCCCGCCCGGGCCTCCAGCCGCGTAAACACCACCAGGGCATCCCGCTCCACCAGTTCGCCTCCGGCCAGCCGCACAGCGGCGCCGGTGCCTTCCACACCAACCACTTCCCCGGCCACGGTCCGGATCCCGCGCGCCGCCAGTTGCCGCGCCTGCCCGGCGTCCGGTTCCCCTGCCGTATGCAGGAACACCACGACGTCGTCGCTCAGCTGCCGCCACAGCAGTGCCTGGTGCATGGCCACGTCCATATCCGTGCCCAGGATGCCGATGGCCTTGTCCCGTGCCTCCCATCCATGGCAGTACGGGCAGTGCAGCACCGTGCTTCCCCAGCGCCCGGCAATGCCGGGGATGTCCGGCAGGATGTCCCGGACCCCGGACGCAGCCAGGATCCGGCGCGCACCCAGCTCCCGCCCGTCGGCCAGCAGCACGGTGAATCCGCCGTCTGGATTCGGCCGAACGGTGGACGCCTGTCCTTCAAGGATTGTTCCGCCGTAGCTGCGCACCTCGTCCCGTCCGGTCCCGTACAGCTCGGACGGCGCGGCGCCCTCCCGGCCCAGGTAGTTGTGGATCTGCGCGGCCGGCGCGTTGCGGGGATCCCCCGCGTCCACCACCGCAACGGACCGCCGGGCGCGGGACAGCACGAGCGCGCCGTTCAGCCCGGCGGCACCGCCGCCGATCACAACCGCGTCATAGGACGCCCCCTGCGGCGTACCGCTCTCTTCTGCTCGTTCCATGAGTTTGCCTTTCCTCCGCCGCCCGTTCCCGGACGTTGTTTTCGATGCCTTCAGTGTCCGGCCGAGCACTTCGCAGGAGCAATATTCTTTGCCGCTATGGCAAACTCTTCCTATGAACGACGCCGATACTTCACTTGACGCGGTCGGTGCCCGGCTGCGGTCCCTCCGACTGGAACGGCACACCACGCTGGCACGGGTGGCAGCGGGTACCGGCATATCCGTGAGCACCCTCTCCCGGCTGGAATCCGGCCAGCGCAAACCCACCCTGGAACTGCTGATGCCGCTGGCCCGAACCTACGGAGTCACCCTGGATGAACTGGTGGACGCCCCGGCCACCGGGGATCCCCGTGTACACATGCGGCCCCTGCGCCGGCACGGAGCCACCATCATCCCGCTGACCGAGCGGGCCGGCGGGGTCCGGGCGTACAAGTACATCTTCCCGGCCCGGCGCACGGCCGGGGAACCCTCCCTGCAGACGCACGAAGGTTATGAGTGGCTTTACGTGCTCAGCGGCAGGCTGCGGCTGCTGCTCGGATCGCAGGAGCTGATCCTGCTGCCCGGCGAAGCCGCGGAATTCGATACCCGCACTCCGCACTGGATGGACAACGCCGATCCCGGTGCCGTCGAGTTCCTGGCCCTGTTTGGACCGCAGGGCGAGCGGGCCCACCTGCGGGCGCGGCCGGCGTCGGGCACCCGGGGCTGACTGACGCTTCGCTGGCCTACGCCGCCGCCGGCAGTCCTGCACCCCGGCGGCCCAGCAGCCGGTCGTAAACCAGGGAAGCCAGCAGAGCCACCAGCACCGCAATCAGGAGGATGATCAGCATCCCGATGATCCCGCTTTGCAGCCCGGCGTCCGCCTCGGCGTCGAAGTACAGCACCGCCCGGTTGGCCGTGGTCATGTGGTACAACGGCTCACCTGGGGCAATGAATCGGAAGAAGCCGGGCAGGGCTTCCAGGGGCACCACACCGCTGGCGGAAGGCAGGCCCATAAAGACCACATAGATGAGCGACAGAATCATGCCGGCGCTGCCCAGCAGGGCGATCAGGGCGAGGGTCACGGCGGACACCGTGACGATGGACAGCCATGTGGTGAAGAAGAACAACGCCCCGTGCGGGATCGGCATCCCGACGGCGGAGGCCACCCACATCATGAGTCCGGCCGTGGGGAGCGCACCCACCACCACAATCCCCCACATCAGCAGATAGGTGGCCCAGCGGCCTGGACGCAGCGGCGGGTCCAGGACAAAACGCGTTCCCAGCTCCACCGGCGCAACCCCCAGCCGCGCATCCACCAGGAAATGCAGCGACACTGACCCGCTGACACCCACCACCATCAGCAGCACCGAGTAGAAGAAGGCGCCCTCGCCCAGAGCTGCGCCCTCCGGTGGCTCCTCGAAGGCGGTGGTCGTCACGGCAATCGGATCCTCAAGCAGGTCTGCGGAGGTTCCGTCAACGCGTGGGGCGAGCTGCTGTTCCAGCTGCGGCGGCAGGTCCGCGCCCAGCGCCTCCAACCGGCGTTGCAGGTCCGCCTGTGCCGTTGCCTGGGCGGTCTGGGCGGACGCGGTCAGCTGTTCCCCCAGACTCTTGTTGGCCTGGTCCAGGGCCGGGTTGATGGCGCCGGTGGCGAGGCTGCTGGCCAGCGGACCGGCCAGTGGATTGGTATAGACCGTCACGGCCGGGCGGGACACGTCAGCGTCGCTGAGGGCACCGCTGACCAGGGCCAGGGCATCGGCGGAAAACGTTTCCGGGATCACCATCATTCCGTGGATCTGACCGTCGCGCATCTGGTCCTGCGCCTCATCCCATGACAGCACCCGCAGATCGATCTCATCCGAGCCGTCGAACCCCTGCCGCATCTGGTCGGTGATGTTACCGCCCAGGTTTTCCCTGCTTCCGGCGGGTGTGTCCGCGCCCCGGTCCTGATTCACCACGGCGATCGGAAAGTGGTCCAGATTCTTCCCCGGGCTGCCCAGCCCGCCGATGTACAGCGCGGTGCCGGCGCCGCCCAGGAGCAGGAGCACCAGCACCGGCAGCAGCCACGTGCGCGGCGAGAGGTAGGCGCCTATCCGCGAGGGCGCGGCTTGCGGTTGTTGCCGCCCGGAAGCGGCGGACTGGGGTTCGGCCGGTTGCGCTGAATGTGCGGGCATGGGGATACCTCCCGGAGCAGCTGCTGGGATGTTCTCAGTCCTACCGTTTGAGGGTAGCCGCCCGGCCCGTGCTCCGGATATGCCCGGCGGCCTGCAGGCCGTCCGACGGGCGGATTCGCCAGTCCCTTGACCTTGACGCTGCGTCAACTTCTACGCTGGAGATACAGCGAAGGGGAGGGCACATGGATCTGTCCATCAAGGAAGTGGCGAAGCTTGCCGGGACCACGTCCCGCACGCTGCGCCATTACGACAGCATCGGCCTGCTGCCGCCCAGCCGGGTAGGCAGCAACGGGTACCGGCGATACGACCGGGACGCCCTGGTGCGGCTGCAGCGCATCCTGCTGCTGCGCGGCCTGGGCTTGGGGCTGCCGCAAATCCGGAAGGTCCTGCACGGTGAACAGGACGACGCCGCGGCCCTGGCCCGGCATCTGGTCCAGCTGCAGGCCGAACAGCACCGGCTGCAGGCGCAGGTTGCTGCCGTGCGCTCAACCCTGGCTGCCCTGGAAGGCGGAGAGGAAATCATGGCGGAAAAGATGTTTGAAGGATTCGATTCCACGCAGTACCGCGAGGAGGTGGAGGAACGCTGGGGCCGGGAGGCCTATGCGGAATCCGACCGGTGGTGGCGTTCCCTGGATGACGCCGGCAAGCGCGGCTTCACGGCCGAACACGCCTCCCTGCAGGATGCCTGGGACGACGTGCAGCGCCGCGGGCTGTCACCTGACAGTGCGCAGGTGCAGGAGCTTGCCCGGCGGCACGCGGAATGGATTGCCGCCGGCGCCGGGAAGCGGCAGCTCGATCCGCAGATGCTGGCCGGCCTCGCGCAGATGTACGCCGCCGATGAACGGTTCGCGGCGCACTACACCCGCGAGTTCGCCTCCGGTGCCCGGTTTGTCCGGGACGCACTGGTTGCGTACGCGCAGACCCTCGCGGGTTAACCGCTGAGGGATCCCCCGACCGGGGATCCCTCAGCCTTTAGGCTTGCCCCGCCAGCCGGCGCAGCAGGGCGTCGAGCACCGGCGCCTGGCCCTTCACGAGCTTGGTCCGGGCTTCGGGCTCGGGGAACCAGCCGGCGTCGTCAATCTCCGGATACTCGCGGACCCGGCCCGAGCCCTTGGGCCACTCAAGGGCAAACGTGTTGCTGGCTATTCGCTCCGGCGCGAATTCCGCCTCGGCAGCGAACACGGTAATCGTCTTTTTCGAGGACTGGCGGAAACTGCCCAGCAGCTCATACTCAGCAGCCGGCGCCGGGCTCCCCATTTCCTCACCGAATTCGCGCAGCGCCGCGGCCAGGGGTTCCTCTTCCCCCGGCAGGTATTCACCCTTGGGCACGGACCAGGCGTGTTCGTCCTTCCGGGCCCAGAACGGCCCGCCCATGTGGCCGATCCAGACCTGGAGACCGTCCGACTGCAGCCGGTACAGCAGGAGGCCTGCGCTGTGGATCATGCGTACTCGAATCCGAACGCGACAATCGGCGGTACACCGCTGCGCAGGCGCTCCCGGACAGCGGCCTGCACGGCGGACTCCCCCGCCTCCACATGCCCCGCGGCGGCGGTGGCCCAGCTGGCCGGCACTACTTGGAACCGTTCGGACACGGCGGATCATTCTCCTCTGGCGGGTATGCGGGCAAGGCGCGCTCCAGCCTAGCCCAGCCGGCTGCTTGCGCGTCGGCTCGTGTTCCGTAGCTGCCCGGCCCGGGATTATTGGCTAAGCTCGCGGCGTGCCGTGCGGCAGCATCCCGTCAGGAAGGCCTGCAAATGTTCAACAGCATGAAGTGGCTCAACGAACCGCCCAAGTGGCAGGACAACGGTGACTCACTAACCCTTCATACCGCCCTTGAGACCGACTTCTGGCGGGAAACCCACTATGGGTTTATCCGGGATAGCGGACATTTTTTCTACCGGGAGGTGACGGGCGACTTCACAGTGGCCGTGACGTTTAGCGGTGACTTCACCACGCTCTATGACCAGGCCGGCCTTATGGTCCGGGCGAATGAGCGGACCTGGGTCAAGGCGGGGGTGGAGTACAGCGACGGCGCACTGCAGCTGAGCACGGTGGTCACCAACGGCACGTCTGACTGGTCGCTGAGGCCGCTGGCAAGCAGCAGGAATGAGGTGACCCTGCAACTGTCGCGGCAAGCCAATGCAATCCACGTGTCGTATCTGGAGCCGCAGGGGCCAGACTCCCGGTGGAGCAGCCTGCGGCTCGCGTATCTCCCGCTGGACGACCGGCCCTGCCAGGCGGGAATCTTGGCCTGCTCCCCCACCCGCGCTGCCCTGCGCGTTGATTTTACGGATTTCCGGATCAATCCCTCCCACGGGATTGACCTCCATCCCGACGACGGGCACGGACCCGCCACTTCGGACAACTAGGGCAGATGGATCCTTCCACGAGGTACAGGGCGCTGGTCGCAGCCAAAACAAAACACCCCGGTCCGAAGACCGGGGTGCCTCTTCAACAATTGGTGCCCGAAGTGGGACTCGAACCCACACACCTTTCGATACTGCATTTTGAGTGCAGCGCGTCTGCCAATTCCGCCATTCGGGCGTGCCCTGTGTCACGAACAACGGGTAGTTGCCGTGTTGGACGCAAAACAACTCTACATGCGGATAGGCTGATTACGTGAACTGCCGGTCCGCCGGCAGGCGAGACCGTACCTGAGGAGCCACCCGTGTCAGAGTCCACCGAGTCCGCGTCGTCGAACACCAACGCCCCGGCCCGCCGCGTTCTCGTCGCTGAAGACGAGACCCTTATCCGCCTCGACATTGTCGAGATCCTCACCGGTGAGGGGTACGACGTCGTCGGCGAAGCTGACAACGGAGAGAAGGCCGTTCAGCTGGCCAAGGAACTGAAACCGGACCTCGTGCTGATGGATGTGAAGATGCCGCTGATGGACGGCATCACCGCCGCCGAGCAGATCGTCAAGGCCCGCATCGCCCCCGTAGTGCTGCTGACCGCGTTCAGCCAGAAAGAACTCGTGGAGCGCGCCCGCGAGGCCGGCGCCATGGCC
Source organism: Arthrobacter sp. zg-Y1143 (assembly GCF_030125565.1). Lineage (NCBI taxonomy): Bacteria > Bacillati > Actinomycetota > Actinomycetes > Micrococcales > Micrococcaceae > Arthrobacter > Arthrobacter sp. zg-Y1143. The sequence goes on along the minus strand of NZ_JASKLW010000005.1, from coordinate 316,361 downwards.
TATGTGGTCAAGCCGTTCACCCCGGCGGACCTGATTCCGGCCATCGAGATTGCCCTCTCCCGCCATGAGGAAATCAAGGCCCTGGAAGAAGAGGTCAGCGATCTGAAGGAACAGTTCGCCACCCGCAAGCTGGTGGAGCGCGCCAAGTCGCTGCTGACCACCAAAATGGGCCTGACCGAACCCGAAGCTTTCCGCTGGATCCAGAAGACTTCCATGGACCGCCGCCTGAGCATGCGTGAAGTGGCCGAAACCATCATCAACCAGGTCAACTGATCTTCTAGACACCGAAGCACCTACAGGAAAGGTCCCGTCCATCTGGACGGGACCTTTCCTGTAGGTGCAGTACGGGCGGCGGAGGCTAGATGGCCTTGGCCTTGCCCTTCTTGCTTTCCTTGACCGGCCACGGGCCGACCTTTTCCTTGATGCGCTCCTGGCCTTCGTAGCGCTGGCCGGCGTCGGCAATGTCGCCCACGCGGTGCACCTTCAGGCTGTTGGTGGAGCCGGCCTGTCCGGGAGGCGAACCGGCAGCGATGACCACCAGGTCATTGTCTTCCACCAGTTCCTCTTCGAGCAGGGTGCGGTCCACCTGGGCGGTCATCTGGTCCGTGTGCTCGACGAAGTCCACCAGCTTGGGAGCCACGCCCCAGAACAGGGTCATGTACTGGTACGTCTGCTCCACGGGGGTGAAGGCGAACACCGGCTTGGACGGACGCAGGCGGGACAGGCGGCGTGCGGAATCACCGGACTGGGTGAAAGTACAGATGTATTTTGCATCCAGCTGGTCGGCGATTTCGACGGCGGCACGGGTGATGGCACCGCCGCGGGTACGCGGCTTGGAGCCCAGCGGCGGAACGCGGTTCAGGCCGTGCTCCTCGGTGGATTCGATGATGCGGGCCATGGTCTCGACGGTTTCGATGGCGTACTTGCCCACCGAAGTTTCGCCGGAGAGCATGACGGCATCCGCGCCGTCGAGCACCGCGTTGGCGCAGTCTGAGGCCTCGGCGCGGGTCGGGCGGGGGTTGTCGATCATGGATTCGAGCACCTGGGTGGCCACGATGACGGGCTTGGCCCAGCGGCGGGCCAGCTCAATGGCGTTCTTCTGCACCAGCGGAACTTCTTCCAGCGGCAGTTCAACACCCAGGTCGCCGCGGGCAACCATGATGGAGTCGAACGCGTCGATGATTTCCTCGAGGTTGGCCACGGCCTGCGGCTTCTCGATCTTGGCAATCACCGGTACGCGGCGGCCTTCTTCGTCCATGATTTCGTGCACGCGGGAAATGTCACCGGCGTCACGCACGAAGGACAGGGCAACCATGTCGACGCCGCGGTTCAGGGCCCAGCGCAGGTCATCCTCATCCTTCTGGGACAGGGCGGGAACGTTCACGGCAACGCCGGGCAGGTTGATGCCCTTGTTGTTGGATACGTTGCCCGGCACTACCACCTGGGTGACCACGGTGGTGGAGGTGACGTCAACGGCGCGGAGTTTGACCTTGCCGTCGTCAATCAGCAGGAAATCGCCCACCTTCACGTCGCCGGGCAGGCCCTTGTACGTGGTGGAGCAGATTTCCCGGGTGCCCGGGATGTCTTCGGTGGTGATGGTGAAGGTATCGCCCACATTCAGGAAGTGGGGTTCCTCGGTGAACCGGCCCAGCCGGATCTTGGGGCCCTGGAGGTCGGCGAAGATGCCTACGGGCATCCCGAGCTCGGCGGAGGCCTTGCGCACGTTTTCATACGTGGCGTTGTGTACGGAGTGGTCGCCGTGGCTCATGTTCATACGGGCGACATTCACGCCCGCGCGAAGAACCGCTACCGTATTCTCGTAGCTGGCGATCGCTGGTCCAAAAGTGGCAACAATCTTTGCGCGTCTCATATTCCTAGCCTAGTCCGCCTTGGCTGTTTGCGCATGGGACCGGGCCGCGGGTCTCACAGTGCGGGCACCTTGCGGGACCGCCATGCAGTCATTTCGGCCCGGCGGTAGATACCCGGGCTGCACAGATTCCCACAATCCGAAAAATACGGCGCCTCCTGCTGCTGCGGAAGGGCTAATTTCGCCAATGATGATGGGAATCTGTGCAGCCCGTGCGGGTCAGCTGGTTCGGGCAGGGCCGCCGTCGGCGTCACGGCCGGTGTCCGACGGCGTGGAGAAGCCCGGGTACTGCACCGGCGCAGTTGGTGCGGGCGGCGTCTGAAGCGGGTTCCCGAAGGCATCCGTGCCGGCAGGGGCGGCGTAGTAGCCGGGGTACTGCTGCTGGATAGGAGCAGTACCCGCCGGTGCCGGCAGCGGCAGCCCGTCCGGTGCCTCCCCCGTCGCCCCTGCCGGAGCGACCGTAAACGGCTGGCCGACCTTCGCGGCATAGATGGGACGGATGGCGCCGATCAGGACCACCAGGATCAGGCCCACGGCGTAGCTCGGCACGTTCCATACCGGATACATGGTCACAGCCAGGAACAGGTACAGCGCGCCGCCGGCAATGGCGGCAACCAGCCAGAAGAATGCCTTGGGCCGGAACCGGACCACCACCGGCGGGCGAAGCGGGTCCTTGTTCAATTCCCTCGCCTCGGCCCGGTTCATCATGTAAAAGACCAGCGTCAAGAGTCCCAGCAACAGCGCTCCGGTGATGCCGGCGAAGGTGAGAAATTCGTCCATTTGAGTCTGCCCCCATGTCAGTCAAATCGATGTGCTCGATTGCATGCCACACCATACCCGAATCCGGCGCCGCCGCCGGTACCGCGGTGCGGGCCGCAGTGCCGGAATATCAGCCGGTCCGCCGCCGGTAGGCAACGGCCGCCGCTGTGTAGGCGGCGGCGAGGACGGCACCCAGCCAGAGCAGGGCGCTCCACAATTCGGCACCGGGTTGCTGCCCGGCCAGAAGTGCCCGCAGCGTTTCCACGATGGGAGTAACGGGCTGGTTCTCGGCGAACCAGGCAACCGGACCGGGCATCGAATCGGTGGGAACAAACGCAGAACTGATAAACGGCAGGAAAACCAACGGGTAACTGAACGCCCCCGCGCCGTCGGCCGTTTTGGCGGTAAGCCCGGCTACTACCGCAAGCCAGGTCAGCGTCAGCGTAAACACGGTGAGGATGCCGGCAACACCCAGCCATGCCCAGGCCGAGGCGCCGGTGCGGTATCCCATCAGCAGCGCCACACCGATCACCACCGCGACAGACGCCAGGTTGGCCGTCAGCGACGTCAACACGTGGGCCCACAGGACGCCGGACTTGGCCACGGGCATGGACCGGAGCCGGTCAAAGATTCCGCCTTGGATGTCCAGGAACAACCGGTAGGCGGTATAGGCCACACCGGATGCAACGGTGATCAGGAGAATGCCCGGGAGCATGTAGTTGATGTAGGGCCCGTCCTGGCCGGTAGCGACCGCTCCCCCGAACACATAGACGAAGAGCAACAGCAGGGCTATCGGGGTGATCACCGTGGTGATAACGGTGTCCGGGCTGCGCAGGATGTGCCGCAGCGAACGGCCGGTTAGGGCCCGGGTGTCACGGAAGGCGGCGGCGGTGGTCATGGCAGTTCCTTTCCCGGCGCGGTGACTGACAGGAAGATCTCTTCCAGGGAGGGCTGGCGCAGCACATATTCGGCCTTGGCCGGCGGAAGGAGCTGGCGGAGTTCGGCGAGCGTGCCGCTTCGGATGATGGTGCCGCGGTTCAGGATCGCAATCCGGTCCGCGAGCTGCTCGGCCTCGTCGAGGTACTGGGTGGTCAGGAGTACGGTGGTACCGCCCCGCGCCAGGTCCCGTATGGTCTCCCACACCGCGGTGCGGGCCTGCGGATCAAGCCCGCTGGTCGGCTCGTCGAGGAACAGCACCGGCGGCCTGCCGATCAGGCTCATGGCAATATCGAGCCGGCGGCGCATTCCGCCGGAATAGGTGCCGACTCTTCGCCGGCCTGCTTCCATCAGGGAGAACCGGTGCAGCAGCTCATCCGCCACCTCCCCCGGATCCGCCAGATGCCGCAGCTTGGCGATCAGCTGCAGGTTTTCCCGGCCGGTGAGTACTTCATCCACGGCCGCGAACTGTCCCGTCAGGCTGATCGAGCGGCGGACGTCGTCGGGGCGGGCCGCGACGTCGAACCCGCAGACCGCGGCACTGCCGCCGTCCGCTTTCGCCAGGGTGGAAAGGATCCGAACGAGCGTCGTTTTGCCGGCACCGTTGGAGCCGAGCAGGGCGAACACGCTGCCCGGGCTGACCTCGAAGGAGACGCCGCCAAGCACCTCCTGTTCTTTGAAGGACTTCTTGAGGCCCTGTACCCGAACAGCGGGTCCCGGGGCGTGCAGGGTATCCATGGCTTTCTCCCGTTCCCAGCGCCCGGTCTCCGGCAATCCGGAGGCCGACCGCCGCTAGGCCTGGTCCTGGGCGGCCGATTCAATGGCATCGATGAGCCGCCGGCGCTCCTTGCTGATCCATTGCCCGTCCGCATAGTTGGCAATAAACGTTTCGGCGAAGTCCACCGGATCTTCACCAACAATCCCGCGGACCGGAACGCCGTCGGCCGCGCCCTGCTCCATCAGGTCAGCGAGGTCTTCCAGCATTTGCGCCAGCACGTCCCCCTTGGAGATGGCGCCCGCGTACATGATGTAGCGTTCCAGCCCGTCCGTTGCCGTGCGGTAGGGGGCTGGAAGAAGTGCTTTCCGCTCCTTGTAGCGGTGCCAGCGTTTTTTGTCCTCAAAAGAGCCGGTCACCTGCTCAATCCATCGTGCGGCCATGGTTATGCTCCTTCTTGAGGCGGGTTTTCAACGAGCTGGCGGAGCCGGCCCAGGTGTTCCTCGAGGAAACTCCAGCTGCTCCAGAATTCTGCGAGGTACTCGGAGCCCCGCAGATTCAAGCTGTAGACCTTGCGCGGCGGCCCCTTCTCCGAGGGGATCTTCTCAACGTCGACCAGTCCGCGTTTTTCAATCCGGATCAGGAGCGCATAAACGGTGCCCTCTGCAATGTCGGAGAACCCCGCTTCGCGCAGCCGGGCCGTGATCTCGTATCCGTAGGCGGGTTTCAGCGCAAGGATCGCCAGGACAATGCCCTCGAGCGTGCCCTTGAGCATCTCGGTCATCTGCTTCGCCACCGGCTGCCCCCTCACTATCTAGTCTTACTGAGTACCACTAAATAGTAACACTGAGTAGCGAGGTGGCAAGGGGTTGTCCGGAGGGTTTTCGCCGGCTGTTCGGAGCGTGCACCGGATACGCAGCAGGCGCCGGACTGTGCCGGCGCCTGCTGCGTATCCAAGGAAGTCCTACAACACGGTGATCGCCCGGTCGGTGGGTGCCACGGGTGCCGGCAGCCGGGTGCTGCCCATCAGCCACTGGTCGACGGCGGCCGCTGCGGCACGCCCCTCGGCGATGGCCCATACAATCAGGGACTGCCCGCGTCCGGCGTCGCCGGCAGCAAAGACTCCGGTGGTGCCGGTCATGTAGTAGCCGTCGCGGGCCACGTTGCCTCGGTCATCAAACTCCGCGGATACCTGCTCGGCCAGTCCGGCCGGCTCCGGACCGGTGAAGCCCAGGGACAGGAACAGCAGGTCCGCGGGAATGATCCGTTCGGTGCCCGCCTTGGGCACGCGCAGGCCGTCCACAAACTCGGTTTCAGCCACCTTCACCCCGGTCAGTTTCCCGCTCTCCCCCACAAACTCCACGGTGGACGCCAGGTACGTGCGTTCGCCGCCTTCTTCGTGGGCACTGGCCATCTCGAACAGCGTGGGGAACATCGGCCACGGCTGGTGCGCGGCCCGCTCCGCCGGCGGCTGCTGGCCGATCGCCAGGGTGGTTACCGAGGCGGCCTGCTGCCGGTGGGCGGTGCCGAGGCAGTCCGCACCGGTATCGCCGCCGCCCAGGATCACCACGTGCTTGCCGCGGGCATCAATCTGGTTCTTCACCTTGTCCCCGGCCACGGCCTTGTTGGACTGCACCAGGTAGTCCATGGCGAAATGTACGCCGGACAGTTCCCGCCCGGGGATGGGCAGGTCCCGCGGTACGGTGGCGCCGGTGGCAATAACCACGGCGTCGTAGCGGCGGCGCAGCTGCTCCCAGCTGATGTCCTTGCCTACTTCGACGCCGGTGCGGAACCGGGTGCCTTCGGCGCGCATCTGCTCCAGGCGGCGGTCCACCTGGATTTTCTCCATCTTGAAGTCCGGGATGCCGTAGCGCAGCAACCCGCCAATCCGGTCATCCCGTTCGTACACGGCCACGGTGTGCCCGGCGCGGGTCAGCTGCTGGGCGGCGGCCAGCCCGGCGGGACCGGAACCAACGACGGCGATGGTACGGTCCGTCAACCGCTCCGGCGGGTGCGGGGTCACCCACCCCTCGCCCCAGGCTTCGTCGATAATAGAGACTTCCACCTGCTTGATGGTGACCGCCGGCTGGTTGATGCCGAGCACGCAGGACGCCTCGCATGGTGCCGGGCACAACCGTCCGGTGAACTCCGGGAAGTTGTTGGTCGCGTGGAGCCGTTCAATGGCCTCGGCGCCCTTGTCCCGCCACATCAGGTCATTCCATTCCGGGATGAGGTTGCCCAGCGGGCAGCCCTGGTGGCAGAACGGAATGCCGCAGTCCATGCAGCGCCCGGCCTGGGCCCGCAGCACACCCTTTTCCTGCGCCTCATAGACTTCCTTGTAGTCCATGATCCGCACCGGCACGGGGCGCCGGGGCTGGGTAACGCGATCGCGTACCTTCAAGAATCCGCGTGGGTCAGCCACCGGTAACCTCCAAAATCTGAGTCCAGGCCTCGGCGCCGTCGGGATCGAGTCCCGCTTCGGCGGCGGAGGCGCGGGCGCCGAGCACTGCTGCGTAGTCACGCGGCAGCACCTTGGTTATGCGGGACACCGTGTCCTCGAAGTTCTCCAGCAGTTTCCGGGCCAGATCGGACCCGGTCTCCTCCAGGTGGCGGATCAGCAGTGCCCGGACAATGTCGATGTCTTCGGCGTCCGGAGCTTCGAGCCGCAGCTCGCCGCGTTCCAGCGACTCCTTGTTCACGCGCGCCGGGTCCAGGTCCACCACAAAGGCGGTGCCGCCGGACATGCCGGCACCGAAGTTCCGGCCGGTCGGGCCCAGGATGAGGGTCTGGCCGCCGGTCATGTATTCGCAACCGTGGTCACCAATGCCTTCGACGACGGCGGTGGCCCCGGAGTTGCGGACCATAAAGCGTTCGCCCACCTGTCCGCTGAGGAACATTTCGCCGCTGGTGGCACCGTAGCCGATCACGTTGCCGGCAATCACGTTGCGCTCCGCGGCAAACACGTTGCCCCGCTCGGGGCGGACAATGATCCGCCCGCCGGAGAGGCCCTTGCCCACATAGTCATTGGAATCGCCCAGCAGGCGCAGGGTGATCCCGGCCGGCAGGAACGCGCCCAGGGACTGTCCGGCCTGCCCGGTCAGGGTTACGTCGATGGTGTCCCTCGCCAGGGTTTCCGTACCGAAGGTCTTGGTGACGGTGTGCCCGAGCATGGTGCCCACCGAACGGTCCGTGTTCACCACGTCCAGCGCAATCCGCACCGGCGCCCGGTTCTTCAGGGCGTCGGCGCTCATTTCGATCAGCTTGTTGTCGAAGTGCAGGTCCAGTTCGTGGTTCTGCGGGACCATGTTGCGCAGCGGCGCCCCCGGATCCACTTCCGGGCCGCGCAGGATCGGTTCCAGGTCCAGTCCGTCGGCCTTCCAGTGGTCGATGGCTGCCGCGGTGTCCAGCAGCTCGGTGCGGCCAATGGCCTCCTCCAGGCTGCGGAAGCCCAGTTCGGCGAGGATTTCGCGGATTTCCTCGGCAATGAACTCGAAGAAGTTCACCACAAACTCGGGCTTGCCGGTGAAGCGGCTGCGCAGTTCGGGGTTCTGCGTGGCTACGCCCACGGGGCAGGTGTCCAGGTGGCATACGCGCATCATGACGCAGCCGGAAACCACCAGCGGGGCGGTGGCGAAGCCGAATTCCTCGCCGCCCAGCAGTGCGGCAATAACGACGTCGCGTCCGGTCTTCAGCTGCCCGTCCACCTGCACCACCACGCGGTCCCGCAGCCCGTTGAGCATCAGGGTCTGCTGGGTTTCGGCCAGGCCGAGTTCCCAGGGGGCGCCGGCGTGCTTGAGGGAGTTCAGCGGCGAGGCGCCGGTGCCGCCGTCGTGCCCGGAAACCAGTACGACGTCGGCCTTGGCCTTGGTCACGCCGGCCGCCACGGTGCCGATGCCGGCTTCGGAAACCAGCTTTACGTGCACCCGGGCACTGGGGTTGGACCGCTTCAGGTCATAGATCAGCTGCGCGAGGTCCTCGATGGAGTAGATGTCGTGGTGCGGCGGCGGGGAGATCAGGCCGACGCCGGGGGTCGAGTGCCGGGTGCGGGCCACCCACGGGTAGACCTTCTGCGCCATCAGCTGGCCGCCCTCGCCGGGCTTGGCGCCCTGGGCCATCTTGATCTGGATGTCCTGGGCGTTGGTCAGGTACAGGCTGGTGACGCCGAACCGGCCGGAGGCAACCTGTTTGATGGCCGAGTTGCGCTCGGGATCCAGCAGGCGTTCCGGGTCTTCCCCGCCCTCGCCGGTGTTGGATTTGGCGCCCAGCCGGTTCATCGCAATGGCGAGGGTTTCATGGGCTTCCTGGGAAATGGACCCGTAGCTCATGGCGCCCGTGGAGAAACGCCGAACGATGCTGGAGACGGGCTCCACCTCGTCCAGCGGCACGGCCGGCCGGTCCCCAAGCCGGAAGTCCAGCAGCCCGCGCAGGGTCATCAGGTTCTTCGACTGGTCGTTGACGCCGCTGGTGTACGCCTTGAACACGTCGTAGCGGCGTTCCCGGGTGGCGTGCTGGAGGCGGAAGACGGTTTCGGGGTTGAACAGGTGCGGCGGGCCTTCCCGGCGCCACTGGTATTCCCCGCCGTTGTCCAGGGCGCGGTGCGGTTCCTCCACGCCGTCGCTGGGGTAGGCGTCGGCGTGCCGTGCGGCGGTTTCGGCGGCAATGACGTCCAGGCCGACGCCGCCTAGCTGGGTTTGGGTGCCGTGGAAGAACTCGTCCACGAGTTCCTGTCCCAGGCCCAGGGCTTCGAAGGTCTGGGCACCGCAGTAGGAAGCGACGGTGGAAATGCCCATTTTGGACATGATCTTCAGGACGCCCTTGCCCAGGCCCTTGATGAGGTTGGTGACCGCCTCGTCCGGGGTGACACCGGTGATGTCGCCGTTGCGGACCAGTTCCTCGCAGCTTTCCATGGCCAGGTACGGGTTCACCGCAGAGGCGCCGTAGCCGATGAGCGCGGCCACGTGGTGGACCTCGCGGACGTCGCCGGCTTCGACCAGCAGGGAAATCTTGGTGCGGTTGGCGCTCTTGAGCAGGTGGTGGTGCACGGCGGAGAGCAGCAGCAGGGACGGGATGGGCGCCCATTGGGCGTTGGAGTCGCGGTCGGACAGCACAATGTACTGCACCCCGCGGTTGATCGCCCCGGAGACCTTTTCGCTGATTTCGCGCAGCCGGGCCCGCAGTTCGGCTTCGCCGCCTTCGGGCCGGTAGAGCCCGCGGACCTTCAAGGCGATCCGGTCGCCGTCGTCATCGGTCTGGTTGGCGATCTTGGCGAGCTCGTCATTGTTGATGACCGGGAACTTCAGCGCGATCTGGCTGGTCTTCACCTGCTTCAGGGACAGCAGGTTGCCGTTGGGGCCGATGGAGGCCTGCATGGAGGTGACCAGTTCCTCGCGGATGGCGTCCAGCGGCGGGTTGGTCACCTGGGCAAAGGACTGCACAAAGTAGTCGAAGAGCAGCCGGGGCCGCTTGGAGAGCACCGCAATGGGGGTGTCGGAACCCATGGCACCCAGCGGTTCGGCGCCGGTGCGGGCCATCGGGCCCAGCAGGATCCGCAGTTCCTCCTGGGTGTAGCCGAAGGTCCGCTGACGGCGGTTGATCGAGGCCTTGGTGTGCAGCACGTGCTCACGTTCGGGCAGTTCCTCCAGCCGGACCTGGTTCTCGCGGACCCATTCCGCCCACGGGTTGGCGGCGGCGATTTCGGACTTGATTTCCTCGTCCTCGATCAGCCGGCCCTCGGCGGTGTCCACCAGGAACATTTTGCCCGGGGAGACGCGGCCCTTGCGGACCACCTTGGCCGGATCAATGTCCACCACGCCCACCTCGGAGGCCAGGACCACCAGGCCGTCATCAGTGACCCAGTAGCGGGCCGGACGCAGGCCGTTGCGGTCCAGTACCGCGCCCACCTGCGTGCCGTCGGTGAAGGACACTGCCGCGGGGCCGTCCCACGGTTCCATGAGCATGGAGTGGTACTGGTAGAAGGCGCGGCGGGCCGGATCCATGGTGGCGTGGTTTTCCCAGGCCTCGGGGATCATCATCATGATCGCGTGCGTGATGGGCCGGCCGGAGAGCATCAGCAGTTCGGCCACCTCGTCGAAGGACGCGGAGTCGGACGCGCCGGGGGTGCAGATGGGGAACAGCTCTTCGGGGGTCTCCCCCAACAGCGGGTTCTTCATCTGCGACTGCCGGGCCCGCATCCAGTTGCGGTTGCCCTTAACGGTGTTGATTTCCCCGTTGTGGGCAATGGTGCGGAACGGCTGGGCCAGCGGCCAGGACGGGAAGGTGTTGGTGGAGAAGCGGGAGTGGACAATGCCCAGCTTCGTCTTGAAGCGCGGGTCGGAGAGGTCCGGGAAGAAGGGTTCCAGCTGCGCGGTGGTGACCATGCCCTTGTAGACCATGGTCCGAGAGGACAGCGAAGGGAAGTACACGCCGAACTTGTTCTGCGCACGCTTGCGAACGCGGAAGGCGCGGGCATCCAGGTCCGAAGCCCCCGTCCCCTCGGCGGGTGCCAGGAAGACCTGGACAAAGTACGGCATGCAGGCCCGGGACATGGCGCCCACCAGGTCCGCGACAATGGGTACCTCGCGCCATCCCAGCACCTGCAGGCCCTCGGACTCGGCAATGGCTTCCACACCGGCGCGGGCAGTGTCCTGCTCGCGGTCTTCGGTGGGCAGGAAGGCGGTGCCGACGGCGTAGCCTCCCGCGGCGGGCAGCTCGAAGTCCACCACGGCACGGAAGAACTCGTCGGGAACCTGGGTCAGCAGTCCGGCGCCGTCGCCGGTGCCTTCATCGGCGCCCACGGCGCCGCGGTGTTCGAGGTTGCGCAGGGCGGTGAGGGCGGCGTCGACAATCCCGTGCGTGGGCTCACCGCGCAGGGTGGCGATAACCGCCAGGCCGCAGGCGTCCTTTTCGTTGCCGGCGCGGTACAGCCCGGCGTCTCCGGGGAGCGCGGCAAACCGGGTGAAGGGTGAGACAACGGATTCGGCAGAACCGGAGCCGGAAAAACCATACAGGGAATCAGTCATAAGAAGTGAGTCCTTCCCCCTTATTAGAGCGTCGGGAGGGGACAGCGCTGGCCCCACGGCGGAATCCACTGAGGGGACGCTCCGCGGCGTTTATAGAGTCTACGGCTCGCTACTGCCCCGCGAACCCGGAAATTGCTCCGGTTTCGCTGGGAGTCGGGGGTACCGCATGCCGGCGCTTTTCCGGATGGGTCTCCCGGTGCTGCAGCCGTGTGGCGCCACGTCCATGTGGCTTACCGCCTGCAGTACCGGGAGGGTAACCCGGGATTCTCAGGCGGAAGGTCCGTTGTCCTTGGACCGGTGAGGAAGGGGCTCCTCAGTTTTTGTCTCTGCGAGATTAGCACGCGCCCGGGCATCCGATGACGCGGAATCCGCATTGCGGCCTTCTGTTTCTTTCTTGTTATCCGCCGCGGTACTTTCGGTTTCCGGGGAAGGCTCGTGCCCGGGCAGGTAAAGGGAGCCTTCCTTGCCCTTGCGGGCCTTGAAAGTCAGGTAAACGAACATTGCCAGTGCAGCAATCAGCAGCAGCAGGCTGGTCCAAACATTAAGCCGTTGTGTGACGCCGAGAATCGTGATCATTTCGGCGTCGTCAATGCGCAGCAGCTCAATCCACAGCCGGCCCACGGTGTAGAACGCAACGTAGAGCCAGAAGAGGCGGCCCCCGCGCAGCTTAAACCGGCGGTCCAGAACCAGCAGCAGGGCCACTCCGGCCAGGTTCCACAGCGACTCATAAAGGAAGGTCGGGTGGAACAGGGTTCCCGGTGCCGCGTCCGCAGGGAAGTTGGCGTTGTCCGGGTCGATTTCCAGGCCCCAGGGCAGGTCGGTTTCGGAGCCGAAGAGTTCCTGGTTGAACCAGTTGCCCCAGCGGCCCACCGCCTGCGCCAGCAGCAGGCCCGGCGCGCCGACGTCGGCGAAGGTGGAGAGCTTGATCCCGGCCCGGCGGCAGCCGATCCAGGCGCCCACGGCGCCCAGCGCCACGGCGCCCCAGATGCCCAGTCCGCCCCGCCAGATCTGCGGGATCAGGGCCAGGTCGCCGTCGGCGCCGAAGTAGGCGTCCGGGGAAGAGATGACATGGTAGAGCCGGCCGCCGATGATGCCGAAGGGAATGGCCCAGATGGAAATGTCCCAGACGGCGTCCGCGGGCAGGCCGCGGTCCTTCCAGCGCCGGGAAGTAAGCCACAGCGCCAACACGATGCCGGCGAGGATGCACAGGGCGTACGCGTGGATGGTCAGCGGCCCCAGGGAGAAGCTGGCGAATTCGGCCGAAGGGCTGGGGATGCTCGCGGGCACCAGGATCGGGTTCATGCGTTGCCCTTCGGGGTACCGGTACTGAGCTCACGGGTCAGGTCTGCGACGGCGTCGGCGCCGCCGTCGCGCAGGGCGGCCACCAGGGCCGTGCCCACAATAACGCCGTCGGCGTAGGCGCCGATCTCGCGGACATGCTCGGCGCGGGATACACCCAGGCCCACGCACACCCGTTCGGCGCCGGCGGCTCGGGCCGCGCTGACCACGTCCTGCGCGGCGTCACTGACACTGTCCCGGGCGCCGGTGACGCCCATGATGGACACCGCATAGACAAACCCGCGGCTGGCGGCAACGGTGCTCTTCATCCGGGCCGGTGTGGAGGACGGCGCCACGAGGAACACGCGGTCCAGTCCGTACTTGTCCGAGGCTTCGAACCATTCGCTGGCTTCATCCGGGACCAGGTCCGGTGTGATGAGCCCTGCTCCCCCGGCTTCGGCCAGGCGGCGGGAGAACTCGTCCACGCCCATCCGGACCACGGGGTTCCAGTAGGTCATCACCAGCACGGCGGCGTCGGTGGCCGCGGTGATGCCGGCGACGACGTCGAACACCTGCGCCACGCGGAATCCCTGGGCCAGGGCCTGGGTGGTCGCGGCCTGGATCACGTGCCCGTCCATGACCGGATCGGAGTACGGGATGCCGATTTCAATGAGGTCGGCACCGTTCTCGGCCAAGGCAATGCCCGCGTTGATGGTTTCCTGGACGCTGGGATAGCCGGCGGGCAGGTAACCGATCAGCGCTGCGCGGCCGTCAGCTGCCGCCCGGTCAATTGCGGCGGCGGCCTTGCTCTGCTGTACCTCGGTGCTCAAAGCTGTTCCCCTTCTTTGCCGATTTCGGCTTCGGCTGACTCGTTGTCCAGCAGGTTGAACCATTCGGCGGCGGTGGCCACGTCCTTGTCGCCGCGGCCGGAGAGGTTGACCAGCACAATCTTCTCGGAAACATTTCCGTCGGAGCCGGCCTCGGCGGCCAGGCGCTGGCCCACCTTGATGGCGCCGGCCAGGGCGTGCGCGGACTCGATGGCGGGGATGATGCCTTCGGTGCGGCAGAGCAGCTGGAAGGCCTCCATCGCCTCGGCATCGGTGATCGGTTCGTAGCTGACCCGGCCAATATCGTGCAGGTAGGCGTGCTCAGGTCCCACACCCGGGTAGTCCAGGCCGGCAGAGATCGAATGCGACTCAGTGGTCTGGCCGTCCTCATCCTGCATCAGGTAGGAGCGGGCGCCGTGCAGCACACCCGGGCGGCCCAGCGTGATGGTGGCTGCGTGCCGGCCGGTTTCGACGCCGTCGCCGCCTGCCTCGAAGCCGTGGATCTTCACTTCCGGGTCATCCAGGAAGCCGTGGAAGATGCCGATGGCGTTGGAGCCGCCGCCGATGCAGGCGCAGACGGCGTCGGGCAGGCGTCCGGCCTGCTCCAGCATCTGGGCGCGGGCTTCCTCGCCGATCACTTCGTGGAAGTACCGGACCATGGCCGGGAACGGGTGCGCGCCGGCAGCGGTGCCCAGCAGGTAGTGGGTGTTGTCCACGTTGGCCACCCAGTCCCGCAGGGCTTCGTTGATGGCGTCCTTCAACGTCTGGGAGCCGTTGGTTACGGGGATGACCTTGGCGCCGAGCAGTTCCATGCGGGCCACGTTAAGGGCCTGGCGGCGGGTGTCCTCCGCGCCCATGTAGACCACGCACTCCAGCCCGAGCAGGGCGGCGGCGGTGGCACTGGCCACGCCGTGCTGGCCGGCGCCGGTTTCGGCAATAACGCGGGTCTTGCCCATCCGCTTGGCGAGCAGGGCCTGGCCCAGCACGTTGTTGATCTTGTGCGAGCCGGTGTGGTTGAGGTCTTCGCGCTTGAGGAAGATCCGCACTCCCCCGGCGTGCTGGGAGAAGCGCTTGGCCTCGGTGAGCAGGGACGGGCGGCCGGAGTAGTTCTTGTTCAGGTCCGCGATCTGGGCACGGAACTCCGGATCGGCCTTGGCCTTCTCGAAGGTGTCTTCCAGCTCGTCCAGGGCAGCAATCAGGGATTCGGGCATCCATCGGCCGCCGTATTCGCCGAAGTACGGACCGGAGGCGTGGCGCAGGGAGGAAACTCCCCCGTTGAGGAAGGCCTCAGTGACGCTTCCGGTTCCGGTTTCTGCGGCAGCACCGGCTGCCTGTGCCTGTTCCGACTTCCCGATCATTGGGTGGTGTCCTGTCCTGCTTGAGCCCGGACCGTGGCGGCCCGGGCAGAGGGGATGTGGTGCTATGGGTCAGCTTTCACCGGGGGTACGCCAACTGCGGGCGGCAACGGCCTTGGCACCGGTCGCGGTGAACTCGCCGATGGTTTCGGCCGGTGAGGCATGCTTCACCAGGGCCTCGCCCACCAGCACGGCGTTGGCTCCGTTGGCGGCATAATGCTCGACGTCGGCGGCGTCGCGTACACCGGACTCGGCAATCACTACGGGTCCGGCCGGAATACCGGCGGCCAGCGGGGCGAAGACGGCACGGTCTACGTCCAGGGTCTTGAGGTTGCGGACGTTGATGCCGATGAGGCGGGCACCCAGTGCCACGGCCCGGTCGACTTCCTCCGGGGTGTGCGTTTCCACGAGGGCGTTCATGCCCAGTTCATGGGTGAGATCCAGGAAGGCGCGCAGCTGGGAATCGTCCAGCGCGGCGACAATCAGCAGGACCAGGTCCGCGCCGTGGGCGCGGGCTTCCCAGATCTGGTATTCGTCAACGGTGAAGTCCTTGCGCAGCACGGGAATGCCCACAGCTGCGCGGACGGCGTCCAGGTCTGCCAGCGATCCCCGGAACCGGCGCTGCTCGGTGAGCACGCTGATCACGGCCGCTCCGCCGCGCTCGTAGGCTGCGGCGAGGGCGGCGGGATCGGCGATGTCGGCCAGGGCGCCCTTGGAGGGGCTGCTGCGCTTAACCTCGGCAATCACGCGCAGCTCGCTGCGCGGGGAGGCGGTGCCGCCCAGGGCAGCGTACGCGTCCAGTGCTGCCGGGGCGCCCAGTGCCTGTTCGCGGAGCTCCTCGAACGGGACACTTTGCCGGCGTTCGGAGAGGTCCTCCCGAACGCCGGCAATGATGTCGTCGAGAACGCTCACTTAGTGGCTGCTGTTCTTCAGCTTCGAACCGTTGACGCCGTAGCCTGCCTTGCGCATGATGAAGCCCACGAGCAGGCCTACGAGCATAACCGCGATGCCGGCGAAGAAGCCGATGTAGCTGGCCATGACGTAGGCGACGGACGAAACCGCGGCGCCCACGATCATGATCAGGACGCAGGTCCAGGCAGCGGGGGTGTTGCCGTGGCCAATGGTCTCGTCATGGATGTTGGCGTGGGTTTCGCCTTCGTTTTCCTGGCCGGCGTCAAGGTGCTGGTCGGTGGCGTTTGTGCTCATGCTGAATCTCCTCTTAACGAATCTGGTTTCCATTCTGCCATTACTGGGCGGAAACCCTTTCACATATTGCGCCGGTGTCCGGCGTAACTTGTTTGGTCTGACTGGCCGGTGAGGCCCGGGAAGCTGCTTAGCGGGCTACTTATCGGGCTACTTATCAGTGGGGTCTTCGCCCCGGGTGAGCCGGTCCCAACCGTCGATTTCATCCATCGGTTCGGCGCTGTTCTCCGCAGCTGCCTGCTTTTGGGCTGCCTTGCTGCCGATCTCCGGCGTACCCGATCCCGGGGTGCCTGGTTCCGCGATGCTGCCGGCGTCGTCCGTGCCTGCCGCCGCAGCCGGTGCCGCAGCGTAGCGGCGCGAGGTGGTCCAGTGCCGTCCGGCCAGGGCGAGCCAGATGCCGGAGAGGGCCATCAGGATGCCGATCACCAGGGCGGCGTACGGCATGGCGGTCAGTTCCACCTCGGTCCCTTGGGCGGAGGTGACGCCGATGGCCTTGCCGATGGCCCCGGCGGCTCCCTGCAGCGGATCGCTGATGATCCGGTAGCTGGCTGCTGCCACGCCTACCCCGGCAACCACCAGGATGACGGCGGTGATCCAGCGTCCTATCCGGCCCGCGATGGCCGCGGCCAGCGCTGCTGCCACACCCACCACGGCGAAGGCCGTGACGGCGGTGGCGGCGTCGGAGCCGGAGACCGCGACGTCGGGGGTCGCCACGGTGGTGGCCGGCAGGGCCACGTTCAGCCAGGTGCGGGTGGTGGTCCCGAAGGCCAGGGCTGCCAGCAGGACGGCGCCCATGATGACGGTGCCCTTGCGCTGCCAGTGCGGTGCGGTGCGGGGTGCTGCGGGGTCGGTGGTGCTCACTTCTCTGCTTCCTGGAGGGGGGTTTCCGGGGCTGCTACGGTCTGCAGCGATGCGGCTATCAGGGCTGCGCGCAGGGGTGCGGCGGCCTTGTTGACGGTTTCCTGGGCTTCGGCCTCGAGGTCGGAGTCGGCCACGATTCCGCCGCCGGCCTGGACATACGCTTTGCCGTCGCGCAGCAGGGCGGAGCGGATGGCGATGGCCATGTCCATGTCCCCGGCGAAGTCGAGGTAGCCCACCACCCCGCCGTAAATGCCGCGGCGGTGCGGTTCCACCTCATCGAGCAGGCGCAGGGCGCGCGGTTTCGGGGCACCGGAAAGAGTCCCGGCGGGGAAGGTCGCGGCGAGTACGTCGTAGGCGGTGGAGGCATCCGCGAGCCGCCCGACGACGGTGGAGACCAGGTGCATGATGTGGCTGAACCGCTCCACCTCCATGAACTGGGTGACGTCGATGCTGCCGGGCCGGCAGACCTTGGACAGGTCGTTGCGGGCCAGGTCCACCAGCATCAGGTGTTCGGCGCGTTCCTTCTCGTCTTCGAGCAGTTCCGCAGCCAGTTCACGGTCCAGCTCCTGCGTTTTGCCGCGCGGGCGGGACCCGGCGATGGGGTGCGTAATGACGTCGCGGCCGGTGACGGTGACCAGTGCCTCCGGCGAGGAACCGACCACGTTGAACGGGCTGCCGTGGGCGTCCTCGAAGTTGAACAGGTACATGTACGGGCTGGGGTTGGTGGTGCGCAGCACCCGGTAGACGTCCAGCGCCTCGGCCCGGCACTCGGCTTCGAAACGGCGGGAGATGACCACCTGGAACACTTCGCCGTCCACAATGGCCTGTTTCCCGCGCTGTACGGCGCGGGTGTAGTCCGGCTTGGGCCAGCTTTCCTTGACGTCGGCGGTGAGGTTTTCGGAGTTGATGCCGGCCTCGGGCAGCACGGACACGGCCTGCGGCGTGGGCGCAGCCAGGCGCGTGAGCATGGAACGCAGGCGGGACACGGCGTCGTGCCAGGCCTCATCCACGCGGTCATCGGTTCCGTCGAAGTTAATGGCGTTGGCAACCAGCGTGACGGTGCCGTCGCTGTTGTCATGGATGGCCATGTCGGAAACCAGGTTCATGGCAATATCGGGCAGGCCCAGGTCATCGGCAGGCGGGTTGGGAAGCTTTTCCCAGTGCCGTACCGTTTCCCAGCCGACAAAACCCACCATCCCGGACGTGAACGGCGGCAGTTCCTCGAACCGTTCGGTGGCCAGCAGTTCCACGGTGCGGGCCAGCGCTTCCACCGGGCTCCCGTTCACCGGAACACCCGCCGGCGGCTCACCGAGCCAGTGCGCCTGGCCGTCCAGCGTGGTGAGGGTGGCCCGTGACCGGGCGCCGATGAAGGAATAGCGGGACCAGACACCGCCGGAGGCAGCGGATTCCATCAGGAAGGTGCCGGGTTCACCGTTGGTGAGCTTGCGGTAGATGCCGATGGGGGTGTGCGCATCCGCCAGCACGGTCAGGCGTACGGGAATGACCCGGCGGTCGGCCGCCAGGGCCCGGAATTCCTCCAGGCCGGGACGGATGGCTCCAAGATCCTGCATGTTGTTCTGCTTCTCCCCTGTCGGGTCGGGTGCGGCGGGTGTTTGCGGCTGCGTGTTTGCGGGCGGGGCTGTCAGCGGGAGCCGACGACGGCGTCCAGCTCACGGCCGTCAAAGCAGGTGCGGGTACCGGTGTGGCAGGCCGCTCCCACCTGGTCCACGCGGACCAGCAGCGCGTCGCCGTCGCAGTCCAGCGCCACGGACTTAACCCACTGGGCATGGCCGGAGGTGTCTCCCTTGCGCCAGTATTCCTGCCGGGAGCGGGACCAGAAGGTCACCCGGCCGGTGGTCAGCGTGCGGTGCAGCGCTTCCTCGTCCATCCAGCCCAGCATCAGGACCTCGTTCGTGTCGAACTGCTGGACGACGGCGGCAACCAGCCCGGCGTCGTCGCGCTTGAGGGCCGCACGCAGCTCCGGAGCGAGGTCCGAGGGCTGCTGGTTCTGGGGGAAAGGTGAGGATGGCATCGTCCCAATTCTAGTGCCACGCGTTATCTTGCCGCCCAACCCGCGGCAACCCGCCGCTTCGCCGCCGGTTTCGGGCGTTCCATGCTAGTTTCAGCAGTGATGCATTACGTAGAACCGTCCCGTGAAGTCCTCGCCGAGACCTTGCTTGCGGCGGGTCCCCATGCGCCCACGCTCTGCAAGGGGTGGCAGACCAAGGAACTGGCCGCGCACCTGTACCTGCGCGAGCACAAACTCAGTTCGGCCGTGGGCCTCTTCGTCAAGCCCCTGGCCGGCCGTGCGGATAAAGCCCTGGCCGAAGTTGCCGAAAAGGCGTCCACCACGGAAAGCTACGCCAAGCTGGTCCGCCGGTTCCGTTCCGGCCCGCCCGCGTACTCCCCCATGCACCTGAAGGCGGTGGACAACAGCGCGAACCTCAGTGAGTACTTTGTGCACACCGAAGACGTCCGCCGCGCCTCGGACCGCTGGGCGCCGCGCGCCCTGGACAGCGAGTACTCGGACGCGCTCTGGGCCGAACTGATCAAGCGTGCCGCCATCCTGTACCGAGGCGTGGACCTGGGCATTGTGCTGGTCCGTCCGGACGGACCCCGGCATGTGGCCAAGCGCGCACCGGTATCCGTGGCCATTGTGGGCGAACCGGGGGAACTGCTGATGCACGCCCACGGCCGTACCCGGCACGCGCTGGTCATGTACGAAGGCCAGCCCGACGCCGTCGCACTGCTGGAAAGTGCGGAGATCGGGATCTAGGTCCCAATCCCCGCACGTCCGCAGGTGGTTAGCTGGCGGAGTCGGCTTCGGGTTTCTCCGGGCTGTGCCCGGCTGCGGCGGCCCGGGCGTCACCGTCCTCATGTCCGTCCTTCTTGCCATCCTTCTTACCGAAGGGCAGGACCTTTTTCAGCGGGTGCGCCACGGCCATGACAACCAGGCCCCAAACCAGTCCGACGATGGCCGAGCACAGCGTGTTCACGAGCCACCCCAGGATGCCGCCGACCACCGCAAGGCCGGCGACGGGGTGCTCCAGCGTGTGGACCAAGTCATACGGCGCGTGCCAGCCGAGGTCGGCTGCCCCTACCAGCATGATGTGGCCGCCCACCCAGAGCATGGCAATGGTTCCCACAAAAGTGATGACAGCCAGCACATGGGGCATGCCGCGGACCAGCAGTCCGCCCAGGCGCTGCGAGCTTGCCGAGTCCTTTTGGGCAAGGTGCAGGCCGATGTCGTCCATCTTGACGATCAGCCCGACGGCTCCGTAGACGAGAATCGTGATGGCAATGGCCACAAACACAAGGATGACCGCGCGGATCCAAATGGACGCGTCGCCCACCTCGTTCATGGCGATGACCATGATTTCGCAGGACAGGATGAAGTCGGTGGTGATGGCGCCCTTGACTACCTTGGACTCGGCCTCGGGTCCGCGCTCTACTGCGGGCGCGTCCTTGTCTGCGGCGGCATGGTGGCCGAAGAACTTGTGCCATACCTTTTCCGCGCCCTCGTAGCAGAGGTACGTGCCGCCGAGCATCAGGATGAACGGGATTACGCCGGGGATGAAGGCGCTGATCAGCAGCAGGGCCGGCAGGATGAACAGCAGCTTGTTGCGGAGCGAGCCCCAGAAGATCTTTTTGATCATTGGGAGTTCACGGGACGGATCGGCGCCGGACACATACTGCGGGGTCACGGCGGCGTCGTCAATCACGACGCCGGCGGCCTTGGCTCCTGCTTTCGCTGCTCCGGCGGCGATGTCATCCACCGAGGCGGCGGCTATGCGTGCCAGGGCAGCGACGTCGTCCAGCAGGGCTACGAGTCCCCCGCTCACAGTGCGGGTCCAAGCTGATATGGGACGGGCAGTTGTTCGGAGGTGGCGCCCTCGAGGCGCAGAATTGCCATGGTGCCAATTATATGGGGGCCGGGACGGCGCTCATCTACGTCCCTGGGGCGCTACCTTCGGTGTTGCCGCGCCACTCCTCCCCTGTTTGCGCATTGGCGAAATCGGTGAGGATTTGCAGGAGGGTTTCGTATTCTGCGTTCAGCTCCTCGTCAAAGGCTCCGTCGCGGCAGACATAACGGTCGCTAAGACTGCCCACGCCTCGTCCAAAACTGCCGGAAACCCACTCCCTTGCCTCGGCTACCATGCCGGGGGACGTGTCGGTTCGCAGCTGCCAGGCAAGAGCTTCATACTTCTGCGCCAACGGGCCAAGGCCCATGACTCTCAGGATCGAGGCAAAACGGGACATGTCGTCCGTTAAGGAGAGAAGGCTGCCGGCCGGAAGCGGGCGCCCGTAGGGGTAGTCCACCCATTGACCCGGCATCCCTTTGCCTGCCACAGCCCTGGCACCGTTTACCGTTGAATGGAAGTCAGACGGATAGCGGGCGCCTTGCAGCACGTCATCAATATCGACGCCCGATTGCACTTCGCCGTTTGCATAGCGCACGTCGTAGGAAAGATGTGCTGCGCCGAAAAACAGGGACCGGCGTTGGCGCGGCACCCAGGTTGCCCGCACATGGACAGGCATCGGGTTTTTCAAGGGCTGTCCCGCACAGCCGACGCGGGGATCTCGTCCGCTAGCCACACGCCCGAATCGGACCGGTAAAAGCTGATTCCCTTTGCCGCGGCGATGCCGGTATCGATGGTCAGGATCACCGGGTCCGGCTCCTTGCGCCGCCCCACTTCCCGGGCCTGTTCCACCGTGTCCGCCAGATGGACGTACTGCCGCCGCATGGGGAGGATTCCGGATTCCCGGATGGCGGCCGCAGCAGCGCGGGCCGTTCCATGGAAAAGCACGGCCGGGGGCTGGACCGGATCGGAAACCTGCTGCACGGGGACGGAATGTCCGTGCACCGCCCGTATCCGGCCCTGGCGTATCTGGTGCCGCTTCTTCGTAGCCGCTTCCAGCACCTCGTGCAGCATGGCCTCGTCAACGGACTCCCACTGCGGGCCCATCCGGTGCAGCGCGGCAAGCACCTCGCTCACGGGCGCCCAACCTTCCGCATCCAGGCTCAGGCCGTACTCTGCCGGCGCATGGCGCAGCGCGTGGGACAGCACCTTGCTGATCTCCAACGCCGTCGGTGAGGCGGTCATGGCGAAAGCCCTTTCATCTGCATGCCGAACTCACATTCACGGATGGCCGGCAGGGATTGAATCTGCATTATGCCCTAATTAGGGTGGGACCCTCCATCCACCCCACCGGGAGCCGATCAATGACCCGTGTCCGAGTCGACCTCAACATCTCACTGGACGGTTTCGCCACCACCACCGACCAGACTCCGGAGAACCATCTACAGCATCGACGCTGATGCGAACGCCGTGGCTCCTCCGCAAGGATCCCAGCCGGGGAGAGATGACGAAGATTAGCTGATCCTCCTGGTTCCGGCTTGCGCGGATCCCGTTGCCTATTCTGAACGTATTCAGAATAGTGGGGGCATGAATACTGCTGCGATCTCCCGGACGGCGACTTCCTCGGACCTGCCCGCAACCCGGGACAGGTCTTCCGTGCCGCGGACGAAGGACCGGTCACCATCACCCGGCGTGACGGGGAACCGCTGACCCTGCTGCCCAGCCGCACGGTCGAACGCGAGCACGAAGCGCTCCGGCTGGCCTCCCAACTGGTGGCCGCCTCCCTGGCCCCGGGCGGGCAGAGCTTCCCGGACCGTCTGCTGGGTCCGTTCCCCTGGCTGGGTTTCCTGCCCGAGCCCCAGTGGGAGGCATTCGCGGCGGAGATCGTTGAGGTCGCCCGGGCCTGCGCCTCGATTTCCAATTTCGACCGGCTTTTCATTGTCCTGGCTGAGTGGAAATCAACCGCCGAAGCAACCGCCGGCGGCTACACCGGCGACGATAGGCTGGACTGGCTCGATGAACCGGCCGCCGTCGAAGATCACCGGGGATGAGCCCGAAGCAGACACCGGTTACCCGGCCGCTGCGGCGCAGCGAGTACCGGATAGAGTTCGGCACCAGCAACGCCCAGAAAGGCTGGACGGATGTGCTGGCCACCCAGCGCAACACCGTCGTGGTCGCCTGGGAACGACTCCCCGCCGACCCGCTGGCCGATGACACCACCTGCCACGGCATGAAAGGCAACTTGGAATTCATCACCCACGCCGGATCTACCTACCGGCGGCGGCAATACGAACTGCGTAACGGCGCCCGGATCTGGTTCTACGTTTATGACCGCACCGTGGTCCTGACCGAGGTGCACACCCATCATCCCAACGCCACCAAATAGAGCCCGCATAGTCCGGTCTCCCTGGGTTGCGGTTGCGAAACCCGGTCGGACGGAGTGATCACCGGACTACGGAATATCGTGAAGGGTCGGGATGCATCTTGGGTGCACCCCGACCCTTCATCAATTTATAGCCAATTTGATCAGCGAAATGCCTATCAGTACACCTGAAAGGGCCATGACTCTGATGTCGTTTTTGATCGTACCGCCCGGCTGATCGTCACGTGGCGCGCTACTAGGGCGTTGAACAGGGAAACAGCGGCTGACAGCACTGACCAGAAAATAGGGTGTTATTTTGGGGGCATGCGTCCTTAGGCAGATTTGTACTGCTACCGGTCAAGCTACTGACAATTGCAATCAGTATTTAGCCGATCTTCGGATCGCTATGCCGCCCATAGCTGCGACGACAATTCCCACAATAACTTGCCACATATAACGATCCTGACCCTCCGCAAATATCAAATATAGGGATAAAAGCATGAGGGCAACACCGGCAATGAGCAAGACCACTCCACCAATCTTGAAAACCGGATTGGTTGCATTTGGTTTGGGCTTTGAACTAGACAACTTGATCTGCTCCTTTCCTGTGCGTGGGTGAGGTAGGGACCACTAGCTACATGATTCCGCAGCGTTCACCCCCCCCCTGAAATGGCTCCTCCAAGAGAGATGGCAGCACCAAAAGCGAAGCCCGCCGATGCGAGTCCCGCGGTCGGTACTGCCGCCGCGGCCGCAAACATCCCGCCTCCAACGAACCCGCCCCCGAGAAATCCGAGACTGACGCGGAGGCTGATTGCTCCGGTGAGTGCACGGTAGACCTGGGATTGCGTGATTGTCTGCCGCAACGCCATACCCTGTCTTTACGTATGGGTACGGGTGGTTCGCCATCGCAGGCCGGCCGCGGTAGCAGAAACGTCGATAATTTTGTTATGTAAAGTTGTTGCTTTGAGTGCAACAATTCTCCGTCGGAAACCTGACTTACGCGTCAGGGCCATCAAACTTCGGCGAGGACTGGGCGCGGCTCTCGTCCGCATACGTGGCCACCCGGACGTTCCGTGAGCGGGTGCTGCAGGATGACAGCGGCGAGGGAACCACCGGCGTCGACGACCGTTATGCCCAGCGCTACTTCGAAAACATCGGCGCGGAAATCATGGGCGCCGGGATGTTCGGCCTGCATGCGAACCCCGGCGACGCCGACTGGCAAGGTTGGTGGGGCGAGGATCCGCCCTTCCACGTGCCTGTTTTCGTGCTGACGCACACAGCCCGCCCGCCGCTGGACATGGCCGGCGGCACCAGCTTCCACTTCCTCAGCGCGTCACCGCAGGAAGCCCTGGATACTGCAATCGAAGCTGCCGGCGGCGGCGACGTACGCATCGGGGGCGGTGCGGAGACAGTGCGCGAATTCCTCCGGGCCGGTCTTGTTGATGACCTCCACGTTGGCATTGCCCCCATCATCCTTGGGCGCGGCACACGGCTCTGGGACGATCTGCGGGGCCTGGAGGAGGACTGCGAGGTCAGCTCGGAAGCGGCACCAAGCGGGACCACCCATGTCACATTCCGGCGCAAGCCATAAGCGGCCGGATCACCCTCACGCTGCCGGCCCTTAACGCAGGAACGCCCCACCAAACGGTGAGGCGTTCCTGCAGCAGGGACTGAACCCTAGATGGTCGCCGCATCAATGACGAAGCGGTACCGCACGTCGGACTTCAGCACACGCTCGTAGGCGGTGTTGATTTCGGCGGCCTCGATCAGCTCCACCTCGGGGGCGATGCCGTGCTCGGCACAGAAGTCCAGCATTTCCTGGGTCTCGCTGATGCCGCCGATGTTCGAGGCGGCGTAGGACCGGCGCTTGCCCATCAGGGTGAACACGGAGATCGGCATGGGCTCGGGCGGGGCGCCCACGCTGACCATGGTGCCGTCCAGTCGCAGCAGGGCCAGGTACTGGTTGAGGTCGAGCGGGGCGCTGACCGTGTTGATGATCAGGTCATACGTGTTGGCCAGCTTTTCGAAGGTGCTCTCGTCGCTGGTGGCGTAGTAGTCCTTCGCACCGAAACGGAGTCCGTCTTCCTGCTTGCTCAGCGTCTGGGACAGGACGGTCACGTCGGCGCCCATGGCGACGGCGATCTTGACGGCCATGTGGCCCAGCCCGCCCATGCCGACGACGGCGACGCGCTTGCCCGGTCCTGCGTTCCAGTGGGCCAGCGGTGAGTAGGTGGTGATGCCGGCGCACAGCAGCGGGGCGGCAGCTTCGTAGGGAATGCTTTCCGGCACGCGGAGCACGAAGTCGTCGTTGACCACTACGGAGGTGGCGTAGCCGCCCTGCGTGATGGTGCCGTCCACGTCCTTGCTGGCGTAGGTGCCGATGTTGCCGTTGAGGCAGTAGTTCTCCATGCCGGCCTTGCAGTTCTCACACTCGCGGCAGGAGTTGACCATGCAGCCCACACCCACCCGGTCGCCGACCTTGTGCTTGGTGACGTCGGAGCCGACCTCGGCCACGGTGCCCACGATTTCGTGGCCAACTACCTGCGGGTACGCAATGGGTCCCCATTCGCCGCGGACGGTGTGGATGTCCGAGTGGCACACACCGGCGTAGGCGATGTCGATGAGGACGTCATGGGCGCCGACCTCGCGGCGTTCGATCGTGGTGGGAACCAGCGGATCGGTGGCGGAAGTGGCTGCGTAAGCGCGTGCGGTAGTCATATTTCTCCAAGCTGTGGGGTAACCGTGCCGTAGGGCACTTAAAGCACAAGCCGGATCCGGCCTGGTCTATTCCCGCGCCTTCCGGACGACGACGCCGGCCGGCACTGATTGCCGAACTTACCAGGGCTGGTTGGCCGGTCCGACGGTGAACTCGTTGACCGTGGTGTCCGCCGGCAGGTCCAGGGCGTAGGCAACGACGTCGGCCACCCGCTCCGGTGCAATTCCGTACCGTTGGTACAGGGCCTGCGCACCTTTGGCGGTGTGCTGGTCGCTGATAGTGTCCAGCAGTTCAGTGTTGATGGCCGCCGGATAAATGGTGGCGGTGCGGATGTTCGTGCCCTCGGCGGCGGACTCCATGCGCAGCACTTCCATGAAGTCCCGCAGGAACCATTTGGTTCCGCCGTACACGGCACCGCCCGGATAGGCCTTCAGTCCGGCGACTGATGACGTGGCGATCACGTGGCCGGACCGCTGCTGAATAAACGGGGGCAGTACGGCTGCGATGCCGTTGAGCACCCCGGTGACGTTCACGTCCACGCGTGGTTGGAGTCCTGCACGGTAACGTCGAGGACCTGGTGGACCGCTTCCCCGCCGGCGTCCCGGATCTGCGTGGCAATCCGTTCCAGTTTGTCTTGGCGCCGGGCACCGAGCACAACCCTGGCTCCGCGTTCGGCGAGCAGCTTTGCCGTCGCTTCGCCTATCCCGGACGATGCTCCGGTGATGATGACTACCTTGCCGGAAATGTTGTTGGCCATCCGGTCCTCCTTGGTCACCGTTCCAGTCTCCCGCCGCGCAACCGGATGCGGAAGCTGAACGCAGCCCTCAGCCAGCGGCAAGGCGAACGGATATCATTGGAGGTCCGCCGAACCCGTCGACCGGATGCGAACCGGCTGCCCCACCGCAAGGAACCCCCTCCCGTTGAACAAGAAATCACTCAAGGCCAACGGCTTCACCGGCTTCCGGCCCATCGACAACCTCGACTTCAACCGGATCCCGCAGCGCCAGGGGATCTTCGCCGTCGTGCGCCCCGACGGGTTTGAACCGCGGTTCCTCAAGGAGAGCACGGCCGGGGTGTTCAAGAAGAAGAAGCCGTCCCTATCCCGGGATGAACTGGCCGCCGAGTGGGTGGCGGAGGCGGACATCCTCTTCTTCGGCAAGGCCGGGGCCGGCAGCCAGGGCAACCGCGGCCTGCGGCGGCAGATCACGGAATTTGTGGACTTCGGCAGGGGGAAGCCGCCGGGCCACTGGGACGGCCGGCTGGTCTGGCAGCTGGTCGATGCAGAGGATCTTCTGGTGGCCTGGAAGGAACTGCCGCCGGAAGAGCTCAACGCCGCTCTCGCGGAGTGTCAGCAGCAGTTCACCCACCAGTACGGCCGGCTGCCCTTCGCCAACCTCGTTCCGGCCCGCGTCTAGAAGAACCACCGTTTGGCAGGGGAACCTCCCTGCCGGGCGTTCAGCCCAACAATGCCCGGTCATCCCCTGCAACGGGGCTGAGCGTCTTGCTGAACAGCACATACTCACCGTCTTGACCCGTGGCTTCGTAACCCGCGGCCCGGTACAGCAGATGGGCCTGGTTGCTTCGGAAAACACCGAGTTCCACAACGCGGGCTCCGCTTGGAGCGGCGCTCTGCTCGAACGCATCCAGAAGGACCCTGCCGAGTCCTTGGCGGCGATGGCTTCCGAGGACACTGATCGAGACCAGTGTTGCGGTGTCGCCGTCGAGGCTGCCCATCACATACCCGAGCGGGTGACCTTCTGCATCAAGGCAGAAGAGCGTGGAGGGAAGGCAATCGATCCAGAGTTCCAGGTTCTGGTCGAGAACGCTCATCCACCCCAGGAGCGCATGCGGCTCGATGGTCTCCATGTATTCGCGCTCTTGACGCAGGATGAAGGGCAGATCGCTTACTTCGGCGCGTCGGACGCGTGTTGGCATAGTCATGAGACGGAAGCATGCCACATCCGTCTGCGTTCCTAGCCGAGCGCAGCCCAGCGCGCCCTCACGGCCGGGCCTGCCGGTGTGGCCGGGGAGGCCGGGGAGGCCGTGAGGGGCAGCAGCTAGCGGACGTCGTACCCGGCGTCGCGGATGGCCTGCTTCACCTGGTGGATCGCATCGTCCGGGCCGAAGTGGAACACCGAGGCGGCCAGGACGGCGTCGGCACCGGCTATCACGGCGGCCGGGAAGTGCTCGGGCTTGCCGGCCCCGCCGGAGGCGATCAGCGGCACGTCCACGGCGGCGCGGACGGCCTTGATCATTTCGATGTCGAAACCCTCGCGGGTTCCGTCGGCGTCGATGGAGTTCAGCAGGATCTCCCCTACGCCGCGGTCCGCGGCCTCCTTCGCCCAGGCGACGGCGTCGATCCCGGTGCCCGTGCGCCCGCCGTGGGTGGTGACTTCAAAGCCCGACGGCGTGGCGCCGTCGTGCGTGCGCCGTGCGTCCACGGAGAGCACCAGCACCTGTGAGCCGAAGTGCCGGGTGATCTCGTCGATCACGTCCGGGCGGGCGACGGCGGCGGTGTTGATGGAGGCCTTGTCCGCGCCGTAGCGCAGCAGCCGGTCCACGTCGGCAATGGAGCGCACTCCCCCGCCGACGGTCAGCGGAATGAAGACCTCTTCGGCGGTGCGCGCGACGACGTCGAACGTGGTGTCCCGGTTGCCCGAGGACGCGGTGACGTCCAGGAAGGTCAGCTCGTCGGCGCCGGCCCTGTCGTACCGGTGCGCGAGTTCCACCGGGTCCCCGGCGTCGCGCAGGCCTTCGAAGTTGATGCCCTTGACCACCCGGCCGGCGTCGACGTCCAGGCAGGGGATGACGCGAATGGCAACACTCATGGTGTTCTCCCCCTAGATCCGGCAGGCGTGGATGCTGCTGACCAGGATGGCCCGGGCGCCGATGTCGTAGAGCTCGTCCATGATGCGGTTGGTTTCGGACTTCTTGATCATGGAGCGGACGGCAACCCAGTCGCTGTTCTGCAGCGGGGACACGGTGGGCGATTCCAGGCCCGGGGTCAGGGCGGCGGCCTGCTCCACCAGGTCCTTGCGGACGTCGTAGTCCATCATCACGTATTGCCGGGCCACCAGCACACCGCGCAGGCGGCGGATCAGCACGTCGACGCCGGCGGGGTTGGCGCCGGGCCGGCCGATCAGCACGGCTTCGGATTTCAGGATCGGTTCGCCGAAGATTTCCATGCCGGCGGCGCGCAGGGTGGTGCCGGTTTCGACGACGTCGGCGATCGCGTCGGCGACGCCGAGGCGTACGGAGGATTCCACGGCGCCGTCGAGCCGGACCACGGAGGCGTTGATGCCGCGTTCGGTCAGGTAGGAGCGCAGCAGACCGTCGTAGCTGGTGGCCAGGCGCTTGCCTTCAAGCTGGTCAATGGAGGTGAAGTCCCCCACCGGGCCGGCGAAGCGGAAGGTGGAGGCGCCGAAGCCGAGGCTCAGCAGTTCCTCGGCGTCCACCTGGGCGTCCAGGAACAGGTCGCGGCCGGTGAGGCCGACGTCGAGCGTTCCGGCGCCCACGTACACGGCGATGTCGCGGGGCCGGAGGAAAAAGAATTCAACGTCGTTGTCGGGGTCCACCATGACCAGTTCGCGGGTGTCGCGGCGCTGGCGGTAGCCCGCCTCGTTGAGCATGGCGGAGGCGGATTCGGACAGGGCACCCTTGTTGGGTACGGCTACACGGAGCATGGGAGCATCTTTCGCTGGAAGTTTGTTGCTGCGGGTTTGTTACTGCGCAGGGAGTAGTTCAACCGGCGGGCCACACGCGGAAAGGCGCGTGGCTAGAGATGCTTGTAGACGTCCTGCAGGCTCAGGCCTTTGGCGAGCATCAGGACCTGGAGGTGGTAGAGCAGCTGGGAGATTTCTTCGGCGCATTCGGCATCGGATTCGTATTCGGCGGCCATCCACACTTCGGCGGCCTCCTCAACAACCTTCTTACCGATGCCATGCACGCCCGACTCGAATTCGGTCACGGTGCGTGACCCGGCGGGGCGGTCCTGAACTTTCTGGCTCAGCTCGGCAAAGAGGTCTTCGAAGGTTTTCACATGGTCAAGGGTACGCTGTGCCGCGGTGTGTGACGGAATCGGGGGGCTGGTGTGACTGGGCGGGCAGACGAGACTGATGCATCCTAAACCCCTAGAACAGTCCTAATACTTCGTGACATGCCATCCACCGCCCTTACCGCCGTGGAATACGCTGTAACGCTTTCCATGACGCGTGTGGATAAGCACAGCTCGATTTCGTTCCTGATTTTTCTGAGGAGCTCGATCTATGTGAACGATATCGTCTGCTGGCACTCTGTACTTCTCCTGCAACCGGATAACATACTCACCAAACTCAACCAGTTTCTTTCTCAGAACTGGATCCGACATCACTTGTCCCCCTGCATCCTCATACGCGTCAGCGAGAGCCTCACGAGCGTCGTCAGCGTCATTTATGACGGCACTGACGTCAACCGAGCTGAGAATGTATATGAGGATGGCCAATACCAGAGCCCACGCGGTCATAAATGTACCGGCGATCTCGTAAAAATCGCGCTGCCACTGGTCTGCCCATGCCAGGGCACAAGCAATTAGGCCCGCTGCAACTAAAGAGCCGAGCAACACCAAAGGACGTTGGCGGAGGGTCAACTGGATCACCGGCGGATTGCGGTCGACGAGAGGCTGAGTCACGAAGTGATCATATATGCTCCTCTGAAGAAATCGTGCCGGCCAATGTACCGTTCAAACGACTGCGTTGGACGCAAGGAAGATGACCGCAACCAGAAAGAATAACACTCTCGCATGAAAGAACACTTCCCGGGCTATTACCGGCGCTCTCCTCAAGAGATAAAGTCATTGTGGTCGTCAGCCCATATCGTCTTCGATGCGAACGTTCTTCTAGATTTCCATCGGTACGAACCCGAGACCTCAGAGACATATCTAGCGTTGGCTTCCCAGTTCCGGGACAGGCTGTGGGTTCCGTTCCAGGCTGTCCAGGAGTATCACGTAAATAGAGGCGCAGTGCGGTCTGCTGCAACATCGGTACACGACGACCAAATCGGGCTGGTGAGCAAGCTCATCACGAGTCTCAATCAGGCTCCCCGAAAGTCGCAGTTAACCACGGGTGAAAAGCACAAGTCTCTACTAGCGGCCGCTACGGAATTGCTCACAGAGCTCGAATCGGCCCGAAAATCAGTAGCGGACCGAAACGCAGCCGACGCAGATGACCCCATCTTGAACAGCCTCACGGACTTGCTGTCCGATAGCAGGATCGGTGTAAAGCCTACTGATGAAGAGCTGAGGCAGTTGTATAAGGTTGGCGCTGAACGATTCGCCAGCAAAGTCCCGCCGGGTTACATGGACGCGGGAAAGAAGCCCGAAAATCGTCAATACGGTGATTTCATCCTGTGGCATCAGGTCATGTGCTTCGCTCGCGACAATGATATCGACATCATCTTCGTCACGGAAGACGCGAAAGAAGATTGGTGGATATCCGTCCACGGCAAACAGATCATGCCTCGCCCGGAACTGGTGAATGAATTCACCGAGTTTACGGGAGGTCGAACCATCCATTTTTACAACGGTCTCTCTTTTTTTGACTATGCGGCACAAGAAGTGGGCACGGCATCTACACCAGAAGCGCTAGAGGCTGCTCGTAAAGACCTAGAGGAGGTTGCACTAACGCGAGCCGAAGAACTTGCAGAAAGCACACTCGATGAGCTCTTCGCCAAAAGTCGACATCAGGGTCTCCTTGATACTTCGCACGAAGCGGTTACGTCAGGCCTAAAGGAGGAACCAACAGGAGCGGGCCCCGCCTACTCCGATTCGCCGGAGGACCTTCACACTAGAATTGATGAGCTAGAGACGAATATCGTCCGTCTGTCGAGACATATGACGGCTAGAAACGCGGCCGGTCCCGAAACGGATGATCCCGTTACTCAAAGGCTTGTCGAGGAGATGCGACGGCTCCGCCGCGAACTCTATATCCTATATAGGAGTGCTAACCTCACCTCTGGTCAAGCAAGGGCGAGAGAACGCATACTGTTGTGGGAGTTCGAGCACGGCGAGACGTAATCGCTGTTATCGGTTATGTTCTTGGTTCAGTGCCGCGAACGGGTCTCCTGATGTGGACCGCGTTCGCAGCGACCATGGATCTGATCGCTGGTGAGATGTCCGCTGTCCGAGTCCTGGGCGGGAAGCCGCACCAGAATGGACCGGACTGCGTCCATTGGCTCATCGATCACGAATAAGCCAGGCATGGAGGCGTACGCCCAGCCTCGTCGCGGCGGCTCCAGTGGCTAGAACGGAGACCCCCTACTGATGCCGACTTCGATGAGGGTCGGCCTGTCGGAAGCCAGGGCCTTGGCTACCCGGTCGCGGAGTTCACCCTCCGACTCAGCCAGCCCCGCATCCACCCCGTAACCGGCGGCAAGAGAGACGAAGTCGATGCCGGGGACGTCCAGACCCGGCGCGTCCAGAGTGTCAAGTTTGGCAGCAAAACCCCGGAGGGCGCCGTACGTGCCGTTGTTCAGGATGATGAATACCACCGGGATCCCGTGCTGGGCGGCAGTCCACAGGGCCGTAATGCCGTAGTTTGCGGACCCGTCGCCGATAAACGCAATCACGCGGCGCCCGGGCTCGGCCAGCTGGACGCCGACAGCGGCTGGCATGCCAAAGCCGAGCCCACCCGACGCCGGAAAGTAGTAGCTGCCGGGATGGCGCATCTGGATCCGGTCCCAGAACGCGGTCACCGTCGCAGTCGCTTCGTTGACATAGATGGCGTCCTCGGGAGCCAGCTCGTTCACGACGTCGAAGACCACTTCCGGTGACATCCGGCCGCCGGGCTCGGCGGCACGGGACACCGCAGGAACCGGACGCGGCTGCACCGAGATTCCGCGGAGTGCCACCGCGTCGGCAAGCCTCGCCAGCGCCGGACCGATCGACGCCACCACCGCGCGTCCCATCGGTGCCCGGGCGGCTTCACCCGGGTCGCAGGTGATCTGCAACAGGGCAGTGCCGTCCGGGCAGGTACTCCCCCGGTTCGTACTGGTGGTAGCGGAACACCGGAGCCCCCACCACCAGAATAAGGTCGTGCCCGGAGAGCAGCCCGGTGATCCCGGCAACGCTGGCGGGCAGCACGCCGCGGAAGGCGGCATGCGAAGTCGGGAAAGGGCACCGCGACGCCGAGGGCGCCACCCACACCGGAGCACCCAGCCTCTCCGCCAGCCGGACGGCGTCGTCGTTGCCCCGTGCGGAATCGACGTCGGGCCCCAGCACCAGCACGGGACGGGCAGCGGCATCCAGTGCGGCCACGAGGTCCGCGAGCTGACCGTCGGACAACTCCCCCGCCGTCTCGACCGTGCGCTCCCCCAGGTGTGCATCCTCGGGCCCGGTTTCGTGCGCCCAATCGTCGTAGGGAATGGACACATAAACCGGTCCGGCCGGTTCCAGGACCGCAGCATGGATGGCCTGCCCCATGGTGCGGACGACGTCGCGCGCCGACGCCGGTTCCGCGCTGAACTTCACCAGCGGGCGCGGCAGGGACACGGCATCCACGTTGGAGAGCATCACCTCCTGACCGATGGTGGAGCGGACCTGCTGCCCGGCGGTGATCACCAGCGGCGTGTGCGCGTACCAGGAGTTAGTCAGCGCGCCCATGGCATTGCCGGAGCCTGACGCCGCATGCAGGTTCACCAGCGCCGGCCGGCGCGTTGCCTGCGCATAGCCGTCGGCCATGCCCGCCACCACGCCCTCGTGCAGGCCCAGGATGTAGCGGAAGTCCTCCGGCATGCCAGCCAGGAACGGCAACTCATTCGAGCCCGGGTTGCCGAAAATAGTGGTCAGACCGTGCCGGCGCAGCAGCTCGTAGGTGGCGTCGCGAACGGTGCTCATATCGTCCTCCGCAGGATAGGTTCCGGTTTAGGCCAGCGGCACGGGCTTGCCGGAGCCAGGAGGCACGGAGTCCGCGGCCTCCGGGGTGGACTCCCGCGGACGCGGAATCACGGCCACCGCCGCTACCCCCAGCAGGGCCGCTGCCGCAAAGACATAGAACCCGAACGGATAGGCGATCCCGGCAACCACCAGCAAACCGGTAATCCACGGCCCGGCAATGGCCCCCAGCCGGCCAACGCCGGACACGAAGCCCATCCCGGAGGCGACGATATGCCGCGGGTAGAGGTAGCCCACAAACCCGTAGACGAGCACCTGGGCGCAGAAGACAAAGAAACCGGTCACGAACACCACGCCGTTCAGCAGCAGCTGGTCCTGGATCCGGATACTCAGCACCGCCAGCAGCACGGCTGCGGCACCGAACCAGAACATGGTGGTCCCCTTCACCCCGCGCCGGTCGGCAACGCCGCCGCCCACCAGCAGGCCGGCGATCGCGCCGAGGTTCAGGACCAGCAGCAGCACGAGGGAATCGGCGACGGCGTAGCCGGCCTCACGCATCAGCTGCGGCAGCCAAGTGTTCAATCCGTAGACCAGCAGCAGGCCCATGAAGGCGGCAACCCAGAGCCCCAGGGTGATGCGCACGTACCGCCCGCGGAGCACGTCCCGGACATGCACCTTCGGGACCTCCGTGTCCGCGGATTTGCGCGCCTCGATCACGGGAGAGGTTTCGGGCAGCTTGGCCCACAGCAGCAGGGAGGCGAGCAGGCCGAGGATACCGCCGGTATAGAAGAGCCATTCCCACCGCTGCCCTACCAGCAGTGCAGTGACCGACGCGGCCACGGCGCCTACGTGGTAGCCGGTCATGGTGAGCGTGCTGGACTGGGCCTTGCTGTTGGCGCGGGCGGTTTCCTGCATGATGGTCACCGCCACCGGCATGCACCCGCCCAGCCCCAGTCCGGCCAGGAAGCGCAGCAGCCCCATCAGGGCAACGGTGGGCATCAGCGGGAAGATCAGGGTGAAGACGGAGAACACCACTACGCACGCGATCAGCGGCAGGCGGCGGCCGAAGCGGTCCGAGATGGGCCCGCTCAGCGCAGCGCCGATCCCCACACCCACCAGCGAGATGGTGGCCACGAAGGTGGCCCCGCCGGCGTCGATCCCTGCGTGTTTTGTGTCCAGAAGGGTGGGAATGGAGGCACCCAGGGCCACGAGGTCGAATCCCTCGAAGACAACCGTGAGCCAGCAGAGGATCACAATCCATTTTCGCGAAACCTTCATGATGAACTTCCTTGTTCGAGACGGCCACCGCTGTAAGAAAGGAGAGCTGCATGAAAGGAGAACTGAAAGTCCGTGTCGACACAAGTGTGGAACCCCCGGCCGGGGAGCACTAGGTGAAGACGAAAATTTGTTTCCGGTTGCGGCGCAGGCGAACGCTCCCGCAGAAATGTCGAAATTCCGGACACTGTCCCGTCCCCGGAGTGAATGCGGCCACAATGGCCGTGTTGCAGCGATTCGACCATCCCCGGAGACCAAGGAGATAAGTCATGGCCAAGTATCTGTTGCTCAAGCATTACCGCGGTGCACCGGCACCCATCAATGACGTGCCGATGGACCAGTGGACACCGGAGGAAGTATCGGACCACATGCAGTTCATGCAGGACTTCGCCGACCGGCTGCAGGCCCGCGGCGAATACATTGACGGCCAGGCCGTTGCACCGGAGGGCACCTTCGTGCGGTACGACGGCGAGGGGCGGCCACCGGTGACCGACGGCCCGTTCGCCGAGACCAAGGACCTGATCGCCGGCTGGATGGTGATCGACGTGGACGACTATGACCGCGCCGTCGAACTCGCCGGCGAACTGTCCGCTGCTCCCGCCGCGGGCGGGAAGCCGCTGCAGGAATGGATCGAACTGCGGCCGTTCCTGGGCTCGCCCATCACCATCACGGAATAGCGCTGCCATGCAGCCCAGCAGCGTGGATGAGGAGCAGATCCGGGTCCTCACCCCGCAGGTCATTGCCGTCCTCGTCCGCCGCGGAGCTGATTTCGCGGCGGCCGAGGACGCGGTGCAGGACGCCCTGATCGAAGCCCTGCGCGCCTGGCCCCAGAACCCGCCGCGGGACCCGAAAGCCTGGCTGGTCACCGCCGCCTGGCGGAAGTTCCTGGACGCGACCCGCGCGGACACTTCCCGCCGACGTCGTGAACTCACCGTTGACGCGGAGCCTCCGCCCGGGCCCGGCGGTGAAACCGATGACACGCTGCAGCTGTATTTCCTTTGCGCCCACCCGTCCCTGTCGCCGTCGTCGG
Organism: Arthrobacter sp. zg-Y1143; assembly: GCF_030125565.1. Taxonomy (NCBI): domain Bacteria; kingdom Bacillati; phylum Actinomycetota; class Actinomycetes; order Micrococcales; family Micrococcaceae; genus Arthrobacter; species Arthrobacter sp. zg-Y1143. Next base: position 280,434 of record NZ_JASKLW010000005.1, on the reverse strand, counting down.
CCGTGGCGCTGACGCTGCGCGCGGTGGGCGGGCTGACCACCGCGCAGATCGCCGCCGCGTATCTGGTGGGCGAGGCAACCATGGCGCAGCGGATCAGCCGGGCCAAACGCACCGTTGCCGGGGTCGGGTTGAACACAGTCCGGTTCGGCTCCCCCGGCAACGTGGCCACCGTGCTGCGGACCCTGTATCTGGTGTTCAACGAGGGCTACTCCGGGAACGTGGACCTGGCTGCCGAAGCCATCCGCCTCACCCGGCAGTTGGCCACCGGCATCAACCATCCCGAAGTCCACGGGCTGCTCGCCCTGATGCTGCTCCACCACGCCCGCCGCCCGGCACGGACGGACGGCGCTGGGCGGCTGGTGCCGCTGGCCGAGCAGGACCGCAGCCGCTGGGACACCGGCCTGATTACCGAAGGAGTGGCGATCCTGCAGCGGGCACTGGCTGCGGACCGGCTGGGCGAATACCAGGCGCAGGCCGCCGTCGCCGCCCTGCACGCCGATGCACAGACGGCCAGGGAAACCGACTGGCCGCAGATCGTTTCCTGGTATGACGAACTGGTCCGGCTCACCGGCAGTCCGGTAGCCCGGCTGAACCGCGCCGTCGCCGTCGGGGAGGCGGACGGACCGCGCGCCGGGCTGGCCGCGCTGGCGGAGCTGGATCCCGCACTCCCCCGGCGCACCGCCGCGCTGGCCTACCTGCATGAGCGCGACGGTGACGCCGGCACGGCCGCACGGCTGTACGCCGAGGCCGCCCTGGCCGCGCCGAACCTGGCCGAACGCGAGCACCTGGCCCGGCAGGCGGCCCGGCTGCACGCTGTTCGATAGCCGGAACGCGCCGGGAAAGGGCAGCCGCAAGAGACCCGCAATGTATGCCAAATTTTCGGAAAATTCTTCAACACCCCTACCTCGAAGCGCCCTATCGAAGCGAGTAACGGTTACGCGTGTCCCGCCTGGCTACCTCGTATTCACTGATATCGATGTCGTCCATCGCTAATTGAGGTCTCGAAAATGTTTAGTTCAGTCACGGGGTTCTGCCGTTCCGCCCAGGTCCACGGATCCGCTGCCGTTCCGGCTGTGCCGAAACGGATCCGGGACAAACCGCTGAAGATAGCGCTCGTCACGGAGGGCACCTACCCGGTAGTCACCGGAGGGGTCAGCACGTGGTGCAACCAGCTGATCACGGGAATGCCGGACCACGACTTCGAAATCTTTGCCCTGACCGGAAGCGGTGCCGACCGTCCCGTCTGGAAGCTCCCCGAAAATGTCCGCTCCCTGAGGATCATCCCCGTCTGGGGACCCCCGGCGGCCCCGCTGCGGCCCGGATCCCGGCGCAAGGAATGGATTGACCGCACGCAGGACGAACTCGCCCTGCTGTGGGACGCCGCACTCGGGTCCGACGACACGGACGCCGTGGCCCGGACGGACGAGGCACTGCGCAACCTGGTGGCCATCAGCAACCGGATCGGCCTGGCGCATGCCCTGGCTACCCGGGGTTCCGTGGCGCCTATCCTGGCAGCCTGGACGCGGCACCTGGTCAGCGCCGGCGAGCCGCCCATGTCCGTGGCGGACGCCGTGATGGCAGCCAGCATCGTTGACCGCGCCCTGGCCCTGGTTGACCAGCGGCCGGCCGGCGCCGACGTCATCCATGCCTCCAGCAACGGCCCCTCCTCGCTGGTCGCCCTGGCCCACTCCTGGCGGCACGGCACTCCCATCCTCCTGACCGAACACGGCGTGTACCTGAGGGAGCGGTACCTCGCCCTGCACGGTGCCAACTTCTCCTGGCCCGTGCGGCGCGCGGTCACGGCGTTCCTGCGCCGGCTGTGCCAGGTGGTTGTGGCCCGGGCGCACATGGTCCTTCCGGTCAACCAGTTCAACGCCCGCTGGGAGCGCCGCCTCGGTGCACGCCCCGAACGGATCCACACCATCCCCAACGGCGTAGACCCGGAAACGTTCCTGCCGGTCACCTCCGAACCGGAGCTGCCCACCATCAGCTTTGTGGGACGGATCGATCCGCTGAAGGACCTGGAAACCCTCATCTCGGCCTTCGCACTGGTGCGTCAGCAGGTGCCCACGGCCCAACTGCGGCTTTTCGGGCCCACGCCAACGGAAAACCACGCCTACAAGGCGGGCCTGGTGGAACTGGCCGCCAGCCTCGGTGTCACCGACGCGGTGCACTGGGAAGGTCCCAGCAAGGGCAGCCGCCCGGCCATTGAAGCCGGCCACGTGGTGGCACTGTCCAGCGTGTCCGAAGGCCTGCCCTTTACCCTCATCGAGTCCATGATGTGCGGCCGCGCCACCGTCAACACCGACGTCGGGGGCGTAGCGGAATGCCTGGACGAAGAGCGGACCACCGGCATGCTGGTGCCCGCCCGCGAGCCCGCCGCGTTCGCGGACGCTTGCATCACCCTGCTCTCCAATGACCGGCTCCGGGCGGACATGGGGGCGGCCGCACGACGCCGTGCCCTGGCCGAGTTCACGTTGGACCGGTGCCTGGGCCGCTACCGGGAGGCCTATGCTGCCACCCGGGACGGGCGGCTGTCCGAGCACCCCCCGGCTGCCGGTTTGCGGTCCGGCACGGCTACCGGAGCCCACGGCGCACCGACACCCGCGGTTCCCGCACTCCGTGACGCGTCCCAGCGGTTGTCCGCATGAGCGCCGACACTGTCATTGTGCCCGCAGCGGGTTCAGCCGTCCCGAAACTTGAGAACAACCTGATGGCCTACGACGCCGTGGACACCTTTGAGATCACGGCACGGCTGGAAGCGTCCGGACTCAGTGACCGCACCGTGCGCCAGCGCCATGGAGCGAAGGACGTGTTCGACTACGCTTCCTCCCTGGTGCAGGAACGCGGCACCACGCAGGCAACCGCCGAGCCATGGCTCGGACGGGACGACCTGCTCCAATCCGTCCGGCGGGCCATTGTCCTCATCTTGGGGGCAGTGCTGGGCGGTCTCACCGCTACGGTCCTTGCCGCCAACACCAGGGAGGTCCTCGTAGCCGGCATCGGCGCGTGGATCATCGGGCAGGCCGTCTCCGGGATTGTCTGGACCTATGCCGGCGCCGGGCAGCTGAAACGCGGCGTCGCCCGCGGCACCGGGGCAACCCTGCTGATCATGGCCGCCCTCGCCTGCTACGTGGGGGTCTCCCTGATCCTTCCCGGCCATGACGCCACCATGGCCGCACTTCTGATGGTTTGGTGCTGGTACTCCTGTGTTGTTTCCATGCTCGTGATCCTGGGCCGCTCCTGGTTCCTGCTGACGGCCCTGGCGTGTGCCGTCTCGATTGTGGCGACCATGCTGGCGATACGTTCCACCGCCGCGGCCGTCATTGTGCCCGGCACGGCCTTGCTGGTGGTGGCGGCAGTAACGGCATTGCTCGCCATCCATCTCCGCTCCAACCCGGAGGGCCGCCGGCCCCGATGGGAAGACGGCAGAAGCGCCGTCGCTCCGGCTGCCCAGGCCGGCTTCCTTGCGGCAGCACTGACCTTGGCCCTGACCCGGTTGCCCGCGTGGGAAGGCACCGCGTTGGTGGCGGCCACCGTCGTTGCTGCCGCCGCCACTGATCCAGCGCTGGTACTGATGCGCCAGCGGCTCCAGTGGTCCTCCCAGCGGACACCGCTGCTCCGGAACGCCGCGTGGAACGCCTGGCTGCTGACCCTGGCCATCTCCGCCACGATTGTGGTGATCTCCGCAGCGGTGTCCTCCGTGGTGGTCCTCTTCCTGGTGGAGGACAACAGAGCGGCCTCCACAGTGGTGGTAGCCGCCATCTTCAGCGCCCTGGCCACTATCTCCACGGCCCTGAGCGCGTTCGGACAACCCCGGCGCGGTGTGCTGTTTGCCGCTGCTGCCTGCCTTGCGGCCGCATTGTGGCTGCTGGTCAGCAGCGGAGCCGGCATTCTGGCGGCCGCAGCTTTCCTGCTTGCGGGAATCGTGGTCCTGCTGGCGCTCGTGGCGGATCCGCGGACCTACGCGTGAGGGCACCCCGACTGGCGCTGCCGTGGTACATCCACCCGGCGGAACGGCCCCGGGAATGGGCGTGGCTGGCCGGACAAAACGTCTCCTTCGCCGTCGTCAACGTCCACAACGGACCCGGCGGAGAAGACGATGCCTACTATCCGGAAGCGATTGCCGGACTGGGATCCACCCGGCTCCTGGGGTACGTCGCGGTTAACTACGGCCAGCGCCCGCCGGCGGACGTCGCCCTGGACGTGCTTGCCTGGCAGCGGATCTACGGCCTGGACGGGATTATGTTCGACGAACTTCCCTCCGGAGCCGGCAGCCTTGGCCGGTGCGCCGTGTATGCGGCGTCGGCCCGGGCTGCCGGCATCCGGTTCCTCGCTGCGAACCCCGGTGTCTTTCCGACGCCGGGACATGTGCGGCTGTTCGATGTCACCTCGGTGTTCGAGGGAACTGCGGCGGATTATGCGCGCTTCCGGCACCCCGCCTGGGCGCAGAATGTACCTCCGGCGCGGCTCTGGCATCTGGTGCACAGCTGTGATCCGGCACAGATGGCCGGAGTCCGTTTGGCAGCTGGCCACCGCGGCGCCGGGCATGCCTTCGTCACGGACCGATCCATGCCCACCCCGTGGCTGGGGCCGCCGGCGAACGTCTCTGCGCGGCTGGCCAAGACAAAGTCGCCGTGAGGCCGGGACATTGCTGCCCGCCTCACGGCGACTCCTACTTGGATGTCCAGCCTCCTTCGACGCCTAGCCTTCCGATACGTCGGAGAACAGCGCCCTGAACGGTGTGCCCGTGGCGGTCAACTGCCCGAACGTATCGGCAGCCGCAGCGGTCTTCACGGCTGCAGAGGCATCCTCATAACTGTCGAAATACAGGTCCAGGGTCCGGTGGGCCGGCGTGGGCGAGCCGTCTTCCTTGGGCCAAACCTTCCCGGCCTCGTACCGGCGCAGCTTCGGAAGCTGCTTTGCGTTGCCTTCAATGCTTTTGTAGGCGGACTCGAAGGCTCCGGGGTCGGCGGGGTTGTCGATGATGAAGGTGATCTTCGTGGGCATGTTCTTTCCTTTCGTGGGGTGGTTGTGGTGATGGCGGAAGTTTGCGGGCGGGCCGGGCGGTTGTCTACCGTCCTGCGGTTTCCAGCAGCCGAAGCCAGAGCTCGCTCATCGTCGGATAGGCCGGCACCGCATGCCAGAGCCGGTCTAGAGGTACTTCTCCGGCGATGGCGATGGTCGCGGCGTGCACCAGCTCTGCCACGTCGGATCCGACGGCGGTGAACCCGACAATGGTATTGGTGTCCTCGTTGATGACAATGCCTGCGCGGCCGGCATAACCGTCGGCATGCAGGGATGCGCCGGCAACGGAACCCAGGTCGTACTCCACAGAACGGACCCGCAGTCCGGCGTCGGCGGCCGCGGCCAGGGTGAGTCCGGCGGAGGCGATCTCCGGGTCAGTGAAGATGACCTGCGGAACGGCCAGGAGATCGGCGGTGGCTGCATGGCGCCCCCATGCGAAGTCCTCAACCGGGGCACCGGTTGCCCGTGCCACGATCACGTCCCCCGCCGCACGGGCCTGGTACTTGCCCTGGTGGGTGAGCAGCGCCCGGCCGTTGACGTCTCCCGCGGCGTATAGCCACCCGCCGTCGGGCACGTGGCCCCCGGGAGCGGTCACCCGCAGGGTCTCATCGACCTCCAGCCAGCCGGAGTCCGGGAGTCCGAATTGTTCAAGTCCGAGATTGCCGGTGTTGGGCCGGCGCCCCGTGGCAACAAGGACCTCGTCCGCACTGATGACCTCGCCGCCCGCCAGGGTGATCTGCACGGTTCCACTGGGATCCCGTGTGACCCCGGTGGGGCTTGTTCCCGCCATTACCTGTACGCCGCTGCTCTGAAGGGACGCAACGACGTGCTCGGCGGCATACGGCTCCACCCTGGGGAGTACGCCGTCGCGCGCAATCAGCGTCACGAACGCGCCCAATGCGCTGAAGGCGGTTGCCATTTCCGTGCCAACAACACCGCCTCCGATGATCGCAAGCCGTTCCGGAATTTTCTTCACCGACACGGCCTCTCTGCTGGTCCAGGGAGCAGCGTCCGCCAGTCCCGGAATCGGCGGAACGGCCGCGCTGGTGCCCGTCGCGACGACGACGGCGTGCCGGGCCGTAATAGTACTGACGGTACCGTCCCGGCCGGTGACTTCGACGGTCCGCGGGGCGCTGATACGCCCGCGGCCCCGGACAACCCCAATGCCGGCCTGGCGGAGCCAGGCAACCTGGCCATCATCGTTCCAGTCCGAGGCAAACCGGTCACGACGCTCCAGCACGGCGTCGACGTCGAGTCCCCCAGTCACCGCCGCGGCGGCACCGGGCAGCTGCCGGACGGCACGGAGCGCGGCGGCGTCCCGGAGCAGCGCTTTGGTAGGCATGCACGCCCAGTAGGAGCATTCTCCGCCGACCAGCTCGGCTTCCACGATTACGGCGCTCAGCCCGCCGGAGACGATGCGGTCGGCTACATTTTCCCCGACCGGTCCGGCGCCAATGATGATGACGTCCGTAGTAGTCCCGGCCATCATGCGCCCGCCTTGGCGGTGCGTCCCAGCCGGATCGCGGAGAGCAGGAAGAAGATGCCGCCGAGAGTTGCGTACCCGGCGACGCCGGTGAGGGATGACGAGGGTCCGCCCGACATCAGGATGAACCCGGTGCCCGCAAGAGTGGAGATGCCGCCGCTGAGGATCATGGGCCACTGCCCGCCCAACCGCAGACGGCTAATGGCTACGGCGAGTTGGACCGCACCCGCGGTGATGGCCCAGGCGCCCCAGACAACCAGGACTGCGGCCGGTCCGGAGGTGACGGCGAAACCGAGCGCAACAGCGGTCAGGAGGCTGAGCGCCATGTTGACGACGAGCAGCGGTCCCGGCCGGGTGGCTCGGGAGGCGCGGTGGTCGACGACGGCTGCCCCGACGTCGAACAGCGGGTAAAGGATGAGCAGTGCGATGCTGAGCGGGCCGATAGTGGAGGCCGTCAGCGCAATGAGGACTGCCCAAAGGACGGCGAATCCGAAGCGGACGAAGTACAGCTTCCGAAGGGCCGGTCCGATGGTGCCGGCGGGGTGTGCGGTGGCGGCGTGTGCGTTGGCGGTGGTCATGGTGTTCCGTTCTGTTGTGGGGTTCGAAGGGGTGTCTCTTGATGGGTCAGGGGACACCTCGACCTCGGTAGCGGCCGCGCCGGTCCGACGGGTGCTTCCCGCAGGAAGGTCCGCCGGTACGACTGATGGAACCGTTGGTAGAATGACTAGTCACTCTACTTCGAAGGACTGTAGTCTTGATCACGGAGCGGCACAAGGGCAACGGAAGGAAAACTCATGGCGGAGACTGTGAAGGTATCGATGAGGGATCGCCTCATCGAGGCCGCCACCGAGCTGTTCTATGCCGATGGCTTGCGTTCCGTCAGCGTTGAAAAGGTCATTGCCCGGACCGGCACCACAAAGGTGACTTTCTACCGGCATTTCAAGAGCAAAGATGACTTGGTGGTCGCCCATCTGGAACTGAGGGCCCGGATTGAGCGGGAGGGAATCGGCGCGGCCATGGAACACGCGGACGGCGACGCCGACAGGACACTCCAGCTCATCGCCGACCAGCTGGGCAAGATGTCCTGCGAAGCGGGTTTCCGGGGGTGCCCGTTCATCAATGCTGCTGCTGAATATCCGGACCCCGCCAGCGCCGTCCGGAAAACCGTCAGTGAGCACCGCACCTGGTGCAAGGACGCCTTTGCGGAAATTGTCCGCCCTCTCTCCCCCGCCGATCCCAAGGCCGTTGCCGAAGATCTGATGCTGCTGCGCGACGGGGCGATGGTCGCCGGGTACCTCGACGACGGCGAAGCGCTGGCCGCATCGTTCCTGCGCAGCTGCCGCGCGGTTATCAGTGCCGGCTGAGGCCTGGACCACCCGCCGGGCCGGGCCGGCCCGGACCAGGGCAGCCTGCGCCGTCGTAATCGCCGGTGCGGTACTTCTCTCCGGCAGCCTCGCCGGCTGCACTTCCGACGACGGCGCGTCCCCCGGTTCCGCGCCCACCGCGCCAGCGCCGGCCGGGGCGGCGTCGGCGGCGTCGGCATCTGTCCCGTCGTCGTACTGGGCCCCGTCGCCGGGAGCCAGCTGGCAGTGGCAGCTCAGCGGCAGCCTGGACCTGGATGTTGACGCAGACATTTTCGACGTGGACTACGAAACCACCACGGTTGAGCAAACCGCGGCGCTGAAGGCGAAGGGCCGCCACCTGGTCTGCTATTTGTCCGTCGGCTCCCGGGAGGATTTCCGTCCCGATGCCGGCAACTTTCCGGACACGGTCCGCGGAAAAACAATGGACGGCTGGCCGGACGAACAGTGGCTGGACATCCGGCAAACGGACGTGCTGCTGCCGATCATGGCGGCCCGCATGGATACCTGCGCAGCCAAGGGGTTCGACGCCGTCGAACCCGACAACGTGGACGGCTACCGCAACGACACCGGCTTCCCGCTGACTGCCGAGGACCAGCTGGCGTACAACCGTGCCGTTGCCGGCCTGGCCCACGACCGCGGACTGTCCGTGGCCCTGAAGAATGACCTGGACCAGATTCCCGCGCTGGTCGACGATTTCGATTTCGCGGTCAACGAGGAATGCGTCCGGTACGCGGAGTGCGAGGCGTACCAGCCCTTCACCGACGCCGGCAAGGCGGTGCTGCACGTCGAATACGAAGGCACGTTGGACTTCTGCCCCGGGTCCCGGCAGCGGGGATTCTCTTCAATGCTCAAGCCCCTGGACCTCGGGGCGCCCAGACAGCCCTGCTGACGGCCGCTCCCGCTCCAAGAGTTAAAGCGCGGTTTGTACCGGCTGGCCATCCACGGAATCAACGGTCGGGACAATGCGGGTTCCCGTGGGGTCGGTACTCACGGTGAGGGTCAGCTGCCGTCCGTAGGTGTCCGTGGCGGCCAGGGTGTACGGAGTGAGCCGGGGCTTGGCCTTGTCATGCAGGATGAGCTGCTTGGGTTTGGTGACGGTAATGCCGTAGTCCCGTACCAATGATTCCCCGAGCCGGTAACTGGCCGCAGCCACCTTGCCCCGAACCTGTACGGACTTGACCATCAGAATGATGAACAGGACAACAAATGCGAGGAGCATCGCCAGCATCAGGATCATCAGGAAATCCACCATGCCGCCCGTGCTTCCATCCATGGCTATGCCGGTCACCACAGCGCCTGCAATCACGGCAACCATGGCGAACAGCAGCCAGTTCAGGTTGGGTACTTTGGGGATGAGGTTTTCGCCGGGTTCGGCAGAAACGGTCTTTTCAGTCATGTTGTAAAACCTTTCAGCTAAAGGGGTTGGGAGATCCGGCACAACCGCCGGCCGGGCCTTTTCCGGGGTATACCCCTGCTTGCCGGTCGACTTTCCGTCGATAAGAAGGATGGTGGGGACAACATTTGTACCGGTCGTATCCAAGCTCAGTTTCATGAAGAGTTCCCGCCCGTCATCGTCGACGGCATCAAAGGCATCCGGCTGCAGCCTGCAGCTCGCCGTGTTCATAACAACCAGGGCGACCCGGCGGTGCACTGCGATGCCGTAGTCCCGGTGCAGGTTTACGGCAATTCCGTAAGCGGCAGCGGCGACTTTGCGCCGGTTGGACATCACTATGCGGAGGAAGTTGGCAAACCCCAGGAACATGGCTGCCACACCGAGGGCGTCCACCAGCTCCTCACCGCTGCCCAGCGCGCCGCTGATTGACCAGCCGATTAACAGCACCACTGGTGCGGGCAGGAACGCCCAGGCCAGCGCGCCCCACACATTCGCGATCTGCGGAACCAGGCGTTCACTGGGGACAACGGCCGACTTCCGGCGGATTAATGGCATGCCGAGACCTTTCGCTTACGGGTTGTGCGTTTGGACGGGCAACCCGGCCGCGTCAACGACAGTGGGGATTACCCGGGAGCCGGTGGGATCGGTACTGATGGTGATCGTGACCGGCCGGCCATACGCGTCCACCGCGGGAATGAGGTGCGGATTCAACAGGGGTTTCGAATTGTGCTGGAGGATAAGCGTTTTAGGTTTGGTGACAGTGATGCCGTAATCCCGGCTCAGGGATTCACCTATCCGGTAAGCCGCAGCGGAAACCTTGCCGCGCAGGGCGGATATCTTAACAATGAAAATGACCATGGTCACCAGGAATACGGGAACCATGGACATGGCAACCACGGCCCAGGCATCGGCTGCATCACCTGAGGAACTATCTCCACCAATGCCGGCTCCCACCATGACCGCTAGCGGTGCCACGATGAGCGCCGCCAACCAGTTGGTGTTTCCTACCTTTGGAATTAGCTTTTCGCTCGGCTGCGCTGCGGTAATCTTTCCATTTTCAGACACGCTTATATACCTTCCCCCATTTGCCCGGGGCACGTGGGTTTCCCGGGAGCGGACACAACCCTAACAGCATTTCCACTGAAGTTATCCGGTGCCGTTCCGCAGCATCCCGGGCTAGGCTGTCCCGGGAAGTGCGCGGCGCTGCAACGTCGAACGGAGGCCGTATGCCCGGTACGAAAGCCAACAGGAACACCCGCCTCCTGGCCGTGGCGATCCTCTCCTCTTTCGTTGCCTTCCTCGACGGTTCCATCGTCACCGTGGCTTTGCCCGCCATCGGTACAGAGCTCGGCGGCGGGCTGATCACGCAGCAGTGGACCGTCAACGCATATCTGCTGACCCTCGGTGCGCTGATCCTGCTGGCCGGTTCCCTTTCGGACACCTTCGGCCGGCTGCGGATCCTGCGGCTCGGGCTGCTCGGATTCGGCGCCGCATCCCTGGCGTGCGCGCTGGCGTGGAGCCCCGCAGTACTGATCATCGCCCGTGCAGTCCAGGGCATGGCCGGCGCCCTCCTGGTCCCCGGGTCCCTGGCACTGATTACGACGGCGTACCGGGACGAGGCGCGCGCCCGTGCCATCGGCCAGTGGACAGCGTGGACCGGTACCGCCGCCATCATCGGCCCGCTGCTGGGCGGGGTGCTGGTGGACTGGGCCAGCTGGCGCTGGATTTTCGCGGTGAACGTTCTGCCGGTGACGGCAACGCTCCTGCTCACTTCCAAACTGCAGGACACCGGCCGGCTGCGCCGCACTTCGCTGGATCTTCCCGGTGCGCTGCTGGCCGTGGCCGGCCTCGCCGGTCCCGTCTATGCCCTCATCGAACAGGAACGTCTCGGCTGGGCCGATCCCGCCGTCGTCGTACCCCTGGTTGCAGGCACCGCGGCGCTGGTTCTCTTCTTCCTGCGCGAGGCACGCGCCCCGGCGCCCATGATGCCGTTGTCCCTGTTCCGGGCCCGGAACTTCCGTTACGGGAACCTGGTGACCGCCGCAGCGTATGGGGCCATCTCGCTCGGCTCCTTTGCGGTGACGGTCTTTGTGCAGGAGGCTGCCGGGTTCAGTGCCATTGAGGCCGGGTTCATTTCGCTGCCCCTGCCGGTGGCCATGCTGCTGTTCTCCACCTACTTCGGGAAGCTCTCCGGCCGGTACGGACCGCGGCTTTTTATGACGGCCGGTCCGGCAATCTGCGGTGCCGGATTCCTGCTGCTGCTTACCGTACAGCCGCCCGTGAACCTGCTCACCGAGCTGCTGCCCGGGTTGCTGCTCTTCGGCGTCGGGCTCAGCGTGATGGTCGCTCCGCTGACCGCGGCAGTGCTCGGCGCGCTGCGCGGTGAGGAGGCCGGAATCGGTTCGGCCGTGAACAACGCCGTGTCCCGGGTGGCCGGGCTGGTGGCCGTGGCTTTGGTGGGCACCATTTCGGGCGGTGCGCTGGGATATGCCGGCTTCCGGCAAACGGCGCTGGCGACGGCGGGGCTGTTCTTTGCTGCCGCCGTGATCGCGTTGCTGGGAATCCGGAATCCGAAGAGCGCTTCGGTGGGTCCGAGCGGCCAGGAACCCCCCGGCAGCAGCCCGCAGAGCTGAGCGGGACGACACACAGTGGGATCGGTTTGGTCCCGCGCCCTTTTTAGGGTTCGCTTTCCTCTATGTCCTGGAACTTTGTGCGCCGCGTGCTGCAGCTGCTGATAGGCGTGTTCTGTTACGGCTTTTCGATCAGCATGATGATCCGCGCCGGGCTGGGCGTTTCTCCGTGGGATGTCCTGGGGCAGGGCACGTCGCTGCAGTCCGGGCTGCCTTTCGGCCTGGTTGCCAACCTGATCGGCATCGGCGTCCTGCTGCTGTGGATCCCGTTGCGCCAGCGGCCCGGGGTCGGCACCGTGGTGAACACGCTGGCGGTAGGGCCAAGCGCGGAGGTCGGGCTGCTGCTGCTGGACCCGCAGACTGAACTGCCGGGCGAGATACTCCTGTTCACCGGCGGCCTGGTGCTGCTGGCGGTAGCCACCGGCCTTTACATCGGCGCCCGGATGGGACCAGGCCCCCGCGACGGGCTCATGACCGGCCTGCACCGCCGCCTGGGATGGCCGGTCTGGGTGGTCCGCACCGGCATAGAGGTCATTGTCCTGGTGGTCGGCTGGTTCCTGGGCGGCACGGTGGGCATCGGTACGGTGGCTTTCGCCATCCTGATCGGGCCCATGGTCAACCGGACGCTGCCGCTGCTGAACGTACCGGAACGCCGCTCCGGTCCGGCTGCTGGTTAGGGGCAGGTCTGCGGGCTCTGGCTGCCGGCTGGCGGCTGGCGGCCTCTATGGCATCGGTACCGCTCGGTTTGCCTCCACCGTGGACCGCTAGAACCCGGAACGCCAATCCAAAATGATGCGCGCGACGTCGTCCAGGTGCGACTCCAGCAGGAAGTGGCCGCCGTCGAGCAGTTCCACGCGCGCGTGCGGGACGTCGTCAAGGAACGCCGTCGCGCCCGCCGGGCCGAAAATTTCATCGTTCCTGCCCCAGACGGCGAGGACCGGAACCTGGCTGGAGCGCAGCCATTCGTGGACCTCCGGATACAGCGCCCGGTTGGTGGAATAGTCCCCGAACAGGGCCAGCTGCGCTTCATCGACGCCCGGACGGGCCAAGAGGGCGAGGTCATGCTCCCATGCGTCCGGATCAACGGTGGTGGGGTCGGGAACCCCGTGCGTGTACTGCCATTCCACGGCCTTGCGGCCAAGGGCCGGACGCAGTGCTTCCTCATTCTCGGGGGAAGGGTCGGCACCGTAGTTCCAGATCGGGGCCCAGAAGTCCGGGACAAAGCCTTCCTCGTAAGCATTGCCGTTCTGCGAGATCACGCCCTGCACCGCTGACGGGTTGGCCAAAGCCAGCCGCCAGGCGATCGGTGCACCGTAGTCCTGGGTGTAGACCGTGTATGCCTCCACTCCCAGTTCCTCGAGGAAGCCCTGCGTCACCTTGGCAAGTGCCTCAAAGGTGTACGCGAACTCCCCAACGGACGGCGCGGAGGACAGGCCGAAGCCGATGTGGTCCGGAGCAATGACGCGGTACGGCTCAGCAAGCCTGGGAATGAGGTGGCGGAACATGTGCGAGCTGCTCGGGTACCCATGCAGGAGCAGGAGGACCGGAGCATCCTGCGGCCCCGCCTCACGGTAAAACACGTTGTGGCCGTTGACGGAAACACTGCGGTGGTGGACGGTAGCCATGAGCTAACCCCTCTCAATTGTTTTACTGGTTAGGAAGACGCTAGCATGGATGACGTGCAACACAATCCGCTTGAAAGGAATCCGATGGTCGAGGACGAGGAACTGCTGCTGGTACTGCTGAACAGCACCCCGGTTGTATCCGGGCGTCCTGCGGATGAGCTTGCGGGGGCCGCCGGCGGAGAGTTTTCCGTGCGGTTCGGGGGCAACGGATCTGCCGCCGAAGTGGAGCATCTGCGACAGATGCGGGAATGCCTCCAGGACATCGTGCGGGGAACGGACGGCGCCGTCGAACGCCTCTCAGCGGCGCTGGAAGGAGGCGTCCTGGTTCCGCGGGCCACCGCCCAGGGACTGGATTGGGAGATGCGGTCACCGGAGGACGAGCGGCTGGCGTTCCGGGCCGCGCTGGCGTGGTCCCGGGTCCAGGAAACGGCACCGGACCGCCTGCGTCCCTGCGCGAACGAGGAATGCAACCTGTATCTGATCGACCGGAGCCGGCCCGGCACCGCCAAGTGGTGTTCCATGGCAGTCTGCGGCAACCGGATGAAGGCCCGTGCCCACGCGGACCGGCAGCGCACAGGGACCGGTGGGGTTCTCGGGCGCGCCTAGTTGACGGCGTCGGCGCAGGACTAGCGGGGCCAGCGCGCCTATGAGGATCTGTCCGGAAACCGAGTAATCGAAAAGAAAAGACGCGTATTTCGAGGGTGCTTGGACGGACCGGTTAGGCCAGTTTTGGGTCCGGAAATGTCAGTGCCGGGTGAAATCCTTGGGGCATGGATCAGCTCGGAAACACCGAACGGATAACCGAAGAGCCAGAGGCTGCACGCCGGACCGCCGAGGGGCGGGCTGGTACCAAGGATGCGTCGGACACGGATCGCACATTAGCGGTGTTTCGGGCGGACCCGGGTGCCGGCACTGCCGCCGACCAGACCAGTGCTGCCTCGGGATTTCCTGATGGTTTCAGCGGGATGCTGGCTCTGCAGAACCTCGAATCCTTCGACAACCAGGCAACCGGTGAAGTCCTGGTCCGGGTCGCACACCTGATCGCGTGGGCGGAGGCGCAGCGGGCCCGGATGCTGAACCGGATGGAAACCATTTTCCGGGAGGATTACGCCAGTACGACCGGACGGGTGGAACCCGGGATGGCTTTCACACTGGCGGCAGCCGAGTGTGCCGCCCTCCTGCAGATACCGCACGGCACCGCCCAGCGGCTGATGTTCGAAGCCGGCCTCCTATCTGGCGCCCATGCGGTCACACTGGAGGCACTGCAGGACGGGAGCCTCAGCTACGGGCATGCCCAGGTGGTGCTGGACCAGTGCGAAAGCGTTCCTGCCGCCGAGCTGCCGGAGTTTGAAGCTGCCCTGTTGAAGGCGGCACAAGGTCAGACCCGGTCCCAGTTCTCCGCCAAGGCCCGCCGGCTGCGGGAGAAGAAGTACCCGCAAACCATTGAGGTCCGGCACCTCACTGCGTTCGAGAAGCGCCGAGTCTCCCTGGACCGGGAAGAAGACGGGATGTCCTGCCTGTCGGCGTATCTTCGTGCGGCGGAAGCGCAGCAGATCTACACTGCCCTGAGCACTGCGGCCCGTGGTGAACAGTCTGATGGGGATTCCCGGACCACGGACCAGCTGCGCTCGGACATTCTGGCCCAGTTGCTTATGGGCGGTCTTGGTTCTGCCCGGTTCGATGACGGGAGTGCACGCCGCGGATCGGGCACGGGACCTGACGGTGGTGGTGCTGGCCGTGCAGCAGGCAGCGGGCCGGAGAATGCCCACGCTGACGAGGACGCCGATAAATCCCGTGTCGACAAATCAGGCATCCTGCCCAGGGCGGAAATCATGGTCCTGATCAACGCGGAAACCCTGTTCGGAGCCAACGAAGACCCTGCTGAGCTGCACGGTTACGGACCAATTAGCGCCGAAGCAGCCCGCAGGCTCGCCCGCACCGCGACCCGCTGGACCGGCCTCGTCCAGGACCCGGACACCGGGGAAATTCTGGGCGTGGGCAGGCGGCGGAAAGTCCCGGCCGGGCTGGCCCGTTGGTTGCGTGCCCGGGATGGGACCTGCCGGTTCCCGGGATGCCGGGTCAGCACTGCGGTCTCGGAAATTGACCACACTACGGACTGGGCGGACGGAGGCCCCACGGATCATGGCAACCTCGCCCACCTGTGCCGGCGGCACCACCGGTTCAAAACCCTGGGATTCTGGAAGGCCCGGCAACCGGAACCGGGCGTGATGGAGTGGACCTCGCCGAGCGGACGGATCTATCAGACTGAACCATTTCTCGAGCTAGCCCATTCACCCTCAAAGGCAGACCGACAGGCCAAAGACTTGTCAGACGCCGTGCCGCCGTTCTAGGCAAAACGTCCGGACGGCACAACGTCCGGGCGGCACAACGTCCGGGCGGCACAACGTCGAGAGCCATTCCCGGGGATATCTGCGCATCCACTACGGGGGGGGCACGGCTGCCTCTGCCGCGTCTGCCTTAGCCGCGGTTCGATCCGGCGCAATCGGGTCAGGCGCGGTGCCAGCGGGCTTCCTCGTGAACACGGATGCGTTGCCGGTTCCCCAGGCCCAGTTGCAGCACGGGGGCCAGTTCGACGTGGGCGTATAGCTCGATCAAGGTCTCCCCTGCATGCCACACCCCGGACCGGTGGCCGCTCGGATACACGCCTTCATCGATAGGAGGACCATAAGCGGCGTTAAGCCGCGAATGCAGGGCTTCAAACCCGAACTCGCACAGGGCACGGGAGCCCAGCCGACCCGGATAAAAGAAAAAGCCGAGGCTTTCCAGCTTCCCGTCCACGGCAGACCACACACCCCGTTCACCGCCGGGAAAATGCAGCCATCCCCTTTCTTCTCCCGGCAGGTCCTCCTCCCGCAACGGCAGTGCGGCATCCGCGGTACAGTCCAGACGCGCCAGGTACGGACTGCATTGCTCCGGATCTTCCGGCCACGGAGTCGACGCAACTTTCTCGATAAGGGCTGCCACCACGTCAGGGGGTGGATCCAAGGCAGCGGAAGGTTCTGTCTGGGAAGTCATCGCCGCACTCTATAACTCGGGTTCAGGCAACGCCACAGGCTTACGTAATTCCTTAGCTGGAGCCGCACCTGCCCGCGCCGTCGGCGGCAAAACCATGCGAAGAATGATCTCCGCGAAGGCCAGCACAAACCACGTTCCCACAGCCTCAAAAGCGAGCAGCATGGGGAAGAGCCCACCGCCGATTCCGTTCTCACCGTAAGCCGCCACATATGCAGCATGCTCGGCCTGTGACCAGGCGAAGCACACGACGGCCGTCACCGGCAGGCCGACCAGAAGCACACAGAAGCTGATCCATGCTTCCCGGCGACGGGCTATCAGCAACCCGGCATGAAACGCCCACACGACCGCCGCTGCACAGGGCAGACCCCAAAAGGCCACAGCTACCCGACCAAAGCTGCAGCCAACCGCTGCGCGGAGTGGTGGCTGGACAGGACAAATTGGTAGCGGCGCCCGTCGCTGACAAACGAAACCACCGCACTGCCGCCCATGTTCAGCCGCACCAGCGTTCCGCGTTCCAAAGAAACAACCGGCCAGTTCACAAGCCCCGGATTCATGCCGCTGTCACCGCTGACCTCGACACTGTGCAGATCACACAACTGCAGGCTGCGTTTCCAGAACGGACCGGAGAGCAGAACCGTCTGCCCCTCGACGGCGGCGGTGATCTTGGCGGACACGCACCACCAAATCGCCGCGAGTCCCATCCCCGCCGCGGGTACGAGAACAATCCAGTGCCCTTCGCTCACCGCCCCGATGGAGAGCACGACGCCGACGCTCAGCAGCAGGGCACCACCACCCCAGCGCAGCCAGCCCGACGAACGCTCGACGAATTTCACCATTGTGGTCGCTGCCTGAGCGGGCATTCTGCTGGTCCTGTCAGTCGCCGGGGCCGTATCACCAGCCATTATGCCCACAGGGCTGGTTTGCGCATAGCAATCGGGGTTCCCGGCAAACGACGCCGTCGCCTGCGGCCGGACTGTAATCCGACACGACTTCAGATACTGACGTCAAACTCCAGCCGACCGTGCCGCACACCGTTGACCTGCAGTTCCAGAGCGTGAACACCGGCATAGTGCCGCCGCGTCGTCATCTGCCGGAAGGCATGCCGGCCGGTCAGCTTCCGGGATTCCCCCGCCGAAAGCTCAACGGTCGCCAGTTTGAAAACCTTCTCAGCGGTCGAGCCGCTGGCTTTCACATAGTGCACCGCGTAGTCCACAGCCAGTTTCGCGGGCACGTCCCCGGTATTGGTGAGCAGGAACCCGAAGGCCAGCTCGCCAGGCAGTGCCACCTTCTCTGACTCGGCGTGCAGGTCGCTGATGCTCACCTGCGCCGGAGCGAAGCCCATCAGCTCCAGCGCCCCGGGATTGCCCTTTTTGATCAGGGTGCGCAACGCGTGCCGTACCACCCAGGTGCTGCCGGGCGTGCCGGTCTGCTGCCACCGCGCTGCCGTCTCCAGCACCAGGTCCGGGGCATGCCGGGCCAAATCATTGGTGTGGTTGGCCACCGACCGGCGGACATAGACCTCGGGGTCGTTGTGCATCGCGTCCAGGATCGGCAGCGTCAGCTCAGGCCGGGCCGTCAACTGCGGAACGCGAACGGCCCACGGCAAGTAGGTACGAGTGCCTTCGCTGGCCAGCCTGCGGACGTGCTGGTCCGGATGGGAGGTCCACGTCCGGATGATCTCCAGTGCCCGCTCCGGCTGCTCCCGCAGCAGCCGCCGGATGGCGAATTCGCTGGTCAGCCGCGGCGTCAGCTCTGCGAGCAGGGCCAGCGCGTCGTCGAAGTCCTCATCCTCACCGGAGCGCAGGGCCAAAGTTACCGCCGCTTCGGTTACGGGCCAGAGCATCCACCCCGTGAACGCCGGATTAGCCAGACCCATGCGGAACGCTGAAGCGGCAGCCGGATAGGAACCCAATGCATCCACCAGTGCATCCGCGACGACGTCGGTGCGTCCCCGCAACGACAACGGCTCCAGCCGCTCGCCCGCCGCGAGCACGGCCTCCCACTGAACTGACGGAACAGCCGACGCCAGTACGTCGTGCAGCTCCCGAACCTCGCCCGGCCCGAGCATGTCATCCATTGATCCCAAATGCGTTCCCCTGTGTCCTTCCTTGCCCTGCCCTCAACCCTAATCTCCGGCGTCGCCCAGCAATTGGGCGGCGAGCCCGGTCAGCAGGATGTCCAGCCCCTGGTCCAACTCCGCCTCGCCGTCGTAATCGGCCAAATCCGGCGCCAGCGTCCTAAGGTTCGGAAAGTCCTTGGCAGGCAGCCGGTACAAGCCGAGGCGCAGGACTGCTTCTTTTTCCTCCGGGTCCACTACGAGCTCCTGCAGCTCATTGAGGATATGTCCGTAAACAAATCCGTAGTACGCCCGGTAGACGTGCAGCGCGTCGGCAGGCGTGAAACCGGCCCTGGTCAGCAGCGCCAGAATCTCTTCCAATGGGCGAAGCGTCCCCAGCGGACGCAGTCCCAACGGGATGGACAGTGGCCGGGTGACCAGCAGCGGCACGGTATGGGGATGTTTCAGGGCCAGAAACCGGACATTATGCGCGTTGCGCCGCAACTGCGCCTGCCAGTCGGGATCGTCAGGGAAGACGTCGAGCTCGTTCATGACTGTTTCGGCGACCCCGTCCAGCAACGCCGCGCGGTTCTTTGCGTACCGGTAAATGCTCATGGGATCACAGCCTAGCTTTTGGGCGAGACTCCGCATGGTGAGGGCCGCGAGCCCTTCGGCATCCACCAATTCCAACGCCGCGTTCAGCACCAGATCACGGTTCAGGCGCGCTTTATGCGAGCCTGTGTGCGGTTTCCGTGGAGTCTCCATACAGCATCCGCCCTCCTCATGGTCAGGCTGCTGATAATCAGCAAGCTTGCTTATTTGTGAGTCTACAACTAGTGTCTACAGCGTAGAGAAGTTGTCGACATGGTTCCAGAAGAGGAATCACAGTTCACATGGCCACCACGGCCGCTCTCACCAATACTTCAGGAGACACACATGGCTACGGAAACCCGTAACAACACGAACACCGTCCACCACACCAACGAGAACGACATCAAGGTTTCGGTCCGGACCCTCGAATTCGTCCTCTACGTCCTGGCCGTCATCGCCACGATCATCACCGCAGCAGTTGTGGGTGACAACGCCAGCGAAAACGGCGTCGACGCATTCAACGCCAGCCAGGCCATGCAGTACATCACCTGGCTCACCGTCGGCTTCATGGTGGCCCGCGGCCTGGCCAAGTCCGGCAACCGCCGCAACAACGACCACGTCTAACCAACGTTTCGGCTCCTGCTAGGAGCTGCACCACTATGGCGTGCCACCTTTACCGGGTGGCACGCCATAGTTGGTTAACGCCCGTCGCGTCGGTAACACGTTCCAGGCGCGACGGACCCTAGACCCCGGCCCCTAGACCCCGGCCCCGCGCAGCTCCGCGACGGTCAGCACCGCAGCCGCGGTTGCTTCGTAGCCCTTGTCCTCGGAAGAACCGGGCAGCCCGGCCCGGTCCAGCCCCTGCTGCTCGGTATCGCAGGTCAGCACGCCGAACCCCACCGGAGTGCCGGTGGTGACGCTGACGTCAGTAAGCCCGGTGGTAGCCGCAGAACACACGTAGTCAAAGTGCGGAGTGCCGCCTCGGATAACGACGCCGAGGGCCACCACCGCGTCAAAGTGCGGAGCCAGCCGTGCGGCTGCGACGGGAAGTTCGAAACTGCCCGGCACCCGGATCAGCTTCGGCCCCAGGCCGGCATCCTCCGCAGCGCGAAGCGCTCCGGCAATCAGGCCGTCCATAATTTCGGTGTGCCAGCTGGCAGCAACGATGGCCAGCCGAACGGGTACTCCGGCCAGGCGGATGCCACTGAGGTCGGTGGCGGGTGCGCCGTGTCCACTCATGATGAGGTGCTCCTTGGGTCGGGGGAAAGAGATTCAGCTCTGCTGCACGGGTTTGGTGCGCAGCAAGGTCAGATGGTGGTCCATCCGGTCCCGCTTGGTCTGCAGATAGCGCTCGTTCTCCGCACGGATGGGTACCTCGGATGGAACCATGGCCTCAACATCCACGCCGAAACGGCGCATCCAGTCCTGCTTGGCGGGATTGTTGGTCAGCAGCCGGATCCGGTGCAGGCCCAACTGGTGCAGGATGTCGGCAGCGGCTTGGTAGTCGCGGGCGTCCACGGGCAGGCCGAGCTGCTCGTTGGCTTCCACTGTGTCAGCACCGGCTTCCTGGAGCGCGTACGCCCGCAGCTTGTTCGCCAGGCCGATCCCCCGGCCTTCCTGACCGCGGAGGTACACAATGGTTCCCCCGTGCACGGCAATAAGCTCCATGGCCTGCTCCAACTGTTCCCCGCAGTCGCAGCGGTAGGAGCCGAACACATCGCCGGTGAGGCATTCCGAGTGCAGCCGCACCAGCGGAGCACCTTCGGCCAGCGGACCGGAATTTTCCGTCCCGGGCGCAGTCAGGGTCATATGTTCGACGCCGGTGCGTGTGTCGGTCCAGGCGGTGGCGGTGAAGTCCCCAAACGCGGTGGGCAGATGCACCCCGGGTCCGGGTACCACCGGCTGTTCGGCTGCTGCTTCGCTCATGATTCCTCCCCCATCCGTGCGTGCAGGTACTGCACCAGGTCCTCGATGGAGATCAGCGGAATACCGTGGGCATCCGCAAAGTCCCGCAGCGCAGGCAGGCGCATCATTCCGCCGTCGTCGTGCACCAGTTCGGCAATAACGCCCACCGGAGTGCAGCCAGCCAGGCGGGCGAGTTCCACAGCGGCTTCGGTGTGGCCGCGCCGCTCCCGCACCCCGCCGTCGGCCGCACGCAGTGGAAACATGTGTCCGGGACGGTGCAGTTCGCCGGGAACCGAAACCGGGTTGGCCAGTACGCGGGCGGTCAGCGCCCGGTCCGACGCGCTGATCCCGGTACTGGTGCCCTCGGCCGCATCGCAGGAGACGGTATACGCGGTGCCTTTGGCGTCTTGGTTGACGTCCGTCATGGGCGGCAGCTCGAGCCGGTCCGCATAACTGCCGGGCAGCGGCACGCAGAGCACGCCGGAACTGTACCGGACGGTCCACCCCGTCAGTTCGGGGGTGGCGTGCTGGGCGGCAAAAACAATATCGCCCTCGTTCTCACGGTCGGCGTCGTCCACCACGACGACGGCGCGCCCGGCAGCGATCGCCTCCACCGCCTCCGTCACAGGGTTCAGGACAATGTCAGTGTCAGCGGCGCCCACTTAGCCCTCCTTCGCAGCATCACCGGACACAGCATCGCCGGACACAGCATCGCCGGACGCAGCGTCCCCCGATGCCGGCTCGGCGGCAGAATGCGCTGGAGGCCGGGGATTGGCGAAGGCCAGCAGCCGCTCGGCGTATTTGGCCAGCACGTCCACTTCCAGGTTCACCCTGCTGCCCACGGACAGGGCACCCAATCCGGTTTCGGCCAGCGTGGTCGGAATCAGCCCTACCTCGAACCAGTGCTGTTCCGCGTCGGCGCCGCTGACGGCAGTAACGGTGAGGGACACCCCGTCCACGGCGATGGAACCTTTCTCCGCGATGTACTTCGCGAGCCCGGCAGGCACCGCGAAGCGCAGCCGGTCCCAGCTGCCCAAATGTTCCCGCTCGAGCAGCCGGCCCACACCGTCCACGTGCCCCTGCACCACGTGCCCGTCCAGCCGGCCGCCGGCGGGAACGCAGCGTTCCAGGTTCACCTTCGCGCCGGGTTCCAGATCGCCAACGGTGGTGCGCTTCAGGGTTTCGCCCATCACGTCCACGCTGATCGCACCGCCGCGGATTTCGGTGGCCGTGAGGCATACGCCGTTGACGGCAATCGAGCCGCCCAATCCCAGCCCGGCACCCGTCTTGGGTGCGGCGATCACCAGGACCGCGCCGTCGCCGTCGGGATTCTGTGCCAGGGAAACCACGCTGCCCTGTTCAGCAACTATGCCGGTAAACATTTATGCGTCCTCCGATTCTTCGGAAATGGCCGTAGCAGGCTGCAGCCGGAGCCGGAGGTCCCTGCCAAGGTGCGCCACGGCACCGCCGGCAGCGGAGTCCCAGCGCCAGCGCGGCGCCTGGCCGAGCGTCTGCACACCGATACCCTGCAGCGAATCCGTGCCCGCGCCCAGCAGCAGCGGTGCGGTGTAGACCACCAGTTCATCCACCAGCCCGGCACGCAGGAACGCGCTGGCCAGGATGGCGCCGCCTTCCACCAGCAGGTGCCGCACCCCGCGCCCGTACAGGTCCGCGGCTACCTCCGCGGGATCGTGCAGGGCCAGCTGGAGGAACCGCCCGTCGGTCCCGCGGACCGCCGCGTTTTCGGGGATCGGACGGCGGCCGACGACGACGCGCAGCGGCTGCCGCTGCGCGTCTGTGTCGTTTGCGGTGCCGTTCGGGGTGCCGTTCGGGGTGCCGTCCGGGATGCGGGCAGTCAGCCGGGGGTTATCGGCCAGGACCGTGCCTGTGCCGGCCAGGACGGCGTCCACCCGGGAGCGCAGTGCGTGACCGTCTCGCCGGGCCTCCGGGCCGGTGATCCACTGGCTGGTGCCGTCCGCTGCGGCAATCCGTCCGTCCAGGCTTTGGGCGATCTTGACCGTGACGAACGGCCGGCGCTCCGCCACAGCCGCAATCCAGCGCTCGTTCAACTCCGCGGCAGCACCGGCACCCAGTCCGGAGGCCACCTCGATACCGGCCGCGCGCAGGGCCTCCGCTCCCCCAGCCGCGGCATCACTGGTATCCGGTGCGGCGAACACCACCCGGCGCAGGCCGGCGTCGATGATTGCCTGCGAGCAGGGCCCCGTGCGGCCGGTGTGGTTGCAGGGTTCCAGGGTCACCACCATGGTGGCGCCGGTGACGTCTGCGCGTGCTGCGCGGGCGTTGGCCAGGGCATCGGCTTCGGCGTGCGGAGTTCCGGCCCCGCGGTGGTAACCGGTCGCCAGGGTGGCACCGTCGGCGTCGAGAATCACGGCCCCCACCAGTGGATTGGCGCCGCGGACGCCGCGCGCAGCCAGGTCCAAAGCTTCATCCATGGCGGCAACTTCGCCCGCAGTGAAGTCTTCGGGGCGCATGGTCAGCGTGTCCGGGGATCAGGCATGAGGACTTCCACCTGGGGCTTTTCGTTCTTTTTAGCCTTCCACCATACAAAGAAGCCGGCCAGGGTAAAGCCGCCGTAGAAGAGGTACATAAAGGCGGTGGCGTAGTAACCGGCGCTGAAGAGCAACGGCACACCCACAATGTCCACAGCCACCCAGATCAGCCAGAACTCCACCCAGCCCTTCGCCATGCCGTAAGTGGCCAGCAGTGAGCCGACGAAGGTCCAGGCATCGGCCCAGACCGGTTCGTAGGAGCCCAGGCGGGCGAAGACCGGAGTGAGGGCCACGGTGCCGAGCAACATGATGACCACCAGCCCGATCCGCTCCCGGCCGGAGGCCCACTGCGGGGTCACGGCGGCGTCGCCGTTGGTTTTGCTCTGCTGCCAGCGCCGCCAGCCATAGATCGACACAGCAACGAACATGATCTGCCGGCCGGCCTGGCCCAGCAGCGTGGCGGTGTCGGCGTCGCCGAAGATGGAGCCCAGGAACACTGTCAGCAGGAGCAGGTTGCCTACGATGCCCACGGGCCAGGCCCAGACCTTGCGCCGCATGCCGCCGAGGGCGCTGAGCAGTCCGAAAATGTTGCCGAGAAGTTCTCGCACCAGCAGCGAGCTTGAGCCCACCGGTATCTGTGCGTCAAAGAGCCACCGCAGAAAATCCATGTCGTCCTTTATCCCTAAGCTGCTGCTCCGGGGGGTACGACAGGCGTACGGCAGTGGGTGCGTCGCCGGCAGGACAACCCGAATGTGGCCAAAATCCGCGCCGGACCCGCTCAGCGGGGCCCGGAACGGACCCTTGCGCGGGGATCCCGAAACGGGTCCCCTTTTCAGGGTCGGCAAAGCCGGCGGAACAACAAACTGCACGTGCTTCTCCCATCCAGACTTTAACTGTCGGTATCGGAATTTCACCGATTCAACCGAACCGCTTCCCCGAGAAACTCGGTTCAGCAGTGCGGGTCGCGGACTATAACCGCCGGTTCGGAATTACACCGACCCCGGAGCACGTTTTGTTAGGAACTATTCTTGCACAGCTGCTTCGGCCGAAGCGCGCAGTTTACGGATAGCGTCATTAGGATCACCTGATCCGTAGACGGCGGACCCGGCCACAAAGACATTCGCACCGGCCTCGGCGGCCCGCTCGATGGTTTCCGCAGAGATTCCCCCGTCCACCTGGATGGCCAGCGGCAGGCCGGACCCGCGCACCGCGTCAGCGGCACGGCGGATCTTGGGCAGGGTGACGTCCAAGAACTTCTGCCCGCCGAAGCCCGGCTCCACCGTCATGATCAGCAGCATGTCCAGTTCGGGCAGCATGTCCAGGTACGGTTCCACCGGGGTGGCCGGGCGCAGCGCCATCCCGGCCTTGGCACCGCGGTCCCGCAGGTCGCGTGCCAGCTTGATGGGCGCCGTCGAGGCCTCCACATGGAACGTGACCGAGGCCAGGCCCGCCTCCGCATACAGCGGTGCCCAGCGGTCGACGTCGGAAATCATCAGGTGAGCATCCAGCGGCAGCTTGGACACCTGCTGGATCCGCTCCACCACGGGCAGACCGATGGTCAGGTTCGGTACGAAGTGGTTGTCCATCACATCCACGTGGACGGCGTCGGCAGCGCTGATCCGCTCCAGCTCGGCTTCAAGATTGACGAAATCGGCCGAGAGGATGCTCGGGTTGATGCAGCACTTGCTCACGTGTGTCTCCCTGGCTAGGACTGGTTGGATCTTGCGGCGGCTGACTAGATCTTGCGGCGGATGAGCGCCAGGAACATGGCGTCGGTCGCGTGGATGTGCGGCCACAGCTGGGCGGTGGACTCATGTCCGGCCTCCAGCGCACCGGGCAGGCTGACCGCATCCAGGGCGGCACCGGCGTCGAGCAGTTCGAGGTCGTTGCGCTTGCGCATCACGTCGGAGACGACGGCGGTGGTTTCGGCCGGGTGCGGGGAGCAGGTCACGTAGGCCACCACACCGCCGGGCTTCACGGCGTCGACGGCGGTGGTCAGCAGTTCGCGCTGCAGGATGCCCAGTTCGCCGACGTCGCCGGGCTGGCGGCGCCAGCGCGACTCGGGCCGGCGGCGC
The DNA here is from genome assembly GCF_030125565.1 of Arthrobacter sp. zg-Y1143. NCBI lineage: Bacteria > Bacillati > Actinomycetota > Actinomycetes > Micrococcales > Micrococcaceae > Arthrobacter > Arthrobacter sp. zg-Y1143. The sequence goes on along the minus strand of NZ_JASKLW010000005.1, from coordinate 254,738 downwards.
AGGGCGCCCAGGCCGGTGCAGGGAGCGTCTACCAGGATCCGGTCAAAGGTTTCGGGGTAGTCCTCGGCAATGGTGCGGCCGTCCCCGGTGCGTACGTTCCAGGTCTCCCCCGGTACGGCTTCCAGGGCTTGCCGAACCAGCTGGGCACGGTGCGGGGCCGGTTCGTTGGCCAGCAGGACGGCGCCCTGTTCGTGGGCCAGGGCCGCGAGCAGCGCGGCTTTGCCGCCGGGGCCGGCACACATGTCCAGCCACTTCTCCACGCCGTCCTCATCGATGGAGGAACCGTCGAGTTTCAGTTCGGCCAGGGCCCGGGCCACCAGCTGGGAGCCGGCGTCCTGCACCCGCGTGGTGCCGGCGCGCACAGAGTCCAGGCGCCCGACGTCGCCGGCGGAGAAGAGTGCGGAATCCTTTACGAGTTCCCCGTCTACGGCGCCGGCTTTGCGCGCTTCGTCCAGATCTCCGAGGCCGGGCAGGGCCACCAGGTTCACCACGGGCGCGTCGTTGTCGGCACGCAGCAGGTCAGTGATTTCGTCCACGCTGCGCCCGTGCGCCACCAGGGACTGGCGCAGGGCGCGGACAATCCATTCCGGGTGGCTGTGTTCAATGGCGGAGCGCTTCACGGCGTCCGGTTCACCTTCGGTGAGCAGCTGGACCCAGTCCTCCATGCTGCGGGCCGAAACCTTGCGCAGCACGGCATTGATCAGGGCGGAAGGTCCGGCGCCGATGACGGCGCGGGCCAGGCCCACGGTCTGGTCCAGGGCAGCATGGGCAGGCACCCGCATCGCGAGCAGCTGGTGGACGCCGATCCGCAGGGCATCAAGCACTGCGGGATCCAGGCGTTCCAGCGGCCGGTCCACGCACTTGGCCAGGATGGCGTCGTAGGTGCCCTGGCCGCGCAGCGCGCCGTAGGCCAGCTCAGTGGCGAACCCGGCGTCGCGTTTGTCCAGGCGGTGCTTGCGGATGCTCTTGGGCAGCACCAGGTTGGCATAGGCGTCCTCACCGGAAACCGCGCGGAGCACCTCGAAGGCCACCAGCCGGGCGGGATCGGCAGCACGGGTGCGCTGGCCGGGTGCTGCGGCGGTGCGGGTCTTCACGGCGGCGCGGCGGCGTTCGTGGCCCTTTTCGTTACGGGAATTCTGGGAGGTCATTCGAAGACCACGTCCTCACGGTTGGCGAGGCCGCGGGCCCAGTCGGCCCCCGGCATCATTTTCTTGCCCGCAGGCTGTACCCGCAGCAGTTCCAGGGCGTGCGATCCGGTGCCCACCAGGGCGGCAGCGCTGCCGCCGCCGCTGAATCGGACCTGGCCGGGGAGCAGGTCGGTGACGTCGGGGCGCAGGGCTGCGGCGCCGATCTTGAATCGGGCGCCGTCCCAGCCGGTCCAGGCGCCAGGTTCGGGGGTGACGCCGTTGATCCTTCGGCGGATAGCCAGGGCGGGCTGCTGCCAGTCCACGCGGGCATCGTCGATGGTCAGCTTGGGAGCCAGGGTGATGTCACCCTGCTGCGGGACGGCGACGGCGGCACCGGCGTCCACGGCCCTGAGGGTCTGGGCCAGGAGCACCGCACCGGAGTGCGAGAGCCGTTCCAGCAGGTCTCCGCTGGTGTCCTCCGGCCGGACGGTTTCGGTCATGGTGCCGTACACCGGGCCGGTGTCCAGACCGGTTTCCAGCAGGAAGGTGGAGGCACCGGTGACATCGTCTCCGGCAATCACGGCGTGCTGCACGGGAGCGGCTCCGCGCCAGGCCGGCAGCAGGGAAAAGTGCAGGTTGATCCAGCCGTGCCGCGGCACGGTCAGGGCCCGGGCCGGAACCAGGGCGCCGTAAGCAACAATGGCTGCGACGTCGGGCTCCAGGGCGGCGATGGCGGCAATGGCTTCATCGTCCACCTTGGATGCGCGGATCACCGGCAGGCCCAGCTCCTGGGCACGGGCGGCCACCGGCGACGGGGTCAGGACCTTCTTGCGGCCCAGCGGTGCGTCGGGCCGGGTCAGGACGCCAACGACGTCGAACCCGGCCTCCACGAGGGCATCCAGGGACGGCACGGCCACCGACGGGGTGCCGGCGAAAAGAACTCGAAGCGCCACGCGGACTAGGCCCCTGCCTTGGCGCCGGACCCGAAGGACCCGCCGCCAAAGGAGCCAGCACCAACCGAACCCCCGCCGAAGGAGGACCCGACGCTCTGCGCACGCTCGCTGACGGTGCGTGCGGCCACGGCGTCGTATTCACGCTGGCGGATGGCACGCAGTGCTTCCTTGCGGTCCTCGCCCTCGAGCCGGTCAATGTACAGGGAGCCGTTCAGATGGTCGGTTTCGTGCTGGAAGCAGCGGGCAAGCAACCCTTCGCCCTCGATGCTGATCGGGTTGCCGTGCAGGTCGACTCCGGTGACGCGCGCCCAGCGGAAGCGCGGTGCCCGGTAGCCGAGGCCGGGAATGGACAGGCAGCCCTCCAGCTGCTCTTCCTGCCGGTCTTCGCTCAGTTCCAGGACGGGATTGACCACGTGGCCCGACTGGCCGTCCACACGGTAGGTGAAGACCCGCAGGCTGACGCCCACCTGCGGCGCGGCCAGGCCGGCGCCGTCGACGTCCTCCATGGTTTCCTCCATGTCCGCTACCAGCTTGGCCAGTTCCGGGCCAAAATCGGTGACGTCTTCGGCCCGGGTCCGAAGGACCGGGTCGCCGAGGGTGCGGATAGTGAGGATGGCCATCGGGTGTTCGTTCCTTACTGTTGCTGCTTGGGATCGAATCCAGTCTAGTTGGCTCCGCCGCCCGCCGGGACGGCCGAGGGCTGGATGGGGGCCTCCGGTGCCGGAGCAGCGTGCGCACCAACCGGCGGCGGCGGCACGGGAAGCAGCGCCCGGCCCACCCCGATGGCATCCATGCTGGTCTGCCAGACCCGCCGCAGGGCGCAGAACTTGAACCAGTGCTGCGGCAGTACCGCGGGGTTGGCGCGCATGGGCCGCACCTCGGTCTGCCCCACGGCGACGCCGAGCAGCAGCGGTTCCTGTCCGTAAGCCCAGGGCTCCCAGGTGCCGGCGCCTGCGTCGACCAGGGATTCCTGCGCCTTCATGCCGGCCACCAGCTGCATCACCACCTTGTCATCCAGCGGCTTCACCTGGCCGTCCCGGTCCGTCTTTTTGGTTTTGTAGTCGATCAGGCACAGCCGTCCGCCGATCCGCGCCACCAGGTCCAGGGTTCCGGCGTAACCAACCTCGGCGTTCCAGACGGTAATCTCGGGAGCGATGGGCTGGACTTCGTAGAGTTTCCACCACTCGTCGAACCGGTCCGCGAACTGGTGCTCGCCGCGCGAGGCCAGGTCTTCTCTGGCACGTTCCAACTCATGCGGGCGGTCCAAGGCCCGAAGGGCAACCTGCTCGGCGTAGAAGTGCACGCGTGTGCCCCGCTCGGCCGCGGCGTCGCGGTAGCGCTCAGAGGCGGAGGAAGCGTCCTTGACCACGCCGCGCAGCGCGGAAGGGTTCCCCAGGGCGGCACTGAGCTTGGGATCCTTGACGACGGCGGAGGCCGCCATGTAACTGTGCCAGCCGTCCAGGGAGGTGGATCCCTGGGCGATCACCGTAGTAATAGAGGGCACCGTGGGCGGCTCCGAGAGCGACCGCGAGTACATCCGTCCGTATTCGGTAGCGTGTGCCAATGCTGGTTCAGTCATGTTTCCAGTCTGCCACCCGGCGGTGACACTCCGGGCGCAGGTCTGCCGGGACGGACCTTGTGTCCGGACCGCCTCATGCAGCTGGCCTCTACCGTGTGCCCCCGGCCCGAACGCGGTTGATCACTGCGTCCACCCGGCTGCGGATCTCCGCCCTGGTGCCGGCCAGTGCGAACGGAGGGCCGTCGTCGGTGGTTCCCCACGGTACAAGGACATCGAAATCGAGCTCACGGACCAGTGCCAGGCTGTCGAGGTAGGCCTGCCGCAGCGAAGGGTCCAGGACCACGGCCTTCCATTCGCCGTGCTCAATCCAGAGGAAATCTCCGGTGAAGAGGAACCGACCGTCGCCGCTGTCCCATAAATAGCTGGCGGTGCCGGCTGTGTGGCCCGGTGTCGGAATCACTTCCAGGTCACCGTCGATCATTTGCCGGTCCTCGAACACGCCGGCTACCTCCATGGCGGCAGCCACCTCGGCCCGGTCTCGGGAGTGCACATATACCGGCACATCCAGCCCCGGAGCGCCGTACATGGCTTCATGGGCGTGATTGATCAGCAGCCGGACTGCACCGCCCAGCTCCTCAATGGCTTGATGCGCGCAGCCGATCCCGGGCGAGTTGTAGATGATCACGTTGCCCGCGGGCCGTTGGAGGACATAGGAACGCAGCAGCACATTGTCTTGATAGGGCAGGCGGGCAGTTGGCGTGGCCAGCAGCCCCTTCAGGAGATTTTCCAGCTGGCTGGTCTCCGGCTGCGGCATCGCGCCCCTTCGTCCCGGTGGTGTCCAGTGGTCCAGGTTTCTGTTCCGACTGCACAGCATGCGCCTGCCGGACGGGATATGGAAGCGCCCAGACACAAAAAGGCCGCCACCTTCCCGTAAGGAAAGTGACGGCCTGTGCTGGTGGGCGATACTGGGTTCGAACCAGTGACCTCTTCGGTGTGAACGAAGCGCGCTACCACTGCGCCAATCGCCCAGCTATTGCTGTTCTTTTTCTACTTCTTGTCTATTTCTTGTTGCTGTTGCCTGCCGGTGCGCCCGTAAGCACTCCAACGAGTAAAGAGCCTAGCCCAGATCCGGCGGGAGTCCAAACCGTCTCAGGAACCGCACCGCAACCAGTGCCGATTGGACGAACCCGCAAACGTCCTATAGAGTTTTTCTTCGTTGGAAAGCGGGGGTTCGCCGCGGAAAGCGCAAGCGTTCCGAGGCAAATAACCCCTAACTTCTTCAATGCGGACGTAGCTCAGCTGGCTAGAGCACCACCTTGCCAAGGTGGATGTCGCGGGTTCGAATCCCGTCGTCCGCTCGCAAGTCACTGTACAAGCCGCTCCTGGTTCTCCCGGAGGCGGACAGCCAAAGCTTCACGCGGCGGTTACGGTGGGGTGGCCGAGAGGCGAGGCAGCGGCCTGCAAAGCCGTATACGCGGGTTCGAATCCCGTCCCCACCTCCACAGTGGATTGCAGCAAAACCCATTTATGGGCGCGATTGGCGCAGCGGTAGCGCGCTTCCCTGACACGGAAGAGGTCACTGGTTCGATCCCAGTATCGCGCACGACAGTACTGTTTTCAGTGCTTTCTTGCGGACGTAGCTCAGCTGGCTAGAGCACCACCTTGCCAAGGTGGATGTCGCGGGTTCGAATCCCGTCGTCCGCTCTCCCTGCTGCCTTTGGTTTTCCAGGAGTAATCCTGAACGGGCCGGGCAGCCGGGCGCGATTGGCGCAGCGGTAGCGCGCTTCCCTGACACGGAAGAGGTCACTGGTTCGATCCCAGTATCGCGCACGGACAGTTTCGACTGTCTACATTTGCGGACGTAGCTCAGCTGGCTAGAGCACCACCTTGCCAAGGTGGATGTCGCGGGTTCGAATCCCGTCGTCCGCTCTCCCCCGGTTTTCAGGCCGGAAAAGAAGGAACAGGTTTTCGCCTGTTCCTTCTTTCGTTTAAGCGCTTCCGAGGGGTGCCCATCCCTGCGCTGTGTCCGCACTGCTGTGCCTTGTGTACAGCAGATGCGGTGCCGGCCTCATCTCCCGTACAGCAGACGCCCCCTGAAGCAGCATTTGCCCGCATCAGCTGTACACAAGGCATACCGTCTGAGCCGGCCTGTCGACCCTGCCGACTCCCCCGCCGCGAGTTCACCCCCAGCCTAGGCGCCGGGGATGAAAAATTGCGCCCACAAAAGAAACCCTTGGCCGCTCCAGCGCCACGGCCTACCATGGAGGGGAACGGGAAACGAGCGGGTTTCCCCTGTGAAAGGAGGTGATCCGTGTCTGTATTTGACGAGCTCAAGGGCAGGGCCGGAGAGCTGAAGGGTAAGGCCGCCGGATTTGTGGGCGAGAACGCCGACAAGATCAAGGGCGGAATCGATCAGGCCGGCAACTTCGTGGACCAGAAGACGGGCCACAAGTACTCCAGCAAGATTGATGGCCTCCAGAGCAAGGTTTCCGAAGCGGTTGATAAGACCAACCGCGGCAAGGAGCCGGGAACCGGCAACGGTCCCGGACAAACCCCTCCGGTCCAGTAAGTCTTACGAGCACGACAAGAAGCGCCGGTCCCGCCGCGAGGCGGCACCGGCGCTTCCGCGTTTAATTGCTGGGAATCTTGCTAGGAATCCTCGCCGGTCTGGCCTTCCCGGGCCAGTGCGGTCAGGCGGGAGACGGCACGGAAATACTTCTTCATGTACCCGCCGGCCATCATTTCCTTCGTGAACAGCTGGTCAAATGGCACGCCGCTGGCCAGGATCGGCACGTCCTTGTCATACAACCGGTCCGCGAGGACCACGAAGCGCAGCGCCACCGACTGCTCGGTGATGGTCTGTACGTTCCGCCAGACGACGGCGTCGACACCGTCGATCAGCTGCCGGTAGCGGCTGGGGTGGACGCTGGACAGGTGCGCGATCAGTTCGGAGAAGTCATCGGCTGCCACGGTCTTGCCGCTGAACTCGGACTCCATCCGCTGCTCCAGCTCGGCGTCGTCCAGCGGCGCCGGGGACTCGGGCAGGCCGCGGTGGCGGTAGTCCTCGCCGTCGATGCGGACTACATCGAACTGGTCGGCCAGGACCTGGATTTCGCGTTGGAAGTCGACGGCGGCAAAGCGTCCCTCCCCCAGCGAGCCCGGCAGGGTGTTGGACGTGGCTGCGAGCTTGACGCCGGCGTCGGCCAGTTCCCGCATCAGCCGGGACATGAGCACGGTGTCTCCCGGATCATCGAGCTCGAACTCGTCAATGCAGACCAGCTTGTAAGTGCTCAGGGCGTCCACGGTTTTGCGGAAGGACAGTGCGCCTACCAGGTTGGTGTATTCCACGAACGTGCCGAAGGCCTTGGGGCCCTCCACCGCATGCCACAGCGAGGCGAGGAGGTGGGTCTTGCCGACGCCGAATCCGCCGTCGAGGTAGAACCCGGCCTTGGTCTCGGGCTTTTTGCCGCCGAAGAATTTCCGGAAACCGCTGGGCTCGGGGGTGTCGACGTCGGCGGCAAAGGAGCGCATAGCGTCCACGGCTTTTGCCTGTGATGGCTGCGACGGATCGGGGCGGTAGGAATCAAAGGACACGCTGCCGAACCGCGGTGAGGGGAAGAATCCCTGCAGCAGTTCGTTTACGGATACCTGGGGAGTCCGTTCTGTCAGGTGCTCCAGTTGTGCCACTGCGTGCTGTCCGTCCGTTTCGTGCCCGGCCGGCAAGGTCTGCCGGTTCTGATGCTCTTTGGGTGGCGGCATTTCGCCGCCCTGCAAACGATACGCCAACGCGCCCGTGAATGAGATTTGCAAGCCCTGGTGCACCCCGATCCCTAACCACGAGGGCAGCCCGACGCCCTTCTTCTCACGTTCGCGTAAACGCCGCGCACAGCCACGAGCGTCAGTGGTGAGGACATTCAGGGGTATCCGCGAAGTCCGATGCCTTGGGCTCTTTATTGCGTGATCGCCTTCGAATACGATTCCGCCGTGGAATCTTCCCCAAAGAAGTACGAAGCCGATCTCTCACGGACGCCGCGAACGGATGATCCGGTCGTGGAGTGGTTATTGCAAGGCGATCCGGCCATCCGGTGGCAGGTGTTACGCGACCTTCTCGACGCCTCCCAGGATGAGGTGGACGCTGAACGGGCGCGGGTGGAGCACGAAGGGTGGGGCGCCGGGCTGCTCGCAAGGCGTGCCCCTGACGGACGGTGGGCGGACGGGGCCTGCTTCCCGGATACCGCGGCGTTCGCCGAGAGTACGGCGCGGGCCCTGGCCGGCGGGGAACCACCGCCGCCGTTCCCTGCCGCCTTTGCAGAACCGACGCCGGGCGCACAACCGGGCGTGCAACCGGGCGGAGAGCCGGAGCAACCGTGGACCGCTACCTACCCGGTGCTGCTGGACCTGTGCCATCTGGGCGTACCACCGGACAGCGCGGTGATGCAGGAGACAGCGCAGCTGGTCGCCGACAACTGCAGGTGGGAATACGACGGATTGCCGTTCTTCGCCGGGGAAGTCGACTGCTGCATCAATGCCGGCACTATCCTGATCGGCATCTACTTGGGCGTCGACGTCGAGCCGGTGGTGCAGCGGCTCCTTGCGGACCAGATGCCCGACGGCGGCTGGAACTGCTGGGCCGAGACACGTCCGGCACCAGGATCCTTTTCCAGCACCCTTGATGTGGTGGACGCTTTACTGCGGTGGGAGCGGCACACCGGTGGATCCGACGAGGTCCACCGGGCACGCCATGACGGCGAGGAGTACCTGCTTCAACGCTCCCTGTTCCGGTCCTTGCGCACCGGCGAGGTGGTGGACCCGCGATGGCTTCAGTTCTCCTATCCTCCTCGCGGGCACTATGACCTGCTCAAGGCGGCGAGCTACTTCGCCCTGCGCGGCGGACCAGCCGATCCGCGGCTGGCTGAAGCGATCGACCATATCCGTGCGAAACGCCAGCCGGATGGACGGTGGCTGTTGGAGAATACCCACCCCGGCGCAGTCCACTTTCGTTTCGAAGGACCGGATGGCACGCCAAGCCGGTGGAACACCCTGAGAGCCTTGCGGGTTCTGCGCTGGTACGACGCAGCTAGTTAGAGAACGGAATCCGTCGAAGGGCGTCAACGACCTGCAGGACTGCCACCCGCTGGAGTGCTTCAGGCCGGCAGAGGATATCCACGCGCCGTGCCAGCGGCAGGTCGTGGATCGGTTTGAGGACAATCCCGCTGCCTGGCGGCGGGGCTGCGGTGTGGCGCGGCATCAGCGAGACGGCAGAACCGGCGGAGACAATCGCTGCCGCAATGAAAAACTCGTTGATCCGGTGCGTGACATTAAGGGGTTGCCCGGCGTGAACAGCAAGTGCCTGCAGGGCAGACGTCAGCGGAAAGCCGTCCTGGACTGACACCCATTCTTCAGTGATGAGGTCGGCGACGCTGACGCTTGGCTCAATGGCGAGAGGGTGTGTCTCTGACATTGCGACGTCGAGGGGCTCCCGAACCAGCGGCAGGACGGTGATGGATTCGGGCCATGGCGGGCTGTGCTCAAGGCGGTGGGCAATGACCACGTCGTAATCGGCGGCCAGGGCGGGAAAGTCTTCCTGGCCCACATCCCGGTCATGGCAGATTAGCCGCGGGCTATCCTCACCGGACAGCGCCTGAAGCAGGGGCCCGAAGTAGGTCAGGCCGGCGCTGTTGAAGGCGCACAGGTTCACCGTCGCGCGGGGGTCCTGGAGGTAATGGCTGACGGCCTGCTCGGCAGAACGCATGGCGACGCTGACATCAACGGCGGCCCGGGCCAGGGCCTGGCCGGCGCCGGTCAGGACAAGGTTCCGTCCCCGCCGCTCCGTCAGGGGAACCTCTGCCCGGCGCTGCAGCGCCGCCAATTGCTGCGACACGGCGGATGCGGAGACATGGAGCGCGCGGGCAACTGCGGCAAGGCTGCCTCGCTCACCCAATTCCCGAAGCAGCTGTAACTGATGCAGATCCATAAGGAAAACCTAAACCATCAGTTCATCAAATGCCCTCTCGTCTTATCTTTCCATTGCCATAAGACTGGTCAGGTGACCTTCCCCTCCCCGCGTCCCGCCCGGCGAATCCAGCCCGCCCGGCGAATCCGGACTGAACCGCGACGCCTGTTGTTTTCGCTACTTTCTGCGCGCAGGGTGGATCTCCTACTCCTGATGGTCGCTGTCGTGTGGGGCAGCAGTTATCTTGCAGCCAAAACCCTCACCGAGACAGTCGGCGTCACCGTCATCCTTTCCCTGCGCTTCCTGATCACCACGCTGGCCCTGGCACTCATCTGGCTGGTCGGGAACCGCCGTCGGCCCGGTCGCCGCGAGACGCTCGTCGGCGTGGTCCTGGGCCTGACACAGGCCGCGGTACTTCTCCTGGAAACCCAGGGAATCTCCGGTACCAGTGCCACGAATGCCGGGCTGATCATCAGTCTCGTGATTGTGTTTACCCCCGTCACGGAGAGCCTCGCCTTCCGCGTGCCGCTGCCGCGCATGGTCTTCGTGGCGGGGGTGGTGGCAGTGGTAGGTGTATGCCTCCTTGTCTCCGGTGACGGATTCGCTGCTCCGACGCTGGGAGACCTGCTTGTGCTGGCCGCCGCCGTCGTGCGGTCAATCCACGTCACCGCCGTCTCCGGCCTCACCCGGGGACGCGGTCACAGCGCACTGAATCTGACCCTGATGCAAAGTGCGGTCTGCGCCGTCGTATATAGCGCAGCCGACCACCAAGGTGTGCTCGAGGCAGTGCGCAGCTTCGACGCCGGTGAATGGATGGGTGTGCTCTACCTGGGGCTGGCATGCAGCGTGTTCGCATTCCTCGTCCAGGCCTGGGCCATCCAGCAGACCTCGGCGTCGCGGGCCAGCCTCCTGATGGGCACCGAACCTATCTGGGCCGTCCTCATCGGAATTACCATAGGCCGGGAAGCCCTTCCGCTGCCGGGCATCGCCGGTGCCGCACTCATCATCACCGGCACGTACCTGGGGCTGAGGTCCGAGACACGCCACCGCGCAGCGACGTCTCCAGCGAAACTCGACGCCGTCGGGACGCCGTGATCGCACTTCAACGGTTCGTCTTTAGCCGGTACCCGAGCACTGCAGCTGCTGCCAAAAGTGCAGTACCTAACCGACTGAGCCCTTCTTCCCACCAGCTATCGGTCTGGACGCCTGCGGCGAGGCCGACAGTCAACGTCAATACTCCGACCAGAACCATCACGATCAGCAAACGTCTGGCTTTCCGCCGTCCCGCCGCCGTCAACGGCTTCGGCGCAGTCTGCTCCTTGGAGTCCTCTCGCTCAAAGAGCAGAAACAACACGGAAGCAAAGAGGACTGCGAACATCGTCTGCAGCAGGAAAGGCCATTCTTCATCACCAGTCGTCGAGAACTGGACGGCGAGTACTATCAGCATGCCTGCAACTGAAATGGCCAGTGAAGCAACAAGTATGAGTCGCTTGCGGTCCCGCGCGAAAACGATCGGTTGACCTTTCGACCGGCCTCTTATGACCCATGCCCCACCGATGGCCGTGGCGCAGCCCCACGCAAAGAAGATCCAGGAAGTGACGGCTTCGCCGCCGGTCCCCTGGATCGCCCGGCTGAAGCTTGCATACACGCATATCAGGCTCAGCCCCAGCGTCAGGCTGCCGCACAGGATCCGTAACGGCGCTTCGCCGGGCTTCCTGCCGGTACGGACCGAACCATGTGTCATCGCAGCCTCCGCGGTCGCAGCAGTTCACCTTGCAGTGCATACTACTCACCGCCTGCTTCTAGCTGCCTCCGTGCCTGGAGCTGCGCACAGTGCTACTGCTTGGCCGGTTGGGGCTCGGCTCACGGCCTAGGGTATTGGCGCGGCGACCGATCGGGAACCATAGGCTCGGGCCGGCGAACGGGAAGGCAAGCACCGCGAGCACCCACACTGCCCGTGCCCCGGCGGTGAGGTGGGATCTGGACGCCGGCCGAAACGCAGCCAATACTCGACACATGACCCGTCGGCGCACCGCGAGCCCAAATGCGGACAACCCGCGCATCCGCGCTGAACGGACCCTGATAGGCCTGGAGTTCGGCACAGCCGCTGCTGCCCTCGGCGGCGGAATCCTGCTGGCCGTCCGGCCCGACGGCGCGTTCCTCCACGCGGATCCGCATGTGCTGCGGCGGACCCCGTTTACGGACTGGCGGCTGCCCGGCCTGCTCCTGGCCGCCGGGTGCGGCGGCGGATACCTGGCCACCGGGATCCTCCAGCTGCGCCGCCACCGGTCAGCCCGGCCGCTGGGAGTGGCGGCCGGCCTCAGCCTGATCGGATTGGAAGCCTGGGAAACCGCCTACGTCGAGTTCCAGCCGCTGGAGGCCGTGTTCGCCGTCGTCGGCGCTGCCGTTGCAGTGCTGGCGCTGCGCGTCCCCACCGGCCGTCCGGCACTGCGCCTCCCGACCGGGACGTCCCCGGGTTAGACGGGCATTGGAAGTTTTCGCCTCCCGGCGTCGTTAGGCTTAGAAGGAGCCAATATTCAAAAGCCTAGGAAAGAAGTTTTGCGTATGTCGATCGCCGCTGACAGCAACCCCAAGTTCGCCGCCTACGCCCACCCGGAGCGGTTGGTGTCGACGGACTGGTTGGCGGAACACCTGGACAAGCCGGATAACCTGGTGGTCCTGGAATCCAACGAGGACATCCTCCTCTACGAAACGGGCCATATCCCCGGCGCCCGCAAGATCGACTGGCACACCGACCTCAACGACGCCGACACCCGGGACTTCGTGGACGGCGAGGCCTTCGCGCAGCTCATGTCCCGCAAGGGCATCACCCGCGACTCCACCGTGGTCCTCTACGGCGACAAGAGCAACTGGTGGGCCGCCTACGCCCTATGGGTCTTTACCCTGTTCGGCCACGAGGATGTCCGCCTGCTCGACGGCGGCCGGGACAAGTGGGTTGCCGAAGGCCGCCCCATGACCACGGACAAGGTTTCCGTGCAGCCCACCGACTACCCCGTGGTGGAGCGCCGCGACGAACAGATCCGCGCGTTCCTGCCCGACGTCGTCGGCCACCTGGGCAAGGGACCGCTGATCGACGTGCGCTCCCCCGCCGAATACACCGGCGAACGCACGCACATGCCCGACTACATGGATGAGGGCGCCATGAAGGGCGGGCACATTCCCACCGCGAAGTCCGTGCCGTGGGGCAAGGCCGCCGCCGAAGACGGCACGTTCCGCAGCCGCGACGAGCTCGAGGCCCTCTACAAGGACGGGGCGGGCCTGCAGGAGGGCGACGACGTCGTGGCCTACTGCCGCATAGGCGAACGTTCCAGCCACACCTGGTTTGTCCTGAAGCACCTGCTCGGTTTCGAGTCCGTACGCAACTATGACGGATCCTGGACCGAGTGGGGCAACGCCGTGCGCGTGCCGATTGCCCGCGGTGAAGAACCCGGCAACGCACCCCGCTGATTTCCACCGCATAAAGAGAGATTTCCCCATGACCGCAACACCCGAAACCGCCATCCCGGACTCCTTGGCCGAAATCGTCGACGACTTCCAGGCAATGGAGGAAGCCGAGCGGCTGGAACTGCTGCTGGAATTCTCCCGCAGCCTGCCCGAGCTGCCCGCGGAAATCGCCGACCGGCCCGAACTGATGGAGCAGGTAGTGGAATGCCAGTCGCCGGTGTTCCTCAGCCTGGATGTGGACGACTCCCCCGAACACCTGGTGTCCCTGTTCTTCAAGGCGCCGCCGGAAGCACCCACTACCCGCGGGTTCGCCAGTGTCCTGTACGAAGGCCTGAACGGACTGCCGGCAGCGCAGATCCTGGCCGTGCCGGCCGATGTTCCGGACCGGCTGGGGCTCACCCGGGCCATCACCCCGCTGCGCATGCGCGGGATGTCCGCCATGCTGGGACGTATCAAGCGCCGGCTCGCTGAACACGAAAAGCTGAACCAGGCGTAGGTTTCACCGGCACAGCAGTTTCACCGGCACAGCAGGAGGGCAGCACCATGGCGGGCAACCGGGACAAGAACGCGGGCCGGAGCGCGACCCCGGCCACGCGTCTGCTGGACCACGGCAAGGTTCCGTACACCGTGCGTCATTACGAGCACGACGCCGGTGCGCCCTCCTATGGGCTGGAAGCGGCGGAGAAGCTGCAGCTGCCGCCGGAATCCGTGTACAAAACCCTGATGGTGGATCTGGGCGGACACCTGGCCGTGGCCATGGTGCCGGTGGCGCTGAACCTGGACCTGAAGAAATTCGCCGCGCTGATGGGTGCCCGCAAAGCCGTGATGGCGGACCGCCACGAGGCGGAGAAGCGCACCGGCTACGTGGTGGGCGGCATTTCCCCTCTGGGCCAGAAGCACGCCTCCCCCGCCGGCATCGACTCGCGCGTCGAGCTGCTGGACACCGTGTATGTGTCCGGCGGCCGGCGCGGCCTGCAGATCGGCCTTTCCCCCTTTGACCTGATCCGGCTCACGCACGCCGTCTCGGCCCCCATCGCGGCCGCCCCGGCCTGAGGGCCGCCTGTCTCGGGCTGCGGCCGGTGCCTAGCCCTTCCGCAGATGGTGCAGGGCGTAGCCGTAACTGAGCCGGGACCGCTGCGGATCGGCTTCCAGCCACGCGTCGGCGGTACCGTTCGGGAACTCCATCCGCACGACGTCGGCCAGCTCTTCCGGGCGGTCGAAGGTCCAGCTGCTCATCACCCGCGTGGTTGATGCACCGTGTTCCGCCCACCAGGACGCGATGTAGTCGCCCTCGCCCTGGCCGGCTGCCGCGTTGGCCGCCTCGAGCAGGTCCGCGAACTCGCCGTCGTCCTGGTCATTGTCGATGACCACCAGGGACCCGCCGGGCCGCAGCACCCGCAGGACCTCCGCCAGCCCAGCCGAGCAGTCATGCTGAGGCGACGGAAAAAAGTACGCAAACCGGGCATGGACTACGTCCACCGAACTGTCCGGAAGCGGGATGTGCTCCGCCGAACCATGCAGCACTGAGGCGCCGCCGGCCCGTGCCCGTGCCGCTGCCAGCAGCTCCGGATCGGGTTCGACGCCGATCACCGAGGCCGCCTGTTCCGCATACCGGGGCAGCCAGAACCCGGTGCCGCAGCCCAGGTCAAGGATGATGCGGCCCGCCCAAGGCGCGAGACGGGACAGGGCCGCCCATACATACTCCTCCCGGTCCAGGGCACGGTTCTCGATTTCGTACAGGTCCGGATGCAGGCCCTGGTTCCAAGCCCGGAAAAAGTCGGCAGGCATTCCGGCCCGGTCATGATTCAGCATTGGTTACTCTTCGGCATTGGTTCCCCCATTGGTGCTGCTTTTCCACCGAAGATACAGGCCCGACGCCGGGTGCCCGGCTATTGATCACCGTCCGGCAGGTCCCGCATTGCGCGCAGCGGTGACAGGACCAGCGGCAGGAACGCGAGGCACGCGAGGACCCCGGCAATCCAAAGGGCCGGCCGCGCTCCGTAGACCTGGCCCAAAACCCCGCCCAGAACCGCTCCTACAGGCTGGGTTCCCCACACCAGGAACCGCATGGTGGCATTCATCCGGCCGAGCAGCCGGTCGGGAGTCAGCCGCTGGCGGAAACTGACCTGTGCAATGTTGTAGACAACGGTGCCGCAGCTTGCGACCCCTAGGCCCGCTGCTCCGAGCCAGACCGTCCAGCCTTGGCTGGCTGCGGGCCACAGCAGCGCGAAAGGCGCCGTTGCCGCTACCGACATCCAGATGGAGCGGCCTTCGCCGAGCCATGCGGTCACCCGCTTCGCGGCCAGCGCACCCAGCAGGCCGCCCACGCCCAGCAGCGAGAACACGATTCCCATTTGCCCCGAGCCCAGCCCCAAATCGCGGGGCAGGAAAAAGATCAGCATCGCCATGTAGGCGGAAAAGGCCAAGTTGAACAGGCCGCTGGATCCGGCGACGGCGCGCAGCAGCGGGTTGCCCAGGACAAAACGAAGGCCCTCCGCGATGTCGGCACCGAGCTTGGAACCGGGATCCCGCACCGGCCGGGCCTGCGGCTTCCGGATCCGGAAAACGAAGAGCGCTGACAGCCCCATGGCCAGGGCATCCAAGGCCACGGCGAAGGGGGCGGTAAGCCATGCGATGAGCTGCCCGGCCGCAGCGGGGCCGCCCAGCTGGGCGACGGATCGCACGGTCTCCAAGCTGGCATTGCCTTCCACCAGCCTGCTGCGGCCAATCAGCTGCGGAAGGTAGCTCTGGTACGCCACGTCGAAGAACACGCTGAAGATTCCGGTCACCAGGGCCACGGCGTAGAGCTGCCAGATGGACAGCGCCCCCAGCCACCAGGCCAGCGGAATGGTCAGCAGGACCACAGAACGGATGACGTCGGAAGAGACCAGGACGTGCCGGTAGCGCAGCCGGTCCACCCAAACCCCGGCGGGCAGTCCGACCAGCAGGAAAGCCACGGTGCTCACGGCAGCAAGCACGCCTGCCTCCAGTTCGCTGGCGTCCAATGACAGGACGGCTACCAGCGGAAGTGCCAGGCCGGAGATCTCCTGCCCGAATCTGCTCAGCGCCGTGGAGTAGAAGAGGTTGCGGAAGTCGTGCTCCCGCAGGATCCCCCGGCCGCCCTTGCCTGCGGGGCTACTCTCCGTGACCTCTGCTGCGCTCTTCTCCGTCACCGCACTCTTGTCCGTCACCGCACTCTTGTCCGTCGCGGCACTCTTGTCCGTCGCGGCACTCTTCTCCGTCGCGGCACTCTTCTCCGTCGCGGCACTCTTCTCCGTCGTCATGCGATTGACTTTGTGCAATCGATTGAGTTTTGTCAATAGCCCTCTGATATTCTGCCCGCATGACGAAAGAGAGCCGCCAGGCCCCGCGGCGGCCGGCCAGCGAGGAAGAAGCCAAGGCCCTCGCCTCCGCAATACGGTTCCGGATCCTCCGGCTGTGCCTCAAGGAGCAGCTGACCAACAAGGAAATCGCCACCCGGCTGGGGGCCAATCCCGCCACGGTGCTCTACCACGTCCGCAAGCTCGTCTCCGCGGGTTTCCTCGAGGCGCAAGAGGGCCGGTCCGGGCCCAGCGGAGCCTATGAAGTTCCCTATCTGGCCACGGAAAAGTCCTGGAAACTGGAGTTGGACGGGCATGATCTCGATGTTCGCGGCGCAGTAGTCGGTGCCTTCGTCGATGAAATGGGGCAGGTCCCGGCGTCGGCGGAGGTCATGATTTCCCGGCTGGGGGTCCGCCTCACCAAGGCGGGGCATGACCGGTTCGTGGACCGGGTAATGGGCATCCTGGAGGAGCTCAAGGCGGAGGAAGCCGAAGCCGAAGAGGAAGCGGACAGCACCAGGTATTCCATCTTCCTGGCCGTGCATCCCGAGAACAGGGCTCCCGCCGCAGAGGAGTAACCGTGGTGGCCGGCAGCGCCGTCGTCGCGCTTTCCTCCGCGCGAGGCCGCGCCGGACGCCGCCTGACGGACCGCACTGGCGCTAATGGTCTTTTCCATTGTTGAATACACGGATGCCTACCGCTGAGATACGCCGCGCCACCGAAACCGACATGCCGGCCCTCGGTGCAGTGCATGTCGCTGCATGGCAGTGGGCGTACCGCGGTTTGATGCCGGACACCGTGCTGGACGCGATGGATGCCGGCCGCAGGGCCGAAGGCTGGACACGGCTGGTCCGGGAAGGAACCGTCCCGCAGCCGCACGTGGCCGTGATCGGCCCGGAAATGGTCGGGTTTTCCCACGCAGGCACCAGCCGCGACCACGACGCCGGCCCGCAAACCGGAGAGGTCACCTCCCTGTATCTGCGCGCACACCACGTGGGCACCGGATTAGGGCGCCGTCTCTGGGAGGCAGCACTGGATCAGCTGCGCGGCAGCCAGCACACGGAGGTCAGCGTGTGGGTGCTGGAGACAAACGTCCGCGGCCGGCGCTTCTATGAACGGATGGGGCTGGTCCCGGACGGCGCCGTCAGAACCGAAGTCCTCAACGGATCGCCGCTAGCTGAGGTGCGCTACCGCGCACCGCTGGCGGGAACAACGCACTAAGCCGGCTGCCCCGGGGCCCGGGCCGCCGGGGCTCGGAGCCCGGTCCCTGATCCCCCGCTACTTCCCCGGCTATTCCCCCGTACGGTGCTCCGCGGGGTGCCGGGTGCGGCCCAGGGCGCTGTTCAGCCAGCCCAGCACCACACGCTCCCAGCGTTCGGGATCCACGTTGTATTCCTTGGTGTGTCCGGCCTGGGTGAAGGGCTCGAAAGTGATGACTTCCGGGTTCTTCTCCGCCAATTCGGCTGACGGACCGTAGGGCACGAAGTCGTCATCCTTGCTGTGCAGGATCAGGGTCGGGATCCGGATTTCCTCTGCGCGGGTGACCCAGTCCATGCTCTTGAGGTCCAGCGGAGCGGCCAGTCCGGTCAGCGCCCGGCCGGCGGCGTTGGAGATCAGCCACTGTCCCAGCCGCCCAGCCTGCGCCGGAATCCGGTTCACCCTGGCGTGGTGCGCCAGCACATCCACCCAGTTGATCACCGGCCCGTCCAGCACCATGGCGCGGATGTAGCGGCTCAGCGGTGATCGGTCTGCAGCCTGCAGGCTGATCGCCCCGCCCATGGACCAGCCGAACAGGACGACATCCTTGGCACCGTTCTCCAGCGCGTACCGGATGGCGGCCTCGACGTCGTGCCATTCGGTGTGCCCCAGACCGTAGCGGCCATCCGCTGCGTAAGGGGCCTCGCCGTCGTTGCGGTAGGAGATCAGCAGGCTGCTCAGCCCGGCTTCACGCGCGGTGCGCACAGCTCGCAGGCACTCGGTGCGCCGCGCGCCCCGGCCGTGGACCATGACAGCCCAGGTCTCCGCCCCGGGGGTGCGCACCAACCAGGCCGGAGCGGTCCCGTTCTCCAGCGGGATCTGCACTTCTTCTTCGGGCATCCCGACGGCGGCCGGCGAGGGATAAATGGAACCGCTCCACCAGCCGCGCCGGGCCTTGGTGAGGTCACCACTGTAGACCTCTTCGACGTCGCGCTGCACGGTGCCCTCACGCGGCACGTAGGAGCGGATGGCACCGATCCGGGCGTGCCCTTCGCCGTTGTCGAAGTACAGGCTGTATGTCCCGTCCACGGTGGTATCCGCGTTGGCCGGGAGGATGACCTGGCGTCCGTGCTCGCTCTCGGTCACGGCCAGGATCTCCAGGTTCGAGTCGCGGGTGCGTGCCGGGGTCACCACCTGGCGGGCGAAGTAAACGCCCAGGCCCGACGCCGCCGCCACCACCGCAGTTGATGCCACCGCACCTATTCCGGCCCCGAAAGCGGTCCAGCGGACCCAGGGAACCACGGAGCGTACCGCAGCAGAACCGGCAGGAACTTCAGTAGGAACGGAGATAGCCATAAGACTATTCTTACCGACGCTGACGCCCTGCCGCGCATCGAGGCCGCGCCGCGCCGAGCCGTGCCGGAGCGGCGGGCATATTAGGCTGGTGGCCATGACCTCGACAATTGTGGTGCTGACCGAAGAATCGCTGGTTCCCGGCGACATTGAAAACCTGCGTGCCCTGGCCGGTGATACCCCCACCCGCTTTGAGGTGCTGGTCCCGGCCGATCCGGGCCGGAACCTGCTGGTGGACGTGCTGGACAACCTGAGCCTGCTGGAATTCTCCGCCGCGTTCAAGAACCTCACCGGTGACCGGCCCTCCAAGGCCGACGAGGTGAAAGCCGCCGTCACCGAACTGGCCGAATCGCTGGAACTGATGCAGGCCTCCGGCCTGGAAGCCACCGGCACAGTCACCGGCGAGGAGCCGGTGACCGCCGTCGTCGAAACCGCCAAGCGTACGCAGGCGGATCAGGTGGTGGTCATCACCACCCCGCACGCCATCGAAGACACTTTCCGCACCGACTGGGCCAACGAGGCCCAGGACCGGCTGGGCGTGCCGGTACTGCACCTGTACAGCGGCTCGGGATTTATTGGCGACTCTTAAGCGTTGACGCGGATATGACTACCGAAGAGAACGCCGGGACCATCCCGGTGCAAAAGTCCGACGAGCAGTGGCGCGAGGAACTGTCCCCCGAGGAATTCGCCGTCCTGCGCAAGGCCGGCACCGAACGGCCCTACACCGGCGAATACTGGGACACCAAGACCGCCGGCGTGTACCAGTGCCGGGCCTGCGGCAGCGACCTGTTCACCAGCAACGAGAAGTTCGATTCGCACTGCGGGTGGCCGTCCTTCTTCGCCCCGCTGGCCGAGGGCAAGGTCCGTTACCTGCACGACCGCAGCATGGGCATGGACCGCATTGAGGTCCGCTGCGCCAACTGCGACTCGCACATGGGCCACCTGTTCGAGGGCGAAGGCTTTGATACGCCCACCGACCAGCGGTTCTGCATCAACTCCATTTCGGTGAAGCTGGTACCGGGCGACGGCGCCGGCAGCACCACCGAACCGTAAAGGACCGGCGTTGGAGTACGGAGTTTTCCCGGCCGACCCCGTAACGGGGCCGGACATCCCGGACGAGGCAACGAACCGGTACCGGGAGCTGAGCGCGGACATTGCCTCCGGCGTCGGCGTGGTCTCCACCCGGCTGCGCGGGCGTGACTATGCCGCCACCGTCAGCGGTTTCCTCTCCGTCTCCTACGACCCGCCCACCCTGCTGGTGAGTCTCTACGCCGAGGCCCGCATCGCAGAGGCCGTGGTCGATGCCGGCAGCTGGGCCCTGAGCCTGCTGCCGGCACGGCTGCGCGGCACCGCCAACTGGCTCGCCAGCCCCGGCTCGCCCCTGGAGGGGCTGCTCAACCAGGTTGACTACGGCCGCGGACCGGAAACCGGCGCCGCGGTGATTGAGGGCTCCGTTGCCTGGTTCGAGGTACGCACCACGCAGGTGACGACGGCGGCCACCCACCTGCTCATCGTGGGCGAAGTGGTATCCATGGGCCGGCGCGCGTCCGCCGACGACGAGGCGGACCCGCTCGTCCACTTTGCAGGCGCCTACGCCCGGTTGGGCCGCTGAACCCGCCCGACCATTGTTTCCGGCGGGACCCAAACGTAACCTCGATGGACGGGGGAAACGTTCCGCTCACCGCTCAGAGGGTGCGGAACCACCGGTCCTGAGGAGATGCAAATGGGCACAGATCAGTACCATGAGCCGCCGTCTGAACTTCCCGCGGAAACCCGCACCTTTACCCGCATGTGCGCCAGCCTAAGTGAAGAAGCCGAAGCCATTGGCTGGTACGTGCAGCGGATGGCCGTTGAACCCGACGCCCAGTCCCGGGCCATCATGCTTGATTCCCTCGGCGAAGAGTTCAAGCACTTCAGCATGGAACTGGAGTTCCTGCTCCGCCGCACTCCCCTGTGGCGTGAAATAGCCCAAGGGATCCTCTTCACCGAGGGCGACATAGTCCGGCACGGAGAGGACTCCGAGGCCGAGGCCACCGGAGACTAGCCCGCCCGAGCAGTCCACCCATCCTCCGCTCAGGGAGGTGCCGCATGGCACGCAACAGCCTGCTGGACCGTTTCCGCCCCGTAGGTGCACCCGGTCCGGCCGGGCCCGCCGGAGTTCCGGCCGTCGATGACCAGGGACCGGCCGCTGAACTGATTCCCGTCTTCGAGGCCCTGGACTCCGCCATCGCGGCCGGGCAGCAGTTGACGGCCAAGGCCGAAGCCGACGCCGGATCCACCGTGGCTGCCGCCCGTCTCCAGGCCGCGACCCTGGTGGAGCAGGCGCACATGGACAGTGCAGCGGTGCGGGCCGACGCCGCCGCCCGGGTTTCCGCCGACGCTGCCCGGGCAGACGAAGACATGCTCGGCCGGGCCCGCGAACAGGCAGCCGAGCTGCGCCGCCGGGGCGAATCCCGGATACCCGAACTGGCCGGCGCGATTGTGGCCGACCTCGTCTCGGATTTGCTCGGGCGCGGAACGGACAGCAGCTAATGCGCGCGGACTGGGTGGCGGCCTCCGTCCGGGCACGGTCCATGGCCCAGCGCCGGGTCGGTGCCGGTACCTGCCGGGAAGTTGCCGCGATGGCCAGTCTTCCCACCGCCGCCGAGGCCCTGGCCGACTCTGTGTACGGCCCCGACCTCACCGCAGCCCGCTCCCTGGGCGAAGCCCAGCACGCCACCCGACGCACCGTCCTGTGGCAGCTGCGCGTCCTGGCCGGCTGGCTTCCCGCCGGCGGAACCCCGCTGATCCGGGCCGCCGCCGCCCGCTTCGAAGCGGACAACATCATTGCCCTGGCTGCTGCCCTGCACACCGGCACTTTGCCCGCGGGAACCGACATGGCGCCTGCTCCGCTCTACGATCTGGGCGGTCTGGCTACGGCCTGGCCCCGGCTGCGCACCGCCGAATCCCCCGAAACACTGCACGCCATGCTGGCCGCCAGCCCCTGGGGCGACCCCGGGACGGCAGCCCAGCTCCCGGACATCCTCACCGCCGTGTGGCTGCGCCGGCTGGCCGGCGCCGCCGCAGGTGCCCGGCCGTGGGCAGTGTCCGCCGCTGTCCTGCTGGCCGCCCGGCTGCTCCTGGTGGACCGGACCCGCCCGCCGGACCGGCTGGTCTCCCTGCTGCGGCCCTTGCTGGGCACCGGATGGACTGATGCCGCCTCGCTGCCCGAACTCGCGGTGTCCCTGAGCCCGGCCGCCGGACGGGCCCTAAGCGCCACACAGGACCCGCAGGGCCTCTGGCGAGCCGAAGTGCAGCTGGCCGCGCAGGTGGAAACCGACGGATTCGGCCTGCTCCGGGCCGGCCTGCCCGGACCCGACGTGGTGCTGGGCGCCATGGCCGTACTGGCAGCCGATGCCTGGCGCGTCCGGGCCGCCCTGGCCGCCGCGGCTGCCGGAACCGGCGGAAGCGAGGTGCTTGATGCCGTGGCGTGAAACCCTCAGCCCCCTGCGGATGGAGCGCATTGCCCTGGTCTGGCCGCTGGAGTCCCAGCGTGCCGCGCTCACCGAGGTGGCGGCCAGCGGCGCCGTCGAACTGGACCTCCCCTACGAACCCGGCGACGGTCCGGAGGAACTGGACCGGGCCGCGGAGGCCGCCGTTGTGCACGGACCGGTGGCCGCCCTGGTGGGCTGGTCCCCCACCCGGCAGCTGCCGGAACTGCGCACTGCACTGGAACCGCACGGCGCCGCCGCCGTCCCGCTGCGCCACCCGCGCGGTGTGCAGCCGCCCACCCAGCTCACCGGCACCGGCACGCCGCGCAAAGTCCCGCCGTTGCAGCGCCTGCTGGTGGACACCTACACCACCGTCCCGTACGCCGATCTGGATCCGGCCCGCATCGCGGGGGTGGCGTACGTGGTGATGTTCGGGATGATGTTCGGCGACGCCGGGCAGGGCCTGCTGCTGGTGATTGCCGGGCTGCTGATCCGGTTCCTGAACGTGCCCTGGCTGGAGCGCTACCGGCGCACCTGGCTGTTCATCACCGGCGCCGGCGTGATGGCGGTGTTCTTCGGGGTCCTGTACGGGGAGTTCTTCGGCCCCACCGGCGTGCTGCCGGTGCTCTGGCTGGAACCCCTGGAGGAACCTATTCCGCTGATCGTCGCCGCACTGGTCCTGGGTGCGGTGCTGCTGGCCGGCTCCTACGCCTTGGGCACCATCAACCGGGTGCGGGAAGGCGGCTGGGGTTATGCCTTGTACGCCCGCTCAGGGCTGGCCGGCGCACTGCTGTTCGCCGCGATCGGGCTGGTGGCCTGGGGGCTGCTGGCCGGCAGCGGGGTGATCCTGGTCTTTGCCGGCGTCGCGGCCCTGGTCGCCCTGGTTTTTATCTTCATCGGACTGTTCGCCGAATCGGGCGGCGGGGCCACGGGCGGGCTGCAGGCCACGGTGGAGCTGGTGGATACCGTGGTCCAGCTGGCGTCGAACCTGGTCTCCTTCACCCGGCTGGCGGCCTTCGGCCTCACCCACGCCGCGCTGATGATGGTCGTGTGGCAGGCCACCACCGCTATCTGGGAACCGGGTTGGCGGATCATCCCGGCCATTCTGATGTTCGTACTCGGCAACGTGCTCACGTTCGCCCTGGAGGGACTGGTGGCCGGAATCCAGGCACTGCGGCTGGAGTACTACGAACTGTTCTCGCGTGTTTTCTCCGAAGAAGGCCGCCGCTTCCGGCCCTGGAGCCCGTCCCTCGCCCCTGCTGAAAGGCACCTGCCGTGAATCCCTGGTTTGCCGGCCTTCCGCTGGTCCTTGTCCTAACCGTAGTGATTACCATTGGCGCCGTCGTACTCATGCGCCGCCGCCGCCGGGCCGGCGTCCGCGCCCTGCTCGGCTTCAACGCCGTGCTGATGGGCGGAGCCTTGGCACTGCTCGTCGCCGCCCTGAACGCCGTCCCGGCCACAGCGGGCGACGGCGGAGCTGCCGCAACCGCCGTCGCGGCGGCCACGGACGGCAGCGACAGCAGCGGCGCCGCCCTGCTGGGAGCGGCCATTGCCGTGGCCGGATCCTCCATCGGCGCGGCCATTGCGGTGGCCTACACCGGGTCCGCGGCGCTGGCGGCCATGAGTGAGCGGCCGGAAATTTTCGGCCGGGCCATGGTGGTGGTGGGCCTTGCCGAAGGCATCGCCATTTACGGGCTGATCATCTCGATCATCCTCATCGGGCAGGCATGAGCCGCCGCGAGGGCACCGTGGCCGCGCTGGGTAGTGCCGCCCTGCTGCAGGGCTACCGGCTAGCCGGCGCACTGCTCTATCCCGCCGCCGGTGCGGCAGACGTACGTGCGGCTTGGTTCCGGCTGCCGGACTCCGTGGCGGTGGTGCTGCTGACCCCCGACGCCGCCGGGCACCTCGTCGTCGAACGGGAGAATCCCCTGTCCCCGCTGACCATGGTGCTGCCCTCATGAGCCGGCTGCTGCAGGGGGCAGACGCCGCCCTGGCACCAGTGCGGCAGGCGCTGGCGCAGGACGCGGATACTGCCGCAGCCCGGACAATCGCGGCGGCGCGGCAGCAGGCAACGGACACCATGTCCCGGGCACAGGCGGAAGCTGACGGCATCCTGGCCGCGGCACGGCGGGACGGGGCCGAGGCCGCACGCGCTGAGGCGGCAGCGTCCTCCGCCCGGGCCCGGCGGCAGGCACGCCGGACCGTGCTGGCCGAGCAGGAACACCTGCGCTCCCTCCTGCAGGCACAGGTGCTGGAGCAGGCCCGTGAACTCCGCCGGGACCCGCGTTATCCGCAAATCCTCCGCAGGCTCACCGCCGAGGCGGACCGGCTGCTGGGACCCATGGCCTCGGTGACGGAGAGCTACAAGGGCGGCGTGACCGGCAGTGCCGGTTCCAGGCGCCTGGACCTGTCGCTGCCCACTCTGGCCCTGCAGGCCATGGATGACCACGCCGGGGAGGTGCGCAGGTTATGGGACGACGGGTAAGGAAGCCGGCTGCATCGGAAGCGTTAACAACGGAGGCGGCAACACCCGGGCCCGCAACACCCGGGCCGGCCGCACCCGGGCCGGCCGCGGCGATGCCGGCCGCGGGCGCTTCCCGTCCGGCGGACAGCGGCAGGATTACCCGGGTCAGCGGACCGCTGGTGGAAATCAGCGGACTCCCCGGCCTGTCCATGCTCGAGGTGGTCAACATCGGTCCGGACGGCATTGCCGCCCAGGCCGTATCCATCAACGGTGACGAAGCCACCCTGCAGGCCTACGAATACACCGGCGGGCTGAAAGCCGGCGACCCCGCGGTGCGCACCGGCCACCAGCTCGCGGGACTGCTGGGACCGGGCCTGCTGGGCACTGTCTTTGACGGGCTGCTGCGCCCGCTCTCCTCGGCCCCGCTGTGGCTGACCCAGCAGCGGCAGGGCTCGGCCGAGGACCCGGCGGTGCTGGACACACAGTGGGAGTTCGCGCCGTCGGTGGCCGTGGGCGATACCGTGACCGGCGGGCAGGTGCTGGGCACCGTGCCCGAGGCCGGAACGTTGGAATTCCGGGTGCTGGCACCCCCTGCCGTGTCCGGGGAAGTGACTTGGCTGGCCGAGGGGAAGGTCCGCCCGCTGGAAGCCGTGGCCCGGATCGGCACGGTGGAGGTGCCGCTGGCCCAGCGGTGGCCGGTGCACACCCCGCGTCCCTTCGGCGAGCGCATCACCGACGTGGTGCCGCTGCAGACCGGCCAACGGGTCCTTGACCTGCTCTTCCCCCTGCCCCGCGGATCAGCAGCCGCGGTGCCCGGCGGGTTCGGCACGGGCAAGACCCTGACCCTGCAGCAGATTGCCAAGTGGTCCGACGCAGATGTGATTGTCTATGTGGGCTGCGGCGAGCGCGGCAACGAGATGGCCGACGTGCTGGACGGGCTCTCCGGGCTCGATGACCCGCGGACCGGCGGCAAACTCATTGACCGGACCGTCATCATTGCCAACACCTCCAATATGCCCATGATGGCCCGGGAAGCTTCCATTGCCACCGGCGTGACCGTGGCCGAGTTCTTCCGCGACATGGGCTACGACGCGGTGGTGATTGCAGACTCCACCTCCCGCTGGGCCGAAGCCCTGCGCGAGTTCGCCAACCGCAACGGGGACCTGCCCGCCGAGGAAGGCTACCCCGCGTCCCTGGCCAGTGAGCTCGCCGCCTTCTACGAGCGGGCCGCCCGGGTACGCACCCTGGGCGGGGCGACGGCGTCGGTCACCGTGATCGGCGCGGTCTCCCCTCCCGGCGGGGACATGAGCGAACCGGTCACCACCGGCACCCAGCGTTTTGTCCGGTCCCTGTGGCTGCTGGACCGGGACCTGGCCTACTCCCGGCACTATCCCGCGGTCAGCTGGCGCGGCTCCTTCTCCCGCGACGCCGAGTCGCTGGGCCGCTGGTACTCCGCCCACGGGGACCCGCAGTGGGCGCAGCGGCGGGCGCAGGCTTCCCTGCTCCTGGCCGAAGCGGACCGGCTGACCGCGCTGGCCGAGATTATCGGGGCCGGTTCCCTGCCCGGACACGAGCAGATGGTGCTGCTGGGCGGGCGCCTGCTGCGCGACGGAGTGCTGCTGCAGAACGCACTGAGCCCCAATGACGGCTACAGCTCCGAAGCCAAGGGGGCCGCCTTGCTGCAAACAGTCCTGGACGTGGTGGACACCTGCCAGACGCTGGTGGGACGCGGAGTGCCGCCGGCCGACGTCGACCGTTATGACTTCACCCCGGTGCTGCGGCTGCGGGAGGACACCGGTCCCACGGACGCCGAAGGCGTGCAGCAGCGGGGCCGGGCGTTTGTCCGGCAGTTGGCGGCGGACCTGGAGCAGGCCCCGGCCTCCCCCGCGGACGCCGTGCCCGCCTCCGCACCGTCCCCGGCGCCGGAACCGGCCCCGGAACCCCAACCAACGGCGGGAGACGCCCATGGCTAACGAGAGCAGCCACGCGGCTCGGCTGGGCCACAGCGACGTGCGCGAGCTACGCGGCCCCTTGCTGGTCCTTGGGGACACCCAGGGCGTGGGCTGGGACGAGTTCGCCAACGTTTCAGTGGACGGCGGGGCCGAGCGCCATGCCCTGGTCCTGGAGATCGACGGCGACGAGACCACTCTGCAGGTCTTGGAGGGCACCGAGGGCATGTCCCTGGGCGGGGTGGAAGTCCGCTTCCGGGGCCGGCCCCTCGCGGTGCCGGTGGGCACGGACTGGCTGGGCCGGGTCTGCAACGGCCGCGGGGAACCGCTCGACGGCGGCCCTCCAGTGACCGCTGAGCATTCCTCTCCTGTCGGCGGCTGGCCGCTGAACCCCGTCTACCGGGAACCGCCGCAGGATCCGGTGATCACCGGGGTCTCCGTGGTGGATGCCCTCACCACCCTGGTCCGCGGGCAGAAGCTGCCTATCTTCTCCATCCCGGGGCTGCCGCACCTGACCCTGGCCACGCAGATCGCCGCGCAGGCCACCACTTCCTCCGGCCGTGCCTTCCGGGTGGTGTTCGCCGCGATGGGCATGACGCACGCAGACATCGCCTACATCCGGGACCGACTGGAGGAACGTTCGTCCGCCGGAGAACTGGTGCTGCTGCTCAACGCCGCCGACGATCCGGTGATTGAACGCATCCTCACGCCCCGGATTGCACTGACCCTTGCCGAGTCGCTGGCCTACGACGACGGCGCCGACGTGCTGGTGGTGATGTCGGACATGACCAGCTATGCGGAGGCGGTCCGCGAGGTCTCCGCTGCCCGGCGGGAAATCCCGGCCCGGCGCGGGTACCCGGGCTACCTCTACAGCGACCTGGCCACCCTGTACGAACGCTGCGGCCGGGTGCGGGGACGGGAAGGCTCGGTCACCATTGTTCCGGTGCTGACCATGCCCGCCGGAGACATCACCCACCCGGTGCCGGACCTTACCGGCTACATCACCGAGGGGCAGATAGTGCTCGACGGCGACATCGACGCCCGCGGGATCTACCCGCCCGTGGATGTGCTCTCCTCACTGTCCCGGCTCATGCGCAGCGGTGCGGGTAAAGGCCGGACCCGGGAGGACCACCTCGACGTGGCCGCGCAGGTCCTGTCCGCGATGGCCCGGGCCCGGTCCGCGTCCGAGCTCGCTGAACTGGTGGGAGCGGCCGCACTGAGTGAGACCGACAAGGCCTACATAGAGTTCCGCTCCGTGGTGGAAAAGGAACTGCTCCACCAGGGCCGCGACGAGTTGCGCACCTTGGAGCAGACCCTGGATCTGGCCTGGCAGGCACTGTCCCTGCTGCCCCGGCGGGAACTGACCATGCTTTCCGGCGAGTTCCTGGACCGGTACCTGCCCGGGGCCGTGGGCGGGGCCCGGTTGTGAGCGGGGCGCAGCCGTGAGCGGAGTGCAGCCGTGAGCGGGTTCCGGTCCGGGGGAAGCCGGGCAGAGCGTGCCGAAGTTCAGCGCCGGCTGGCCACCGCCCGGCGCGGTGCGGAACTGCTGGACCGCAAGCAGCGCATCCTGCAGCGTTCCATCGACGGGCTGGCGGAAAGGGCCGACGCCGCGCGGCTGGCCTGGGAGGAACTGGCCCGGGAAGCTGCCGTGTGGCTGCGGCGGACCACGGCGCTGGACGGGGCTGACCGTCTGGCGGAGGCAGCGCCGTCGGACACCGCGCTGGCCACGGTCCGCTGGGGCGGGGCGATGGGTATTTCCTATCCCGAAGATGCGTCCTGCACGGTTCCTGCGGCGCCGCCGGCCGGGGGCACCTCCGCATTGGCCTACGCTGCGGCGGCACACCGGACTGCGTTGGAAGCTGCCGTAGCCGCGGCCGCGAGCCAGCGGGCGCTGCTGCTGGTCTCGGAGGAACTGGCCGCCACGCGCACCCGGCAGCGCGCCGTGGAGAACCGGTGGATTCCGCGGCTGGAGGAACAGCTGACCGCCATTGAACGGCGGATCGCGGAGCAGGAACTGGAGGAAAGCCTGCGGCTGCGCTGGGCCGCCGGACTCATGTGAGCCGAAAAGGCACAAATAGCCGTTGCCTCGATCGAGAAAGCAAAAATTACCGTTTTTCGCCGGATAATCGGTAATTTTTGCCTTTTCGATGAGGGCGCGGTCCCGGACGGGCTCCTCTTTGGACGGAAATCTTTGGGTACTGTGACGGCATCGACACTTCATCCACCGGCCCCCGGGTATCCCGAACCTCCCGCGCCGTTCCCATAGACCCGAACACCCCGCACCCGAGCACCCCGCACCCGAACATCCCGCCGCGGACTTCCCGCCGCCGCGCCGCCGTGGCCTGCGCCGCCGTCGTTGTCCTGGCGCTGGGCCTGTTTGCCCGCACCGGGTTGCCGGGACTGCTGGGCGACGCGTCCGGCGGCATCCTGTATGCAGCGCTGATGTACCTGCTGCTGGCCTTTCTCCTGCCCGGGGCGCGGCGTTGGCGGCTGGCGGGCGCCGCCGTCGTGGTCTGCATGCTGATCGAGCTGTTCCAGCTCACCCCGTACCCTGCCCGGTGGGGTGCGCAGTGGCCGCCGCTGCGCCTGGTGCTGGGCACCACGTTCAACGCCTGGGACCTGCCGGCGTATGTTGCCGGAGCAGCGGCCGTGTTCCTGCTGGATCTGCGGTTTGGACGGCGGACCGGCGGGCGGCGCCCGGCCGCCGGACCACCTGTGTAAGCATGGTGCCGTGCCAGCCAATGACCGCGACCCCATTCCCTTAGCATTCCGCGCCACCGCGTATATGCGTCCTTCACTGTGGCGGCGCCGGCCGGTCCGGGCCTTCCGCTATGACGTGCTGTGGAAGGACGGACGCGTGGACCGGGACATCGACCTGGTGAAGGTGATGTATCGGCAGGCACCGGCGGACTACCAGGTCACTGAACGAGCCATGCTCGAGCAGTGCCCGGAGACAGGGTCCGGACAGTGGGTCGCCTACGCCTCGGGGTACCCCGTGGACGGCCCCGCCTGAGCGGCGGGGCCGTCTAACCGGCGGCACCGGCCAACCGGGCCGCGCCTGCGCAGCCTGCCTACAGCCGGAAGCCCTCGTCCAGCCGCTCGATGATGGTGACGTTCGCCTGCCCGCCGCCTTCGCACATGGTCTGCAGCCCGTAGCGGCCGCCGGTGCGCTCCAGCTCGTGCAGCAGGGTGGTCATGATCCGGGCACCTGTGGCTCCGATCGGATGGCCCAGGGCAATGCCGCCGCCGTTGACGTTGACCTTGGCCATGTCCACCCCGAGCTCCCGCTGCCAGGCCAGCACCACGGAGGCGAAGGCTTCGTTGATCTCGAACAGATCGATGTCCCCGATACTCATCCCGGTGCGCTTGAGCGCGTGCCGGGTGGCCTCGATGGGGGCGCTGAGCATCATGATGGGGTCATCGCCGCGGGCGGAGATGGAGTGGATGCGGGCGCGGGGCTTGAGCCCGTAGCGGCGGACTGCATCCTCGGAGGCCAGCAGCAGGACGGCGGCGGCGTCGGAAATCTGGGACGAGGTAGCTGCGGTCAGGGAGCCGCCTTCGGCCAGCGGTGCCAGGGTGGCAATCTTGGCCCGGTTCGGGTCACGGGGACCTTCGTCCGCGGTAACGCCGTTCATCGGCAGGATCTCCCGGTCAAAGCGGCCCTCGGCCTGTGCCGCAATGGCACGCACATGGGATTCGACGGCGAAGTCCTCCATCTCCTCCCGGCTCAGCCCCCACTGCTTCACCATCATCTCTGCGCCGATGAACTGGGAGACCTGCTGGTTGCCGTAGCGCTTCTCCCAGCCCACGGATCCGGCAAACGGATTCGGAAAACCCAGTTCCTTCGCGGCGGTATTGGCGAAGGACAGCGGCACGGAGGACATGCTCTGCACGCCGCCGGCAATCACCAGGTCGCTGGTGCCGCTCATCACAGCCTGCGCCGCGTAGGACACCGCCTGCTGGCCGGAGCCGCACTGCCGCTCCACGGTGGTTCCCGGAACCCGCTCCGACAGCCCGGCCGCCAGCCAGGAAGTGCGGGCAATATCCATGGCCTGGGGACCGACCTGGTCGATGGCGCCCAGGATGACCTCGTCATATTCCTCGGAATCGATGCCGCTGCGGCGGACCGTCTCGGCAAGCACGTGGGCGGCAAGATCGGCCGGGTGGATCTTACTCAGTCCCCCGTTGCGCTTGCCGACGGGCGTGCGGACGGCATCGATGATGAACGCTTCAGCCATGATTGGAGGGCCTTTCGTCGTTGTAAGGCGGGTGAGAGCACGTACGTGCCGTGCACCACATTAGAGGACTTCGACGCCGCGCGTCCCGTACCAGCGGTACGAATCCGCGGTCCCGCCGTCACCGCCAAGGGTACGGATCCGGATTCCGATCTAAAGAACCCTTGCTAAAGGTTTCTTTAGCATTTAGGCTCACCCCATGGAACAAGACCGCGAGCCCGCCACTGGCAAGGGAAGCAGCACAGCCCCGGCAACACCCGGCGTGCCGGGCGAACAGGTGGTCTCGGACCCGGTACGCATCCGCGCACTGGCGCATCCGGTCCGGCTGGAGCTGCTGGCCTACCTCGACGACGCCGGCAGCGCCACTGCCACACAGTGCGCCGCAGTCATCGGAGAATCCGTGGCCAGCTGCTCCTATCACCTGCGCATGCTTGCCCGGCACGGTTACATCGAACAGGTCGAGCAGCCGGGGCGCGAAAAGCCGTGGCGGCCGGTTTCCCGGCACCGGTCCCACGTCATTGATCCGGGCCAGCCCGGCTCGGCACATGCCGTTTCCGCCATGGCTGCCCTGGAGGTGGAACGGCAGGCCGTGCGGATCCAGGACTGGCTGCACCGCTCCCCCGGGCTGCCGCCGGAGGATCTGGACGTTTCAACGGTGTACGAGGCCCGTACCTACGCCACGCATGAGGAAATCCGGCAGCTGCGCGAAGAAGTATGGAACCTGACCCGTCGCTTCGAAGGCCGCTGGGAGGATCCCGGGCAACGCCCCGAAGGTGCTGTCCCGGTGCGCCTGTTCTCCGTGCTGAACATCGATCCGGGGCAGGAATGAGCACCGGGACAGGAAGGAACACTGCCCCAACGACCGTCGGTACCAACCGGGACGTGCTGCGGGTGCCGGGCTTCCGCCGGCTGGCCTTGGCCTGGGTCTTCTCCAACTTCGGCGACTCAGTCCTGTTCCTGACAGCGGCTATCTGGGTCAAGCAGCTCACCGGCAGCGACGCCGCCGCCGGCCTGGTGTTCGCCGCACTCGGCCTCCCCGCATTGTTGGCACCCTTCACCGGGCGGCTGGCAGACCGGAACCGGCGCAGGCCGCTGCTCATCCTCACCAACCTTGCTGCCGGCGGCGTGGTCCTGACACTTTTGGCGGTCCGCGGTGCGGGCAGCGTTTGGCTGGTCTATACGGTGATTTTTATTTACGCCATTTCCTCCTACATCACCGCTGCCGCCCAATCCGGACTGCTCCGCGACCTGCTGGAGATCCGCCTCCTGGCCCCCGCAAACGGCGTACTCAGCAGCATCGACCAAGGACTGCGCATTGTTTCTCCGCTGGTGGGGGCAGGGATGCTTGCATTGTGTGGAATGGACACCGTTGTCCTGCTGGCCAGCGGGTGCTTCATCGTGGCCGCACTTGTCCTGGCAACCTTGAAGCTGGCCGAAACGGTCCACGTCAAGGCGGAGGACGAGACGTTTTGGAAAAGCACGACGGCGGGCATCTCCTTCCTGCGCGGGCACCCGCTGCTTCGCCGGGCACTGCTGTCCCTGGGAATTGCCCTGGGCGCAACCGGAATCCTCAACGTGACGGTTTTCGCCACCGTGGAACAGGGGTTGGGCCGGCCGCCGGAATTCCTGAGCGTGCTGCTGGGCGTGCAGGGTGGCACGGCTATTCTGGGCGGACTCACGGCAAGCGGGGTGATCCGGTGTCTCGGATTGCGCCGGTGCATGGTTTCCGGTGTCCTCCTGCTCGCGGGCGGCGTGCTGGCCACCGCACTTACCGTCCTGCCGCTGGTCCTGGCCGGGGCTGCTGCGGTGGGCGCAGGTGTCTCCTGGCTGGTCATCGCCTTCGTGACGCTGCGACAGGAAGCGACACCGCTGGACATGCAGGGGCGAACCGCCGCAGTCACCCAGGTCATGACCAACCTCCCCCAGGTTGCCGCGTCGCTGCTTGCTGCCATCCTGATCGGCGTCCTGCCGTACCAGGTTCTGGTTGCCGCCATGGGCGCCGCCTGCCTGCTGGCCGCAGTTCCCCTGCTGCCGCGCCGCACCGGTACACCCGTCAGAGCGGCCGGACCGGGGCGGGTAGAATGAGAAAGCTGTGTTCTGAGCAGCTGACTGTCGGGCGCGGACACAAGTCCCCCAGCAGTTCCAACCCACAGAGTCTGAAAGCAGCGGAGTGTCACAACAGGTTTCCACCACCGTCAGCGCCACCGCCACCAAGGAGATTGTCCGGGAGTCCGCCCGCCGGCGCACCTTCGCGGTGATCTCCCACCCCGACGCCGGCAAGTCCACGCTCACCGAAGCGCTGGCCCTGCACGCCCGCGTTATTGGTACGGCCGGTGCCACCAACGGTAAGGAAAACCGCCGCGAGACGGTTTCCGACTGGATGCAGATGGAAAAGGACCGCGGCATCTCCATCAGCTCCACCGCCCTGCAGTTCGCCTACCGGGACACCGTGATCAACCTGCTGGACACCCCCGGCCACGCCGACTTCTCCGAGGACACTTACCGCGTGCTCGCCGCCGTGGACTGCGCCGTGATGCTCGTGGACGCAGCCAAGGGCCTGGAAACCCAGACCATGAAGCTGTTCGAGGTCTGCCGCGCGCGGAACCTGCCCATCATCACCGTGATCAACAAGTGGGACCGCCCCGGCCTGGACCCGCTGGCACTGATGGACGAGATCACCGAACGCACCGGCCTGGCTCCCATGCCGCTGACCTGGGCCGTGGGCATTGCCGGCGATTTCCGCGGCGTCTGGGACCTGCAGAAGGACGAATACGTCCACTTTGAACGGCAGAACTCCGGCGCCTCCCTGGCCAAGGAAGAGCACTTCACCCCGGCACAGGCCCTGGAGCGCGAAGGCGATGTCTGGACCGACTCCCTGGACGAGGCCGAACTGGTCATCGACGGCCGCGAGTTCGACCGCGACGCGTTCCTGGACGCCAAGGCCACCCCCATCCTCTTCTCCTCCGCCGCGCTGAACTTCG
Organism: Arthrobacter sp. zg-Y1143; assembly: GCF_030125565.1. Classification (NCBI taxonomy): domain Bacteria; kingdom Bacillati; phylum Actinomycetota; class Actinomycetes; order Micrococcales; family Micrococcaceae; genus Arthrobacter; species Arthrobacter sp. zg-Y1143. Next base: position 220,752 of record NZ_JASKLW010000005.1, on the reverse strand, counting down.
GCGTCAAGCAGATCCTGGACACACTGGTGGACCTGGCCCCCTCAGCCTCGGCCCGCGAAGACAAGGACGGCGGCCTGCGCCCCGTCGAAGCGCCCTTCTCCGGCTTCGTCTTCAAGGTCCAGGCCGGCATGAACCGCGCCCACCGCGACCACGTGGCCTTCATCCGCGTGTGCTCCGGCGTTTTTGAACGCGGCATGGTGGTGACGCACTCCAACACCGGCAAGACCTTCGCCACCAAGTACGCCCAGCACCTGTTCGGCCGCGAACGCGAAGTGATCGACCAGGCGTACCCGGGCGACGTCGTCGGGCTGGTCAACGCCTCCGCGCTGCGGGTGGGCGACAGCCTCTACGTCGAAGAGCCGGTGGAGTACCCGCCCATCCCGTTCTTCTCCCCCGAGCACTTCCGCGTGGCCCGCTCCCAGGACCCCAGCCGGTACAAGCAGTTCCGCCGCGGCATCGACCAGCTCGAACACGAGGGCATCATCCAGGTGCTGCGTTCGGACCGCCGCGGTGACCAGGCTCCCGTACTGGCCGCCGTCGGCCCCATGCAGTTCGAGGTGGTCGAAGACCGCATGACGCAGGACTTCAACGCCCCCATGCGCTACGAACAGCTCTCCTACTCGCTGGCCCGGCTCACCACGGCCGATGCCGCGGAGATCCTCTCCAACGTCCACGGCGCCGAGGTCCTTGTGCGTACCGACGGCGCGTACGTCGCCGTGTTCAACGATGTGTGGGCGCTGCGCCGGGTGGAGAAGAACCACCCCGAAGTTTCGCTGACCGTCATCGGCACCGAGTCGCCGAACAGCCGGGGCTACTAGGGGCCGGACCCGGGCGTTCATCCGGCGGCGGTCTTCCCTCGATGCCGGGCGGCGGCTGGTCACTGACCGGCGGGCGTTGCGGATACGCCCGCCGGGACCGGGAGCACCCAAGGCCACGGATCCTCGGTGGGCATTTCCCCAACTGCACCCTCCATGCGTTCGGGCGTCCCGTGCTCTTCCCATCCCCTGAGCAGCTTCCGGGCGTTTCCGGACACCAATACCCCGCCATCTGCTCACACGAGGCCGGGTACGAATCTCAATTCCCTCCACTGAGAACATCCCGGGCTTACCCCCGGCTGCTCCCCATCTACTGAGCACATCCCGGGCTCTCCTTGCCCACGCCCCATGTACTGAGCAGCTTCCGGGCGTTTCCGGACTCCAATACCCCGCCATCTGCTCACTAGAGGCCGGGTAGGTACCCCGCCGATAGCGACGGGACAATGGCAAGCAGGACTTGGCGAGTGACCCCGGACGCATCAAGGCGAGCGTAAGAAGTTCTAATCATTAGCGCAATATCAGGTAAGCGTTAGGAATTCGTGAGTATGCTGTCGGCTATCTAGTCCAGCTGCCACCCGGTCTCAACGGGACGGCTCCTTCCCGGAAGGTCCCAGCTATGTCATCCCCCGTTTTCTCTTCGCTGTCCCGCCCGGACATCGCCGCCGTACCGGCAGGCTCCAACCCGGCCGACACGGATGCCTGGCATGCACTGAAGCAGGCCGCCACGGACCTGCAGCCGCTGCAGAACAAGAACGGCTCCATCGAGCCGGAACACCACGCCGCCGCGGCAGAACTCATCGGCACCATCACCGCCGCCGTCGACGCGCTGGCCCCGGCCTTCGCGCACGACGCCGAGTACCTGCGCCTTGCGGTGGCCGACTTCGAGCGCTGGGTTGCCGCCGGCCTGGACACGGAACCCGACTTCCTCGATTCGCTGATGGCCTTCGCCCCGCAGCAGCACCGCACCGACGGCCTGTCCCACCTGGTCGTGTTCCCCATGTACACGCAGAACGGCAGCTCCAACCGCCTGGTGGAGGCCGTGCTGATCGAGGTCATCTGGCCTGAGTTCGTCGCCGAACTCGAAGCGGGTGAATACTCCAACGGCCTGTTCGTCCCTATCCGCTTCCTGGACTTCACCCCCGGCTATGACACCAACTCCGCGGTGCTCTTCCCGGAAACCGTGGCCGTGCGGGAAACCCCGGCCTTCACCTGGGGCGCCATCTTCGCCGACCGGGAGGCCGCCCGCTTCCGCAGGGTGCTCGCCGCCGCAGCAGACATCACCTCGCTCCAGCTGCCCGCCGAGGCCGCCGAACTCCTGCAGGACCAGTTGCTCACCGAGGAAACCTTCATCATGTGGGACCTCATCCACGACCGCACCCACATGCGCGGGGATCTGCCCTTCGATCCGTTCATGATCAAGCAGCGCATGCCCTACTTCCTCTACTCCCTGGAGGAACTGCGCTGCGACCTCACCGCCTTCCGCGAAGCAGTGAAAATCCAGCGCAACCAGGACGCACCGGAGGAAACCCGCCGGCATGCCCGGCTGGTCCAGTACGCCGTCATCTTTGACCGCATCTTCCGCTTCGCCATCACCGGCAGCAGGGTGCGCAACTATGACGGATTGGGCGGTCAGCTGCTCTTCGCCTGGATGCACCAGAACCACGTGCTGCACTGGACCGACGGCAAGCTGAGCATCGACTGGGAGGAAACCGCCGACGTCGTCGTCCGGCTCGGTGCCCAAATCGAGGAACTGTACTGGCGATCCATCGACCGGCCCAAGACGGCGCACTGGCTCGCGGCGTACGATCTGGTGGCAGGAACGCTGACGCCGAACCCGGCGTCGGTCTGGGCGCAGGGTCCGCAGGCGCTGCCGCTGGACGGCCCGCCGCGCGGGCTGACCGACCAGGTGCTCGACGACGAGTTCCCGCTGTCCATGTTCTATGAAGCCCTGTCCAAGAAGATGGCCCCGGTGATCGAATCCACCGCCGGGATCACCGGCACCTCAGGAGACCTCCCCGGATGAACACTGAACCCGGCACCGCGCCAGCAGAAGACTCCAACGCCCTGAAAGGCCGGACGGTCCTGGTGGCCGGTGCCGGGAGCGCGTCGGGCACCGCGGTATGCGAGGCCCTGGACGCCGCCGGGGCCAAGGTGGTGGCCGTGGGGCGAGACGCCGCCCGGCTGGAAAACACCCTCTTCCGCCTCTACGACGCCGATCTGCGCACCTGCAACCTCGACGACGCCGAGGAGGTCGCCGCCCTGGCCAGCGACATGCAGGAAACCTACGGCGGGATCGACGGACTGATCCACCTGGTGGGCGGCTGGCGCGCCGGCACCGGCATCGGCACGCAGGCAGAGCAGGACTGGGACTTCCTGGAAACCAACATCCTGCGGACCCTGCGCAACGTCAGCCGGAGCTTCTACGACCAGCTGGAAGCCTCCCCGGACGGCCGGCTGGCCATTGTGTCCTCCACTGCAGTGGACTCCCCCACTGCAGCCGGGGCCGGCTATGCCGCCGCCAAGGCCGCTGCCGAAGCCTGGGTACGGGCCATTGCGCAGGGCTTCACGCAGGCCCAGGCCGGGAACAAGGAGCATCCGGCGCCCCAGCACTCTGCCGCCGTCGTATTCGTGGTCAAGGCACTGGTGGATGATGCGCAGCGCGCGGCGGCACCGGAGCGGAAGTTCCCCGGATACACCGATGTCCGGGACCTGGCCGCCGCCGCCGTCCGGCTCTTCGAGCAGGACGCCGCCGAAATCAACGGACAGCGGATCCTGCTGTCCAACGGTCCTTCCGGAAAGTGACCTGCACAACTGCAACGTAAGAGATACTAGGAACCGTGACTGACATTCTCCCCCTGCACGACACCACCATCCGGGCCTTCGCCTCCGACAACTACTCCGGTGTCCATCCGGAAATCCTGGCCGCACTGACCGCTGCCAACCAGGGCCACCAGGTGGCCTACGGTGAAGACGTTTACACCGCACGGCTACGTGAGGTCCTTACGGACCAGTTCGGCAGCCGCATCCGCGCCTTCCCCGTCTTCAACGGCACCGGCGCCAACGTCACCGCCCTGCAGTCCCTGCTGCCGCGCTGGGGCGCGGTGATCTGCCCGACGACGGCGCACATCAACGTGGACGAAAACGGTGCCCCCGAGCGGATCGGCGGCATGAAGCTGCTGGGTATCCCCACCGGGGACGGCAAGCTCACCCCCGACCTGATTGACCGTGAAGCGTGGGGCTGGGGCGATGAGCACCGCGCCCAGCCGCTGGCCGTGTCCATCACCCAGTCCACCGAGCTCGGCACCCTGTACACAGTGGAGGAAATCGCCGCCATTGCCGACCACATCCACGCCCGCGGCATGAAGCTGCACATGGACGGCGCCCGGCTGGGCAACGCCGCCGCCAGCCTGGGTGTCTCGTTCAAGGAAATGACCGCCGACGCCGGAGTGGACATCCTGTCCCTGGGCGGCACCAAAAACGGCATGATGTACGGCGAATGCATCATCACCTTCGACCCCGAGGCCTCACCCGGGCTGGACTACCTGCGCAAAATGAACATGCAGCTGGCCTCCAAGATGCGGTTCATTTCCGCACAGTTCGTGACCCTGTACGGCACGGACCTGTGGCTCCGCTCCGCCTCGCACGCCAACGCGATGGCACAGCGGCTGCGCGCCGCCGTGGAGAAGATCGACGGCGTGGAAATCACCCAGCCCACGCAGTCCAACGCGGTGTTCGCAAAGCTGCCGGCCGGCGTCGCCGACCGCCTGCGCGGTGACTTCCGCTTCTACGACTGGGACCAGTCCACCGGCGAGGTGCGCTGGATGTGCACCTTCGACACATCCGAAGCCGATATCGATGCGTTTGCCGAAGCAATCGCCCGCGAAGTCGCCGCCGACCCGGCGCCGCTGGCCGCGCACTGACCCCCGGTTACCTGCCGTCCGGCCGCCCCGCGCGGCTGGACGGGAAGTAACGAAACGGCCACACCGGCGAGCCTGCCCCGGCCGCAGTGCTCCGCAGGCCATAGTCTGCGGAGGTGAGTGCAATAGGTGACCTGTCCCAGGTGCCCCCGGATTTCCTGACGGCCCTCGGCGCCATGCGCCGGGCCGCGTGCCGGGCGGAGCTGAAGCTCGAGGAGATCCCGGCACCCACCCGCCTGGCCCCGTACGCTGTTTCCCTCGGCGCCGAAGTGCTGGCCCCCGGCCCCGCCGGACCGACCAGCCTGCACGGCCCCGCTGCCCTGCAGATACCCGAGCAGCTGGAACTGGCCACGGGCCGGTTCATCCTGCTGCACGATCCGGCCGGTTCCCCGGTCTGGAACGGCACTTTCCGCATCGTCACGTACATCCGGGCCGAGCTGGAACCGGACATGGGCAATGACCAGCTCCTGGGCTCAGTGGCCTGGACCTGGCTGGTCGAGGCATTGGAGCAGCACGGCGCCCGCTATTCCATGGCCGGCGGAACAGCCACCCGCGTGCTGTCCGAGAGCTACGGGACGCTGGAAGGCCGCGACGACTCGATCGACATTGAACTCCGGGCCTCCTGGACCCCGGCCGACGCCGACGTGCAGTCCCATCTGGAGGCCTGGTCCGACATGGTGTGCACCTTCGCGGGACTGCCGCCGCTGCCCGACGGCGTCACTCCGCTTCCCGGCCGGCGGCGCAGCTAGCTGCCGGCCCGCCGCTGCTGTCCGCGGCCGCCGCCTTCCTCGGTAGAATGGAATCCTTATGACCGCGCACATATCCGGCAGCACCGAAAACCCGTCCAGCACCGCACCTGTCGAAACGGGTGAACCGCCGGAGCCGCAGCCGGTTCCGGTCCTGGAAACACCGAGGGACGGGGTGCCCCTGGTCATCGACTCCCAGCGCGGCCTGGAACGGGCTGCCGCGGCACTGGCCGCCGGTACCGGACCTGCCGGCGTCGATGCCGAACGAGCATCTGGTTTCCGCTACGGCCAGCGGGCCATGCTGGTCCAGATCCGCCGTGAAGGTGCGGGCACCTGGCTGATTGATCCCGAAGCCTTCGGCGACCTGCGCATCATCAACGACGCCCTGCGCGGCGTCGAGTGGATCCTGCACGCCGCCACCCAGGACCTGCCCTGCCTCTCCGCCCTGGGCATGTGGCCGGATCGGCTTTTCGACACCGAACTCGCTGCGCGCCTGGCCGGCCTGCCGCGGGTGGGCCTTGCCGCCGTCATCGAAAACCTGCTTGGTTTCTCGCTGGCCAAGGAACACTCTGCAGCGGACTGGTCCACGCGTCCGCTGCCCGAACCGTGGCTGCGCTACGCGGCGCTCGACGTCGAAGTCCTCGCCGAGCTGCGCATCGAACTCATCCGGGTGCTGGAGGAAGCCGGGAAGCTCGAACTGGCTGAGGAAGAGTTCGAAGCCATCCGCACGGCACCGCCGGCACCGCCGCGTGTTGATCCGTGGCGCCGCACATCCGGCATGCACCAGCTGCGCGACCGACGCCAGCTGGCGGCTGTCCGCGAACTGTGGACCGAACGCGAGCACCTGGCCGAGCTGCGGGACACTGCACCGGGCCGCCTGATTCCGGATTCCGCCATTGTTGCCGCCGCCCGGGCCATGCCCACCACCGTGCCGCAGCTGCTCAAGACCCCCGGCTTCCACGGCCGGGCCGCACAGAAAGAAGCACCGCGCTGGCTGCGCTGCATTTCCGCTGCGCGTTCCACCGAGGATCTGCCCCCGCTGCACATCCCCACGCATGCACCGCCGCCCCCGCGGGTCTGGGCCAAAAACGATCCGGCGGCTGCCGCGCGGCTGCAGACCGCCAAACCACGCCTGACCGCACTGGCGGAGAAGCTGAACCTGCCGCTGGAGAACCTTCTGACTCCGGACCACCTGCGCCGACTGGCCTGGCGGCCACCGGCCGAAATCAACCTGGAGACCATCAGCGCCGCGCTGCGCGAACTGGGCGCCAGGGAATGGCAGATTCGCGAAACTGCCGCAGTGCTCACCGTGGCCTTCCTGGATCCGGACCCGCTGGAGGAGAAGGAAGCTCCCGCGTCGGAGGAGCACGCGGCAGCCCCACGGACCCGCCGCCGGTAGTACCGGCATCCACGCATTGACAGGGCCGCGTCCCTGCGCTGGACTCGGCGGGTGCCCAGTCGAAACGGAACGCTCGCCTTGGTCCTCGCCGCGCTTCTTTACGCTGCGTTCATTTGGGCTCTTTCCGCCTTTGTACTCCGGGAAACGCCGTGGTGGCTGGCCGCACTCGTGTTTGGTCCGGCATGGGTGTCGTGGATTCTTGGTTCAAGGCGCCGCACGCGCCGTTTTCGAGAGCGCGGAGAGTTTAACGGCTGGCTCCGGGTAGTTGCGGACAGCCGTCCCGGATACTCTTCCCGGTGGAAGCGCGCCGTCGTTATCCCGTATTCAGGCCGTATGAGTATTACCGGTCCGGCAGCGGCGGCCGGTCAGGACACCGGTGAAGGTGGTTTGCTGCAGCTGTCCAATGCCACGGCTGTCTCCCGCCGTCCCCCGACACTGATCGAATCACTCCGTTTTGGCCCCTACACGCTGGTGGGCGACTACGCCGCAGATGGCCTGGAAGTGGAGGTCGCGGCATCAGGTGTACACCTGGACCACACCGACGCCGTCCTGCGCGGTACCGCCGCCGCGCCCGCGTCCCGTCCACAGGCGGAACCAAGGGGATAGCGGTGCGGGGCCGGATGGTTTATCGTCGCCGCAGACACGGCTGCGGATCCGCGCCACGAAGCAAGGGGGCCCACCATGACCGATACCTCAGCCACAATGTACCGGACCCGCATCGCATGCTCCCCCGCCCGGCTGTGGGATGAGCTGACAACCACCGGGGTGCCCCGGCGTTGGATGTACGGCTCGGTCCTGACCGGTTCGCTCACAGAGGGCAGCCATTACGCCATAAGCCACGACGGTGAAGACCTAATTAGCGGGACCGTCCTCGCGGCGGAGCCGCCGGTGCGGCTGGCCCTGACCTTCAACCCGCAATGGAACGGCACGGTTGCTGCAGAGGCGCCCGGAGTGCTCGAGTACACAGTGGAACAGACGGCAGAAGGGTGTGAACTCAGCGTACGCATCACCGGCCTCTACGGTGCCTCCGCTGTGTCCGTAGACCACGACACACCGGGGATCTATGCGGGCCTGAAGGCCATGCTTGAATCATTTCCAGTGGCATGAGCGGTCCGCACCCGTAAGGGGTTGGGTGCCGTCCTCGCTACGCGCAATAATGGCGGATGCCTCTTCTAGCGCCCACCCCGGATTCCCTGCAGGCGGGCAGGTTCATCCTTCGGATCCTCACCCCTTCGGACTGGCGCTTGGAGCAGGCGCTGTCCATGGACGACGATGTAATCCGCTGGACGCTGTTCCCTCCGAACCTCAGCGATTACCTTGCCAAGATGCGCATGACACGTGTTGCCGAAGCCCGTGGGGAAAGCCTGCTTGCCCGTTATTCGGTGCACGATGGCAGTGATGTCCTGGGCACCGCCGGCATTTCCTGTTCCGCGGACGGCACCCCGGAATTGATGTACGCGCTGCTGCCTGCCGGCCGGGGGCGCGGCGCAGCAACGGCAGCCACCCGCGGATTGAGTGAGTGGGCATTTGCCAACGGGTTCTCCAAGGTAGCGCTGCGCACCATCGCCGGAAATACCGTCAGCGAAGCAGTGGCACAGCGCGCCGGGTTCCGCGCCATCCGGCGGGAACGGCAGCGCCAGCGGGACACCATGGTGGACATGCGCTACTGGACGCGCACCCGCTAATCGCCGGTGGAGCCGTCAAGCAACTCGCGCAGGATGTCCAGGTGTCCGCAGTGCCGACCGGTTTCCTCGATCATGTGCACCAGAACCCAACGCACATTCTGCTTTCCTCCCCCACCCCGGCAACGGTCCTCAAGTCCGTGCCGGCGCATGACCTCCCGCGACTGTTCGCAGGCAGCTTCGTAGTCGGCGATAATCCCCGCCAGGCTATCCTGGGCACTGACCCGGAACTCGCCGTCTGGATCCTCCTCGGACCAGCGGGTGGGTACGTCCTGCTGCCCGTCGACCCGGTCCCGGAACCAGAATCCTTCAACGTCAGTCAGATGCTGGACCAGCCCGGAGACGGTGGTCAGGGAGGGCAGCAGCCTTTTGGCGCCCTCGGCATCGCTCAGTCCGGCGGCCTTCATCACCACCGTGGCACGGAAGTAGTCCAGGAAGCCGGCCAGGGTTTCGAGTTCTCCGGCAGTTTCGGGCGGTTCCACCCGCTGATCTGCTTGCATCGGTCCAATCTAGCCCGTGCTCCGGGAGGTCGCGGCAGGCGCGCCGCCGTGGTCCCGGCGCTCCCGGTTAACCGGGCTGCATTTACATAGGGACCCAAAAGGGTTACAGTAGGAACCCTTTGGTTTAGACGCGGGCCAACGGTTCCTATGTTAGGAAGCTTTATGACCCATAGTCCCATTATCCATGTCGATCTTTTTCCGGATTTCTCCACGATGAGTACCGCTGCCCTCGAATCACTGGCGGACCAGGCATTTACCCAGCTCGACGAAGGGCCGCTGGTGGAGGGGCTTTTCGCCTTCTACCTCACCCTTGCCGCGGAGATCGAGGACCGGAACACAGGCCAGGTTGCCGCACCGACGCCCGCTTCCCAGGAAGAAAAAATCCTGCAGACAGCCGTTTAATACTCCGCATACAGAAACCGTCCCGTCTTCCGCGCCGAATGGCGCAGGAGACGGGACGGTTTTTTGTGCGGTATTGCCGCAGCAGCCGGTGCTAGCGGCGGACCTGGCCTTGGCCCTTGCTGCGGCCGGCGATGCCCTCGGCGACGCCGATCAGCAGTACAGCCGCGATGACGGCAACGATGAAGCCCAGGATATTGAGCTCGAAAATGTCTCCGGTGCCAAGCAGATTGGCAATCACGCCGCCGATCACCGAACCTACGAGGCCAAGCAGCAGGGTGGCGATGATTCCGAGGTTCTGCCGGCCCGGCTTAATGAGTCGAGCCAAGGCACCGATAATGAGGCCTGCAATGATGAATCCGATCATGACCATGATCCTTCCTAGCAGTGCATTAGGCAGAACCTCCCCCCTGGTCTGCGGATATTCCGCACCTGTTCTGCCTCATCAATGCTAGACACAGACCCACCGGAATTACTAAGCCTGCTGTTTATCGAGCGTGCGCAGGGCCGCAGAAACCGCCTGCCGCGTGGACTCCAGCTGATCCGCCGGCAGCTCCGGTTTGTCGCGGAGACGCTCAGCCTGCCGGAACTCCCGCAGGGCCCACCCGGGGTGGCCCGCGTCCAGCAGCACCTTTCCCCGGTGCTGGTGCAGGAAAGCGGCTGCGGACAGGACCGCAGCGGACTCTGCTGACCGGGACAGTGCTTCCCCGACGCGGGCGAGCAGGCGGAGCGCCTGCACTAGGTCTCCCTGCCACTGCAGCACCTGTGCCAGCCGGATCCCGGGCAGGACTGCGGCCAGCGGAAGGTCCCGAAGCGTGTCACCCGCAGCAGCTGCGGCAAATGACTCGCGGGCCTCCGCCTCGGCCTCCGCAAGCCTGCCCAGGATTCTCAGCCACGCGATCCGAGCAGCCGCCGGCCCGGACGCCGCTTCCGGGCCGGCCAGCCACGCCTCGGCCGCCGCCCGGTCCGCCGGGACCTCGCGGAGGGTCAGCGGGTCTATGCGGTACTGCGGCTCTGCGCTTCCGGCCCCCGCAACGGACCCTTTAGCCCTAGTCAAATACAGGAACACCGCCCCGCACCAGCCGCCAGTTGTCCTGCGCAAAGACGTCAGGATCCACAGCACCCTGGGCCACCACATAGTCAATGAGCAGCTGGCGGATTTCCGTCTGCTGGTTCACCAGCACCGGAGCCGTGCTGATGGAGGGGAAGTTGCCTCCACCGGACTGGCGGTAGTTGTTGGTCGCCACGGCGAACCGCTGCGCGGGGTCCACCGGGGACCCGTTGAAGCTCAGGTTCACGATCCGCTCCCCCACCGGACGGGAGATATCGATGTCGTAATTGACCCCGGTCATGACGTCGTAGTTATAGTCCGGGGTCCCGTTGGCATTGGTCAGGGTGGCGGGGTCCACCGCCGCGCCGGCAGGTGTCTGCACAAAGTACTTGGCGGAGTACTCCAGGTAGTCCTTGACCTGGCTGCCGGTCATTTCGACGGCAAAGAGGGTGTTCGGGAAGACGTAGAGCCCGGCGATGTCACGGATGGTGACCGGCCCTGCGGGAATCTCGGCCGTGCGGCTGAAGGGTGCCGCCACGGACAGCACCGGCAGGTCCGCGTTCGGCCCGCCGTCGAGCGCCCGGTCCACGGCCTGCGCCTGGACCGAGTTCACGAAGTCCATCACCGCCGTGTCGCGGTACCGCGATTCGGCTGCAGGCATCGACTGCGTGGCGGTGCCGATGGGCGTGTTCACGTAGTCGATGACGCGCCGGTGCTGCTCCGCCACCAGTTTGGAGATCTCGGGATCCGCTTCCGCTGTATTGGCGTTCAGCAGGGACGACGACGCCGAAGTCACGTCCCACTTGCCCCGCACCTTGGTCAGTTCGAAGTCCATAACGGACAGGCGCATTCCCCAGTTCAGCGGTTCTGTGAGCAGCACCTGCTCGCCAGTCGCCTTGTTGGTGACGAAGCGTTCCGGGATTTCCTGGTGCGCGTGCCCTACCAGCACCGCATCAATGTCCGGCACCGTTTCCGCAAGCTCGGTTGAGGCGTTTTCCAGCGGCAGGTCGTCCCCGTAGGAGGAAAGACCGGACGTTCCGGAGTGCGAGCTGACCACTACCACGTCAGCACCGCGTGCCTTCATTTCCGGCACATATTTTTGGGCCTGTTCAACGATGCCGGGAAATTCGAGCTGTCCCTCAACATTGTTCTTGTCCCAAATGGCCACCCCTGGGTTTGTGAGCCCCAGGATGCCCACCTTCACGGGTTTGTTTCCTTTGGTCTTGACCGTTTTGATGATGTAGGGGGTGAACGCCGGGGCGCCGGTGGCCGGGTCTACCGCATTGGCGCCGAGCAGCGGAAACGCCAGCTGGCTTTCAAACCCGCGCAGCATGGAAAGACCGTAGTTGAATTCGTGGTTGCCCAGCGCCGCGGCGTCGTAATCCATGGCGTTCATGGCCGCAGCCATGGGGTGGATCTCGCCGGTCTCCGTGATCGGGGCCGTGTTGGCGAAGTAGTCCGCCAGCGAGGTGCCCTGGATCGTGTCGCCCGCATCAATCAGCAGGGTGGATTCCCGGCCCCGGTCAGCGCGTACGGAGTCCACCAGGGTGGAAATCTTGGCCAGTCCCACATCGTTGTGGGCGGCGTCGTCGTACTCGGCATCCTGGAAATAGTCCCAGTTTTCAATGTTGCCGTGCAGATCCGAGGTGCCCAGGACGGTCACTCTTGCCAACTGGTCCTTCCCCGCATGGTCCGGCGGCGCTGCTGCTGCCGGGGTCATTGAACCGAGTGTAACTGCCAGTGCTGCAGTGACTGCAGCGGCCGCATTCCGGCGACCGGCGGATGAAAGCATTTAGAACTCCTCATAGTGCGTGCAGGTTTCCCCCTAAGCACCCTTACAGGAGTTCGGTCTATTTCGGAAGTGTCCGGAGATAAAAACGCACCATTTACGGGTCACTTCGCATAAGAGGGCGTTTTGCGGGTTCCCCCGCCCTCAGGAGCCCGTAATTTGTTTTCACCTCATTTACGCACCATGCATTTTCTAAGGGGATCCTTTGACAATCGAAAAAAGTTTTGCGCGGAAGGCTGCGGTGCTGATTGCCAGCGGCGCCCTTCTGCTTGCGCCGGGAACAGCGGCCGCAGTTGCAGCTCCGTCCGTCCTGCCCGCAGCTCCGGAAAGCAGCGGCGCTTTCGGAGCTCCGGGCGCTGACGGCACCGCCGCCAAGGCAGATGACCGCTCGGATCCGGCGGCGGACGAGCGGCGTGCGCTCAACCAGCAGGCCATTGAAAAAGTGGTCCGCGGCGAAGCGCCCGTCCGGCAGCAGGGCGGATCACAGTCGGTCCAGGTGGCGCCGGGCCAGTGGGCGGAGTACGGGCTGGAGGACAGCGACCAGATCCTGTCTTTCCTCATTGACTTTGGCAGCCAGGTGGACCCCCGCTTCCCCGCCTCCGCGCCGGGCCCGCAGCACAACGGGATTCCGCAGCCGAACCGCAGTGTGGACAACTCGACCTATTGGCTGCCGGATTTCAGCCGTGAGCACTACCAGAACATGTTCTTCGATCCGGCCGGCGAGTCCTTGAAGACGCTGTACGAGGAGATGTCCAGCGGCCGTTACACCGTTGACGGCGACGTCAGCGACTGGGTTACGGTGCCGTACAACTCGGCCAGCTACGGCGAGACCGAGAGCCAGGAGGACATGACCCGGTTCGTGCAGGACGCTGCCGACGCCTGGTACGAATCCCAGATCGCCGCCGGAAAATCACCTGCCGACGTTGATGCCTACCTGGCCGGTTTCGACCAGTGGGACCGGTACGACTACAACAACAACGGCAACTTTGACGAGCCGGACGGCTACATCGACCACTTCCAGGCCATCCACGCAGGCGAGGGCGAGGAGGCCGGAGCAGCGACGTCGGCCATCTGGTCACACCGTTGGTCCGTAGGCCAGGCGGGCTACGGCATTGACGGCCCGGCGACCAACCCCTTCGGAGGCATCCGGATCGGTGATTCCAAGGTCTGGATCCGCGACTACACCACCGAACCCGAAAACGGCGGACTCGGTGTGTTCGCACACGAGTACGGCCACGATCTGGGCCTGCCCGACCTCTACGACACTGCCGGCGGCGACAACGGCACCGGTTTCTGGACGCTGATGAGTTCCGGTTCCTGGCTGGGCCGCGGCACGGATTCCATCGGCACCACCCCCAACCACATGGGTGCCTGGGAAAAGCTGCAGCTGGGCTGGCTGGACTACGATGTTGCCACCGCGGGGCAAAAGTCCACGCACATGCTGGGCGCGTCGTACCACGCCACCAAGAAACAGCAGGCGCTGGTGGTCACCCTGCCTCGGGATGCCCAGGGTAACGGCCGCTACTACATTGCCGAAAACCGCCAGTACGCCGGATACGACTCCACCCTGCAGACCGGCCCGTACAACTTCGGCTGGCCACTGAGCTCACCGGATAAGGTGGAACACTTCCCGTACCAGAACGGGCTGCTGGTCACCTACTGGAACGCCGGACAGCGCAACAACAACACCAGCCAGCACCCCGGTGCCGGACTGGTCCTGCCGGTGGACGCCCGCGCCACGGCCCTGCGCTGGACAGACGGCACGGTGGCACGGAACCGCATTCAGAGCTTTGACGCCACGTTCGGCAAGGAAGCAACGGATCCGATCCTGCTGCACCGCGAGACGGCGGCCGGCATGACCACCCTGCAGGTTCCGTCCCGTCCAGGTGTTGCCGTCTTCGATGACAGCAATCCCAATGCCTACTACGACCCCGCCAATCCGCAGGGCAGCGTGGTGGTTGCCGGAACCGGAACCAAGATCACCGTGGTCCAAAGCAACCCCAAGGGCATGATGACCGTCAAGGTCAACTAGCAACCCAAGCGATAAGCGGCAGGTGCCGGAGACTGTTTCTCCGGCACCTGCCGTTTTTTATTGGGCGGCCGCGCTTTTCCCTGTGCCGTGCCCGGGCAGGTCCCAACGCTCCTCGCCGTCCTCGTCCAGCTCCCCGCTGGCGATCAATCCCAGTTTGCAGGCGACGGCGGCGGAGGCCTGGTTCTGCGGATGGATGAACGCGGCAACCGGGCCGCCGGAGCACCGCTGCAGCCAATCCAGCACTGCCCGGGCGGCTTCAGTGGCGATGCCGCCGCCCTGGAAAGGTTCGCCCACTACCCACGCCAGGTACGCCGTCGGGCACGGCCCGCCCACAGCCACGGTGGCCTGCACGAATCCGACGGCCGCGCCTTCCTCCCGGATGATCCAGTTCAGCCATGCCTCGCGCCCATCCGGCGAGGCACCGACGGATTGTGCGGCATACCGGCCGGTCAGTTCCCCGCGGGTGGGCGCCGTCCCGCCGATGTACCGGTAGAGGTTGGTACCGGCCAGCACCGGGACCATCTCCGCCGCATGAATAACGCTCAGGGGCTCCAACTGCAGGCGGGGTGTGCTGATGCGGGCGGCACGGAGGATGGTGTTCACGGCACCAGTATCCACTGCCCCTGGATTACCAATAGCCACGCATCAGCTCTGTGGCCCAGCCGGGCTGGGCCACGGGCCCCCGTGGTCCGAATTCGGCCACAAACGGCTTGATGTCCAGCACTGGCGGACCGTCCACTGCGTCCAGCCCGGAAACCTCCAGGGACAGGCCGCCCACTCCGCCAGTCCCCACAATGCCTCCTCGGTGAACAGTGCGGGATCCAGCGTAATCACGGCCCGCTCCTGCTCCCACTGGTCATCCCGCACCTCGCTGCGGCTGGACGACACCTGCCCGATGGCCTCCATCTGGAACTTCACTTGGCACTCACCGCTTTCCCTCCGGTTTCCCTCCGGTTTCCGGCAAGGATTATGTCAGCCGCCGCGGACTGCAGGGGAATCCGTGACGTGACCCTCGGGCACTCCTGCCCGGGCGGGCGATGTGAAAGGCTGGGTCCATGACGCGCACTGAACGGATACCGGCATGGCTGCGCCGTACGGGCATTGAGGTGGCGGGCTGGACGCTGGTTGTCCTGGGCCTGGCGGCCCTGGTGCTCCCCGGACCCGGCTTGCTGATGATAGTTGCCGGTCTTGCGGTGTTGTCCCTGCGCTACGCCTGGGCCCACCGCTGGCTGAACCCCGTCCGGGTGCGTGCCTTTCGTGCTGCCGCTCAGGGGGTGCAGACCTGGCCGCGGATCGCTGGAACCGTCTGCGGTGCCTTGGCCGTGACGGCAGCCGGGGTGCTGTGGGGTATCTGGCGGCAGGCACCGAAGTGGTGGCCGCTGCAGGATACCTGGTGGCTGCCCGGCGGATGGGCCACAGGCATCACCATGATTGTTTCCGGCTGCCTGGGACTGGCCCTGATCGGGTACAGCTATGTGCGGTTCCACGGGCCGGACAAGCCGGGGCCGAAGGACATACACTGACCGGCTGCGCGTTCACTGGATATGCCCGGCACGCAGGGACGGAAATGGCACCGGCCCACGTTCCGCGCTAGGGTGCAGAAACCGCTCAGCACAAAGCGTTATCCGGCAACGGACGGGGAACCACTCCCCCGGTGCCGGATAACGCTTGCCCGTCAAAGGAGACCGCAATGCCCAAATCCGCACCCGCCCGCACCGCAACGGCACAGGACACCACGGTGGACCTGCTGGTGATCGGCTCCGGCACCGGCATGGCCGCTGCACTGGCTGCCGCCGAACTGGGGTCCTCCGTCCTGATCGCAGAGAAGACCGCCTACGTGGGCGGCTCGACGGCACGGTCCGGCGGTGCGTTCTGGATTCCGGACAACCCGATCCTGCGCGAAGCCGGCGCCCCCGATTCCCCCGCCCGGGCGGCCGCCTATGTGGATGCCGTCGTCGGCGACACCTCCCCGCGGGAACGCTGGCAGTCTTTCCTCGACAACGGCACGGACACCGTGGAAATGCTGCGCCGGACCACCCCCATGCGCTTTATGTGGGACAAGGAGTACTCCGACTACCAGCCCGAGCAGCCGGGCGGTTCCGCCATCGGCCGCAGCTGTGAATGTATTCCCTTTGACGCCAACCGGCTGGGAACCGAACGCGCCCGGCTCCGCGGCGGCACCATGGAGGCACCCCTGCCCATGCCCATCACGGGCAAGGACTACCGCTGGCTGAACCTGCTCGCCAAGGTCCCGGCCAAGGGCTTCCCGACCGCCGTGAGGCGCGCCGTGCAGGGCATCGGCGGACTGGCGCTGAAGCGGGACTATGTCGCCGGCGGGCAGGCCCTCGCTGCCGGGCTGTTTGCCGGAGTGCTGAAGGCGGGCATCCCGGTCTGGACGGAAACATCCCTGGTCCGGCTGATTTCCGACGGCGGCCGGGTCACCGGTGCCGTCCTGGAGCAGGACGGCACGGAGGTGACGGTGACGGCACGCCAGGGCGTGGTGCTCGCCGCCGGCGGCTTTGACCACGACATGGCCCTGCGGCACAAGCACCAGTCCCCAGCCCTTGAAGGGTGGAGCTTCGGCGCCGAAGGCAATACCGGTGACGCCATCAAGGCCGGTGTGGACGCCGGCGCCGGCACCGCACTCCTGGACCAGGCCTGGTGGTTCCCCGCCGTCGCGCCGCTGCCCGGGGCCGCACCGTCGGTGATGCTGGCGGAGCGTTCCCTGCCGGGCTCGTTTATTGTGGACGACGCCGGCAAGCGGTTCCTGAACGAGGCGGAGAACTACATGTCCTTCGGCCAGCATGTGCTGGAGCGGGAGAAGCAGGGCGACCCGGTGGGCACCATGTGGATGATCTTCGACCAGGAGTACCGCAACAGCTATCTGCTGGCCGGCGCGCTGTACCCCCGCTCGCCGTTGCCCGCAGCGTGGTACGAGGCGGGCATCGCCGCGAAGGCCGGCAGCCTGGCCGAGCTCGCCCGGAGCATCGGGGTGCCCGAAGAGACGTTCACGGCCACGGCGGCCCGCTTCAATGAAGTCGCTGCAGCCGGCGTCGACGAGGACTACCACCGCGGCTCCAGCGCCTACGACCGCTACTACGGTGACCCGACCATCCGGCCCAACCCGAACCTGCGCCCCCTGAGCGGCAAGACCTTTTACGCCGTCAAGATGGTGCTCTCGGATCTGGGTACCTGCGGCGGCCTGACCGCGGATGCCCGCGGGCGGGTCCTGCGCGAGGACGGCACTGTGTTGGAGGGGCTGTACGCCATCGGCAACACGGCAGCGAACGTCTTTGGCAAGAGCTACCCCGGGGCAGGCGCCACCATCGGCCAGGGCCTGGTGTACGGCTACATTGCGGCACGGGACGCCGCCGGCAAGGGCGCCCCGGCTGGCGCTGCCGGCTAGCCCAGCGTTTGGAGCGCCGCCGCCAGATAAGGCGCCGTCCGGCTTGCCTCGCAAGCGGCGACGTCGGCGGCGGTGCCGGCGCACATGATCCGGCCGCCCTCTTCGCCGCCAGAAGGACCCATGTCGATCACCCAGTCAGCGGAAGCCACCACATTCATCGAGTGTTCCACCACCACCACGGTGTTGCCCGCGTCGACGAGGCGGTTCAGCTGGCGCAGCAGCAGTTGGACGTCCTGCGGGTGCAGGCCGGTGGTGGGCTCATCCAGCAGGTAGAGCGTGTGTCCGCGGCGGGCACGCTGGAGTTCGGTGGCGAGCTTGATCCGCTGCGCTTCGCCGCCCGAGAGCTCGGTGGCGGGCTGTCCCAGGCGCAGGTAACCGAGCCCGACATCGAGCAGGGTCTGCAGGCTGCGGGAGGCAGCCGGCACGTCGGAGAGGAACTCCGCAGCGGACTCCACCCGCATATCCAGCACGTCCGCAATGGACATTCCCCGGTACGTTACCTCAAGGGTTTCCTTGTTGTAGCGGGCGCCGTGGCAGACGGGGCATGGTCCGTAGGTCCCGGGCAGGAACAGCAGTTCGACGGCGAGGAAGCCTTCACCCTGGCAGGTCTCGCAGCGGCCTCCGGCCACGTTGAAGGAGAACCGGCCGGCGGTGTAGCCGCGCGAACGGGCTTCATCGGTTGAGGCGTAGAGCTTCCGCACGGCGTCGAACAGGCCCGTATAGGTGGCCAGGTTGGAGCGCGGAGTACGGCCGATGGGCCGCTGGTCCACCCGGACCAGCCGGTCCAGGTGTTCCAACCCTGCGATGGACCGCACCTGCACGCCGGGATCGTCGTCCTCGGTGTCTTCCGTGTCGTCGGCCTCCGGAGCCGCTCCGTTGACCTGGCGGCCCACTGTTTCGGCCAGCACCTGGCTGACCAGGGTGGACTTGCCGGAACCGGAAACGCCGGTGACTGCGGTGAGTACGCCCAGCGGGATGTCCGCGTCCAGGCCGTGCAGGTTGTGCCGGGTGATGCCTTTCAGCGTCAGCCACTCATCGGGTGTGCGGCGGGCCGGCGGTGCGGTCTGCGCTTCGCCGAACAGGAACGGACGCGTGGCGCTTTCCTCTACCTCCGCCAGTCCGTCAACCGGGCCGCTGTAGAGCACGGTGCCGCCGCCGTCGCCGGCCTGCGGGCCGACGTCGACAATCCACTCCGCACTGCGGACCACGTCCATGTTGTGCTCAACAACGAACACCGAGTTGCCGGCATCCTTCAGCTCCTGCAGCACGGTCAGCAGCGGCTCGGCGTCGGCCGGGTGCAGGCCGGCCGAAGGCTCGTCCAGCACGTAGATCACCCCGAACAGGCCGGAGCGCAGCTGGGTGGCGATGCGCAGGCGCTGCATCTCCCCCGGCGAGAGGGTGGGGGTGGCGCGCGAGAGGCTGAGGTAGCCCAGGCCAAGGCCGATCAGCACCTCCAGCCGGCCGAGCAGGTCGCGGGTGATGGTCACCGCTACTTCGGTGTCTTCATTGGAGGCCGCTGCACGGGAGGCAGTGCCGGCAGACTTCAGTTCCGCCGTCGGCCGGATGATCTCGGCAAGTTCGGCCAGGGTGGCACCGTTCAGCTCGGCAATGTTCCGGCCGGCGAAGGTGACGGCCAGGGCCTCCGGGCGCAGGCCGGCGCCGCCGCAGACCGGACAGGGGCCCGAAACCATGTAGGCGAGAACACGTTCACGCATCTGTGCGCTGCCCGAATCAGCCAGCGTGTGCATAACGTAACTCTTCGCGCTCCAGAAGCGGCCCTTGTACGGTTTGGCCACCCGGTCACGCTGCGGGGTGATCATCACGACGGGCTGTTCCTCGGTGAACAGGATCCAGTCGCGGTCCTTCTTGGACATTTTCTGCCAGGGCACGTCGACGTCGTAGCCCAGCTGAATGAGGATGTCCCGCAGGTTCTTGCCCTGCCAGGCCCCCGGCCAGGCAGCAATGGCGCCTTCGCGGATGGTCAGCGACGGGTCCGGCACCAGCGAATCCTCGGTGACGGTATGGGCGATGCCCAGCCCGGAGCACTCCCGGCAGGCGCCCGCGGCCGTGTTGGGCGAGAAGGCATCAGAGTCCAGGCTGCCCGGCTCGGCGTTTGCCGGATAGGTTCCGCCGCGGGAGAAGAGCATGCGCATGGAGTTCGACAGCGTGGTCAGGGTGCCCACGGTGGAGCGGGAACTAGGGGCGCCGCGGCGCTGCTGGAGGGCGACGGCGGGCGGGAGCCCGGTGATTTCCTCCACCTTGGGGGTGTGTCCCTGGGACAGCAGCCGGCGGGCATACGGAGCCACTGATTCGAAGTAGCGCTTCTGCGCCTCGGCGTAGATCGTACCGAAAGCCAGGGAGGATTTGCCCGAACCGGAGACGCCGGTGAAGGCGACAATCGCGTCGCGGGGAATGTCGACGTCGACGTTGCGCAGGTTGTTTTCCTGCGCGCCGCGCACACGGACCATACCGGCGGTGCTGGATGTGGGGACATTCTTCGGGGAAGTTTTAGCGGTACTCATCAATATCAGGTTAGCGAGGCACCGCTTGCTGAACGAAATACTAAGCATGCTTTCCGCCCAGAGCGTTAGCGTCCGGCGCCCCCGCCCTGGGCGACCAGTGCCGCAGGTTCGGTGCTGGCCCATCAGCTTGCTGCCCAAAATGGCACTGGCCGTGCCACCCCGAGGGGCGGCACGGCCAGTGTCAGCTAGTGAGCCAGCTGCCGTTCTGCGCTACTGCAGCGCTTTGGCGCGGCGGGCACGCATGGCGTCCTCGTCACGGCCCACGGAGTACATGAACCCGATGGCAAGCAGCACACACGCCAGGATCAGCATGAAGGTGACATCCCAGCCGAAGTGGTCCACGGAGAGGCCGATGCCGGTGGAGGCCAGCGTGGCACCCAGGACATAGCCGAAGAGGCCGGTGAATCCGGCTGCCGTGCCCGCTACCCGGCGGGGGCTGAGGTCCAGGGCCTGCAGGCCGATCAGCATGACCGGTCCGTAGATCAGGCCGCCGATGACGACCAGTGCGCCGTAGGAAATCCACAGCGGCCATTCCACCGGCGAAAGCCAGTAGACCATTACGGCCAGGAATACGCCGATCAGGAAGGTGATGCCCGCCGGCGAACGGCGGCCGCGGAACACCTTGTCACTGATGTAGCCACACAGCAGGGTGCCCGGAATACCGGCGAGTTCGAACAGGGAGAATCCGGCAATGCCTTCGCCCAGGCTCGCACCGCGCACGTCCGCCAGGTACACCGGCGCCCACACGAGGACGCCGTAGCGCAGGGTGTACACAAACACATTGGCCAGGGCCAGCTTGACCATGGTGGCGTTCGTCAGGACATAGCGGCGGACGGTTTCCCAGGTGCTGGCGGTTTCATCCGCTGCATCCTCTTCAACCGGAGCGGGATCATTGCGGTATTCCTCAATGGGAGGAAGCCCTTCGGATTCCGGTGTATCCCGGAGCAGGAAGAAAGCAATAATGGCAATAACCATGCCGACAATGCCCGGGAACCAGAATGCCGACTGCCAGCCGCCGAACCAGGCCAGGGCTGCCCCGGCCAGGGCGCCGGATCCGGCACCGCCTACGTTATGGGCGATATTCCAGAACGCGGTCTTGGAGCCGCGCTCCGAAGTGGAGAACCAGTGCACGAGGGTCCGCCCACTGGGAGGCCACCCCATTCCCTGGAAGAATCCGTTGAAGATCATTACGACGGCCAAGAAGGCAACGGAAGTGCCCACCGCCGGCACAAAGCCGATAAACAGGTTGGCCAGGGCGGAAAGCGCCAGGCCGATCGGGAGGAACAGCCGTGCACTGCTGCGGTCGCTCACAATGGCGCTGAAGAACTTGCTGAGGCCATAGGCTACGAGCACACCGTTGGTGACTACGCCCAGCCCGAAGGCGCTGAAGCCATGCTCGTCACGCAGAATGGTGGCTACCAGCGGCACATTGTTCCGGACGAGGTAATAACCGGCATAGCCGATGAAGATGCCCATAAACACCTGCAGGCGCAGCCGCGGGTATTTTGCCTTTACGGCCTCATCATCGAGGCGCGGGGCGGGCGGCGGAGCAGCAAGAAAACGGAAGGGTCCTCTCTTTGTCCGCGCGGGGGGATTTAGTTGTTGTGTCAATGTCTTCCTTAGCCTAACTAACCACTTAAAGGTGCGGCCAGAACGATACTCCTTTCCCCGTCGATTCCCTATTTATCAGCCGGCTTATTACCGCCGCATCTATGCGCACCGTGCCGCGCCGGCCTCAGGTTCAGACAAACCCCTGCCGGGTATGCTCCGGTGTGTATCATTTCCGACAATCACCCGCGCGATCCCATTCGCCGGATTCATTTGGGGGAAACGTGAGCACTAACGAACAGCAGCCGGGCGGGCAGCACCCGGGCCAGCAGCAGTACCCGGGCCAGCAATATCCCACCCAGCCGTACGGGACGCCGCAATATCCCGGCGAGCAGTATCCCGGGCCTAACCAGTACCAGGACCCGCTGTATCCCAGCTACCAGCCCTTCTCCACCCCCGCTCCAGTGAGGGAAACCGGCAAGCGCGTCGCCAGCATGATCCTCCTGGTCATCGGCTACGTGCTGGGCAGCATTTTGCTGCTTGCCGCGATGGTGACGCTGCCGCAACAACTGAGCGACGCCGACGTCGAATCCGCCGGGGAAGGCGTTGGATACGTGATCGGCACTTTCGTCGGATTCGGCCTAGTGGTTGGACCACCCATCGTTCTCGTGATCCTTGTGCATCTGTGGCGCCGGCGGATTGTGCGCCGGGAGAACGCACAGGTAAAAACCCTCCCCTAGGACCGCTCGCCCATCCTTCCGCCGGGAACTTCAGCCGCTGACCGCAACCAGTGCCGCACCGTACCGCTGCAGCAGGGCATCACCTGCGGTACGGGCTGCCGGCGACACTGCATCCAGCGTCAGGAAGCCGTGCAGATGCCCGGAGTGCGGAACATAGTCAACGGCGGTTCCACCCCGGGCCAGTTCGCGTGCCAGCATCTGCCCCTCTTCCCGCAGTGGATCGTGTTCTGCGGTGGCCAGCAGCGTCCGCACCGGCAGGTGCTGCCCCCTGGCCAGATCCGCACGGAGAAGATGCACTGGGCTGAATTCCGCCAGCCGTTCCGCTGCCGGCACCCACTGCGAGATGTAGAACGCCAGGTCCCGCACCGAAAGCCCCCACCCTTCACCCTTTGTCCGGCCTCCGGGCAGGCTCAGGGTCAGGTCTGCATTCGGGTAGGCCAGCAGCAGCAGGCGGGGTTCGGCCGCGGTACCGGCCAGGCTGCGGGCTGCGAGGAACGCAATAAGCCCGCCGGCGCTGTCACCGGCCAGTCCGGCACCGGGCAGCAGCGGCCCCAGCGCCGGCGGACGGTCCGCCGCCCAGCGCAGGGCCCGGACGACGTCGTCCACCCCCGCGGGAGCGGGATGCTCCGGCGCCAGCCGGTAATCCACTGCCAGGACGGCGGTGCCGGCCAGCAGCGAAAGCCGCCGGCACAGCCGGTCATGGGACTCCAGCCCGCCGAAGACGAATCCTCCGCCGTGCACAAAAACCGTCAGCGGCAGTGCTGAACCGTGAGGACGGTACAACCGGGCGGCCAGCGGTACGGTTCCGGGGATCATCAGATCCCGCACTTCCTGCACCGCCGGACCTGCCGGGCGGCGGCGCGGCACCCGCAGTTGCCTGATCTGTTCCGGCGAGGGCTCCGAACTGCCGCCGGAGCGGACTACCGCCAGCCATGCTGCCAGTTCGGCGTCGGCCACGGATTCCATCCGGACAAAGTATCAGCACCGTCCGTGCAACGGTTCCTTGGACGGCGGTATGTCGATAGGGTCTGTTGCCGGGGCAGGTGCGCCCCGCACCACCGACAATGCAGGGGTCCCTTGCGGCCTATGTTACTCATGAGTAACATCGAGTCGGACGTTGTTCCGTTTCATATCTCAAAGAGGAGTAAGTACGTGAGCCCACAAAGCCGATCACGGCAGATCAGGGACGTAGTTTTCGTTGACGGAGTGCGGACCCCGTTCGGCAAAGCCGGCGAAAAGGGTATCTACGCCGGCATGCGGGCCGATGACCTGGTGGTCAAGTGCATCCGCGAGCTGATGCGCCGCAACCCTTCCCTCCCTCCGGAACGCGTTGACGAAGTAGCCATCGCCGCCACCACCCAGTCCGGTGACCAGGGCATGACCATCGGCCGCACCGCCGCCCTGCTGGCCGGTCTGCCCCGCACGGTCCCCGGATTCGCCATCGACCGTATGTGCGCCGGCGCCATGACGGCCGTGACCACCACCGCCTCGGGCATCGGCTTCGGCGCCTACGACGTCGTCATCGCCGGCGGCGTGGAGCACATGGGCAACCACCCGATGGGCAAGGACGCCGATCCGAACCCCCGCTTCATGACCGAACGCCTGGTGGACCCGGCAGCCCTGAACATGGGCAACACCGCCGAGAACCTGCACGATAGGTTCCCGCACATCACCAAGGAGCGCACCGACGCGTACGCCGCCGCCAGCCAGGAGAAGCTCGCCAAGGCCTACGCCAACAACGAGATCCAGCCTGACCTGGTGCCCGTTGCCACCAAGAAGCCCGGCACCGGATGGACCCTGAACACCGTGGACGAGCCGCCGCGCCCCGGCACCACGGTTGAGGACCTCGCCCAGCTGCGCACCCCGTTCCGCGCCCACGGCCGGGTCACTGCGGGCAACGCCGCCGGCCTGAACGACGGTGCCACCACCGCGCTGCTCGCCTCCGCCGAAGCTGCCGAGGAACTCGGCCTGGGCGTGAAGATGCGCCTGGTCGGCTATGCCTTCGCCGGCGTCGAACCGGAGGTCATGGGCTACGGCCCGGTGCCTTCCACCGAAAAGGTGCTGAAGCAGACCGGCCTGTCCATTGAGGACATCGGCCTGTTCGAAATCAACGAAGCCTTCGCCATCCAGGTCCTGTCCTTCCTGGACCACTTCGGCATTGCCGACGACGATCCCCGCGTCAACCGCTACGGCGGTGCCATCGCCGTCGGGCACCCGCTGGCCTCGTCAGGCGTGCGCCTGATGAACCAGCTGGCCCGCCAGTTCGAGGAAGACCCCAGCGTCCGCTACGGCATGACCACCATGTGCATCGGCCTGGGCATGGGCGCCACGGTGATTTGGGAAAACCCGAACCACCCCGACTACAACACCGATTCCACGGAGGCCACGAAGTAATGTCTGCTCCCGATTACCAGCGCCTCGCGGGCCTCTTCCCCACCGAGGTCGTCACCCACTCCTACGTCTCGGACATCGCACTCCCCGGCAATGCCGGCACCTTCGCGCTGATCACCCTGGACAACGACGTCGACCACTCCCGTCCCACCACGCTGGGCCCGAACACCCTGCTTGAGCTCGGCGAAAAGCTGGACGAACTCAAGGTCCGCGCCGACGCCGGCGAAATTGTGGGTGTGGGCGTCACCGGCAAGCCCTTCTACCTGGTGGCCGGTGCCGACCTGTCCGCTGTGAAGTCCATTTCCGACATCGAAGCCGGCTACGCCATGGCCCGCCTGGGCCACGACGTCTACGGCAAGCTGGGCACCCTGGGGGTTCCCAGCTTCGCCTTCATCAACGGTGTGGCCCTGGGCGGCGGCCTGGAAATTGCCCTGCAGTCCGACTACCGCACGGTGTCCACCGGCGCCGGTGCACTGGCCCTGCCCGAAGCCTTCATCGGCCTGGTCCCGGGCTGGGGCGGCGTCTACCTGCTGCCGCGCCTCATCGGCCCCGAGAACGCTGTCAAGGTGATGATCGAGAACCCGCTGAGCAACAACCGCACCCTCGCCGGTCCGGCCGCCTACAAGCTGGGCATCGCCGACGCACTGTTCGAGCCGGCGGACTTCCTGGAGCAGTCCCTGGCCTGGGCCTCCCGCGTGATCAGCGGCGAAGAAAAGGTGGAGCGGCCCAACGCCGTCGAGCCTGCCGACGCCGGCGAAGCGTGGGATGCCGCCGTCGCCAAGGGCCGTGCCTTCGTGGAGGCCAAGACCTCCAACGCCGCACCTGCCCCGGCAAAGGTGCTGGACCTGCTCGAAAAGGGCAAGACCTGGACCCGCGAGGAATCCCGCGAAGCCGAGTGCGACGCCCTGGCCGAACTGATGCAGTCCCCCCAGTTCAGCTCCACCGTGTACGCCTTCCTGGACCTGGTGCAGAAGCGCGGCAAGCGCCCCGCCGGCGCCCCGGACAAGAAGCTCGCCCGCCCGGTCACCAAGGTGGGCGTGGTAGGCGCCGGCCTGATGGCCAGCCAGCTGGCATTGCTCTTCGCCCGCCAGCTCAAGGTCCCCGTGGTCATGACGGACATCGACCAGGCACGGGTGGACAAGGGCGTGGGCTACGTACACGCCGAGGTGGACAAGCTCCTGGCCAAGAAGCGCATCTCCCCCGACGCCGCCAACCGCACCAAGGCCCTGGTTACCGGCTCGGTCTCCAAGGAAGCCTTCTCCGACGCCGACTTCGTCATCGAAGCCGTCTTCGAAGAGCTCTCGGTCAAGAAGCAGGTCTTCGCCGAGGTGGAGGCCGTGGTCTCCCCCGAGTGCATCCTGGCCACCAACACCTCCTCGCTCTCCGTCACCGAAATGGCCGCGGACCTCAAGCACCCGGAGCGCGTGGTGGGCTTCCACTTCTTCAACCCGGTGGCCGTGATGCCGCTGCTGGAAATTGTCCGCGCACCCAAGACCGACGACGCCGTCCTGGCAACCGCCTTTGTGCTGGCCAAGCAGCTCAAGAAGACCGCAGTGCTGGTCAAGGATGCGGCCGCGTTTGTGGTCAACCGCATCCTGGGCCGCATGTTCGGCGAGATCACCAAGGTTTTCGACGAGGGCACCGACGCCGCCACGGCAGACAACGCCCTGCGTTCTATGGGCCTGCCGATGTCTCCCTTCACCCTGCTCGCCCTGGTGGGCCTGCCGGTGGGCCAGCACGTGCAGGAATCCCTGCACGCTGCCTTCGGCGAGCGTTTCTGGGTCTCCAAGAACCAGCAGAAAATCATCGACGCCGGCATCAAGTCCATTTGGCAGAAGGACGAGAACGGCAACCAGTACATCCCGGAGGAAACCCTGGCGATGCTGGACTTCGGCAACACCCCCTCCACGTCCGAGGAAGTCCTGCGCCGCACGCAGGACGCCCTGGCCGAGGAAATCGGGCTCATGCTCGAAGAAGGCGTTGTGGCAGGACCCGAGGACATCGACCTGTGTGTCATCCTCGGTGCCGGCTGGCCGATGCACCTGGGCGGAATTACCCCGTACCTGGACCGCGTCGGTGCGTCCGAGCGGGTTAATGGCAAGAAGTTCCACGAGGCGGCTGTGGCTGCTTAGCCCCTAACGGGCGCCCGCGCCTACCGTGCGCGCCTACCGTCCGCGCCGGGCGGACCGGAACGGCGGCAACGAAAATCCCTGCTCGCAGAGCTCGCAGGGATTATTAAAGCCGCCTAACCCGGTCCGTCCGGCGCTCTCGTTTAATCGTCCAATCGGGCGTTCGGTTGCGTCCGTAACGCAGGTCAGGTCAGGTTAGCCGGCGCCAGAGGGAAGGTTACCCCGGTGAGTTCCTCCGAGATGGTCCAGAGGCGCTGCTGGACCGCTTGGTCATGGGAGGCAGGGCTGGAGGCGACAGGTTTCGGATAGCCGCGGGTCTGTGAGCGGTTGCCGGGACCGTAGTACTGGCCGCCGGTGACCTCCGGATCGGTAGCCGCACGCAGGGTGGGCAGGGCACCCATCTCGGGAGTCTGCGTGAAGTACGGGGCGAGCCAGGTGACCGGCACCCGAAGCGCTGCCGGTGTGTTGCGGGTGAGCTCCGTATTGGAGACGCCCGGATGGGCGGCCACCGCGACAGTGGTACCAAGGGGTTCGAGACGGCGCTGGAGTTCGTACGTGAACATCAGGTTTGCCAGCTTGGCCTGGCCGTAGGCGCCGACGCGGCTATACGAGCGCTCCCACTGGAGATCATCAAAGTGGATCCCGGCCCGGATGCGGTGCCCGGTACTGCTGACCGTCACAACGCGCGAGCCGGGAACCGGCAGCAGCCGGTCCAGCAGCAGGCCGGTCAGGGCGAAATGCCCGAGGTGGTTGGTGCCGAACTGCAGTTCAAAGCCATCCGCGGTGGTCCGCTTCGGCGTGTACATCACGCCGGCATTGTTGATCAGCAGGTCTATCCGCGGGTGGTCCGCGCGCAGGGCCGCCGCAGCGGACCGGACCGACTCCAGTGAGCCCAGGTCCAAGGCCTGAACCCTCGCGTCCCCGTTGATGCGGGCAGCCGCCTGCTTGCCCTTCTCGACGTCGCGTACGGCCAGGACCACCGCCGCCCCCCGTTCCGCGAGCATCCTGGCGGTCTGAAAACCCAGCCCGGTGTTGGCACCGGTCACTATCGCCACGCGTCCGGTTTGATCAGGGATGTGGTTCTCGTTCCAGCTGAGGTTCATGGGGGGCTCCTAAAGTACCGTTGGTCTGTTACGTAGGACGAGCGTAAGCGCCCTGCATTCCCACGTCAATAGACCGCCGGTCCGTAATGTATGCTGGCCGCGTGACATTCCAACGGGCGCGCAGCGAAGAGCAGAAAGAGACCCGGCGTCGGGCCATCTTGGACACCGCAGCGGCAATGCTGGACGAGATGCCGGTAGCCGGGGTCAGTCTCAACGAGCTCAGCCGGCGGGTGGGGCTGGCGAAGTCCAACGTCCTGCGCTATTTCGACTCCCGCGAAGCAGTGCTGCTCGAACTGCTCGATGACTTCCTGGGCACCTGGCTCACCGAATTGGCACAGGAGCTCTCAATGGGCATCGAGCCCGAAGCGGCACCGGCAGTGCGGGCCGATCAGCTGGCCGAAATCCTGAGCCGGTCCCTGGGGGCACGCCCGGTACTGTGCGACCTGTTCGGGGCGCAGGGCGGCGTCCTGGAGCACAACATTTCGGTTGAGGTGGCCAAGCGGCACAAGCGGGCCTCCCTGGCCAGGCTCGAGGCCATGACCGGCATCGTGTGCCGGCACCTGCCAGAGTTGGGGGACGGAGCCCAGCAGTTCTGCCTGATCGCACTGGTTACTGCCGGTGCACTGTCCTCCTACGTCCCGCCTCCCCCCAGCCTCCTTGCCGCCTATGCGGAGGAACCCGCCCTGGGTGTCCTCCACGTAGACCTCACTGACGCCCTAAGGATCGCCCTGTCGTCGGCGCTCCTGGGTGTGCTGCCGCGGGCCTGACATCCTGCAGCGCACCTGGCCGCTTAGCGCCGGCTCTCTGGGCAGGGACGGTCTTCTTCGCTAGCCTTCCGGCCGTGAAGGGAACGTCGGAGGAAAACCGCAGGCAAAGCCGGCGCGTGGTAGCGCTGATACTTGCCACGGCAGTTCTTGGCTGGCTGACGGTACTTCTCCCCTGGTCCGCGCCATGGCGCTGGACTCTCGCCGGGATCCTGCTGGCACTCACGGCGGTGATCCTGGTAATACTGGTCCGACTGCAGCGCGCCCGCTAGTTTCGGCGCAAACACGAACAGAGGTAAAAGAGAATGTCCTTTCAGGCTTACCTTGATGCGGTTGAGGACAAGACAGGATTAACGCCCCGCCAACTGGTGGATGCAGCGGCGGCCAAAGGTTTCGGCGAACGCACCAAGGCCGGGGAAATCCTGGAATGGCTCCAAGCCGACTACGGAATCGGTCGCGGCCACGGGATGGCAATTGTCCACGTCATCAAAAACGGTGCCGAAATCGGCACGAAACACGTCGGCACAACGGGAACCCACCGCGACGAATCGGAAACGCTTTGGCTGGACGGCAAGGCCACCAAGCCGGCCTGAGCTTTCCGCCCTGGGAACCCTGCGAACAGCGAGCGGCCAGAGCTGTGCTTGACTATTGCGCATGAGCAGACGCATCGACGCCGGGACATTCCTGACGGTGGGGTTCTTCGCCATGGTGGTGGCCCTTTTTACTACATTCCTGGCGTTTGGGTATGAGTCTGAACTGCGTCCCCGACACAGCGCCTGCTTCTACGGTCAGCAGGTTCCACGCCGCCAGTGGGTCCTGGCTCTTTCCTTGGTACCGCCCGTTACGGCGGCTGCAGCCTTGGCGGTCTGGATCAATTGGGCCATTGGCATAGACGCCATCGAACACTCACAGCGCCTCGCCGAAGGCGATCCCGTCTTTCGGATCTGCCCAGAGGACCTGGGCGCTCCGGGCTAGGCGACGCCGTCCACGTAGGCCCGCAGGGTCCGGGCTAGGCGACGCCGTCCACGTAGGCCCGGAGGGTCCGGGTTAGGCGGCTTTAATAATCCCGGCGAGCTCTGCGAGCAAGGGATTTTCGTTGCCGCCGTTCCGGACCCTCCGGACCCTCCGGACCCTCCGGACCCTCCGGGCAACCAAGGTAACGCAACAGGCGGACCCTAGAACAAGGCAACCTTGGGCGTCTTCGGGAAGATCCGGTCCAGCTCCTCAAGGTCCTTCTCCGACGGCACCCACGACACAGCTTCGGCGTTCTGCTGCACCTGCTCCACCTTCGTTGCTCCCGCAATCACGGACGCCACCGACGGCTGCGCAGCGAGCCAGGAGAAGGCCACCTGCACCTCGGTCAGACCGCGCTCGGCGGCGAAACGGCCAAACTCGGCCAGCTGCTCAAAGTCCGCATTCTCCAAGAGGTTGGTCCGGGAGTGGGTGAGCCGGCTGCCTTCCGGAGCCTTGCCGCTGCTGTACTTGCCGGTGAGCAGACCGTTGGCCAGCGGGAAGTAGGGAAGCACGCCCAGCCCGTAGGCTTCGGCGGCGGGGGTCACTTCCAGCTCGGCCCGGCGGTCCAGCAGGTTGTAGTGGTTCTGCGAGGAGATGAACGGCGTGTATCCGCCCATCCGGGCAGTGAACTCCGCCTCGGCGATCTGCCACCCGGCCCGGTTGGAATGGCCGATGTACCGGACCTTGCCGCTGGTGACCAGGTCATCCAGTGCCGCCAGCGTCTCCTCAATGGGCGTCAGCGGGTCCGGGGTGTGGAACTGGTAAAGGTCAATCCAGTCCGTGTTCAGGCGCCGCAGGGAGGCTTCGGCAGCTTTGACGATGTACCGCCGGGATCCGCGTGCCCCGAAGTCCGCACCGTTTACGCCCTGCATGTCCATGCCGAACTTGGTGGCCAGCACTACTTCATCGCGCCGGTCCCCCAGCGCCTTGCCCAGCATTTCCTCGCTCAGTCCCGGGGTGCGCCCGTAGGCGTCTGCCACGTCGAAGAGGGTGATCCCGGCGTCCACCGCAGCGTGGACGACGGCGTCGGTACCCTCCTGCGATTCGGTGGGGGTTCCCGGGCGGCCCAGGTTGTTGCAACCGAGCCCGACCGTGGAAACGGTCAGGCCGGAATTACCAAGTCTGTTGTAGGAAGTCATAAAAGCTACGCTATACCCGTCGGCAGGGGGGATATTTCCTCCCCTTCGGGAAAATCCTTACGGTTTGGGAAATCCCTGCCGCTGCGCAGCGGAGGGTTTTCCCAAACCGGCAGCTAGATCCCAATCCGGCAGCAAATTCAGCAGTGTCCTAGGCCGGGAAAATGTCCAGCGGGCTGTTGGGGCTGGGCGCCTTGTCGGTTTCAAGTATGTACTGGATGGGAATGGCTCCCGTGGGCAGCAGGCCGGTATAGACCTGCTCGCTGTGCCGGCGCTCGGCTTCCACGCCTTCCTCACGGACGGCTGCAGAGAATGCCTGCACCGCCAGCGGGGCCAGGCCCTGCTGTTCGCTCCAGATGATGTACATGCCGTACAGATCGGCTACGGGCGTTGCGTCGTCGTCGTCCAGGTCACCCACCGTGCATTCGGCGAGGAAACGGCGTACATCCGGCGTAGATGCTTCGTTCATACCCTCCACCCTATCCGGTGGGCAGGCCCCGGTGCAGCCCTGCAGACGCACCTATCGGCGGGTTTGGAGCAGGTAGTCCTCGAAGCCGAGCGGGGGTGTGCCGGTGAGGTCCAGGACGTCCGTGCTGACGGGAGCCAGTTCCCCGGCAGCAACGGCAGCGTAACTGGAGCTCCAGGCCTCCGCCTGCCACTGCGCTGCGCCGCTTTTGACCCGCGTTGCTACGGCGTCCGAATAGGACTCGTTCTCGAACCGGACGCTGCTGCCCGTGACGGTGCTCAGCACCTGCGCCACGTCCGACATGGTCAGTTCCGCAGGTCCCGTGAGGGTATAGATGCGGTTCCGGTGCTCCCCCGGAGCCAGGAGGATCTTCGCTGCGGTCCGGGCGACGTCCGTACGTGCCACCGGAGCGAAACGCCCGTTCCCCGCAGGACCGCGGATGACGCCGTCGGGCTGGACAAAGGTGGGCAGGATGTCCTGATACAGGCAGTCCCGCAGGAACGTATAGGCACGTCCGGTGGACTTGATGTGTTCCTCCGTTGCGTAGTGGTCGCGGGCCAAGGTGAAGACAGCATCCGGTGCAGCACCCATAAACGAGGTGTACACGATGGTCTCCACTCCGGCGTCCACCGCAGCATCCACGAACGTCTGCTGGTCCTCGACCCGGTGCGGACTTTCGGCCGCGGACACCATAAAGAGCGTATGCACTCCCTGCAGCGCGCTGACCGCCTGCGCACGGTCCAGGTAGGACACTGCGAATACCGGAGTGTCCGGCAGTTCGGGGAGCCGGGCAGTGCGCCGGGCAAACAGCCGCTGCCGGACACCGGCTTCGGCGAGGAGCCGGGCGACGGCGCCTCCCAGGGCACCGGTGGCACCCGTGACGGCGAGGGCTGGAACGTTTTCCGTCATGGCGTCTCTCCCTTATCCCGGCTCCCGGCTTCGGAACCCCTGCTTGGTTACTGGATCTTCGGCACCTGACCCGTGGGCAGGTCCTGCCCGGGCAGCGGCCGCGCAAACGGCACCTTGGTCCCCAGGACCTGCGCGACGACGTCGTTGGCGATCTGCCGGGCGGTGAGCCCCACCCGCTCCAGCACTTCGCTGCGGCTGCCGTGGTCAAGGAACTCCACCGGCAGGCCTACTTCGTTAAGGGCCGTGTCCACGCCGGCCGCCCGCATTTCCTGCCGGATCCGGGAGCCCACGCCCCCGGCGCGGACGCCGTCTTCAATCACGATGACGATGCGGTGTTCAGCGGCAATGCTGATGATGGAGCGCGGCACGGGCAATACCCAGCGCGGATCCACCACGGTGGAGCTGATGCCCTGGTCCCCCAGCCGGCCGGCAACGTCCAGGGCGATGTCCGCCATGGCGCCCACGCTGACAATCAGCACGTCATTGGAGCTGTCACCCGCGGGGCGGCGCGCGAGAATGTCCACGCCGTCAGCGGTCCGCTCCACGGCCTCAACGTCGGCACCGACCGTGCCCTTGGAGAACCGCACCACGGACGGTGCATCGGAGATGGCCACGGCTTCGCGCAGCTCCTCCTTCAGCCGGGTGGCGTCACGCGGAGCAGCTAGGTGCAGGCCCGGCACAATCTGCAGCATGGACATGTCCCACATACCGTGGTGGCTGGCGCCGTCAGGGCCGGTAACACCGGCGCGGTCCAGCACAATGGTGACGCCGGCCTTGTGCAGGGCAACGTCCATCAACAGCTGGTCGAAGGCCCGGTTCAGGAAGGTGGCGTACAGGGCCACCACCGGGTGCAGACCGCCGAAAGCCATGCCGGCGGCGGAGGTGAGGGCGTGCTGTTCGGCAATACCGACGTCGAATACGCGGTCCGGATGCTTCTCGGCAAAGCGGTGCAGGCCCACCGGGATCAGCATGGCGCCGGTAATGCCCACAACGTCGGTGCGCTCATCGGCAATCCGGGCAATCTCCGTGGCGAAGACCGACGTCCAGGATTCCTTGCCGCCCGGCTCCACCGGATCGCCGGTTTCAGGATCAATGATCCCCACGGCGTGGAACTGGTCGGCCTCATGTGCGCGGGCCGGGGCGTATCCGCGGCCCTTCTCCGTCATGGCGTGCACAATGACCGGGCCGGCGTAGTTCTTGGCCTTGTTCAGGGCGCGTTCGACGGCGTCGATGTCGTGTCCGTCGATGGGGCCGACGTATTTCATGCCCAGGTCCTCGAAGAGGCCCTGGGGCGTCCACCAGTCCTTGATGCCCTTTTTTGCCGCGTGCAGGCTGCGGTAGGTGAAACGGCCCACCGGACCGCCCTGCTGCAGCCGCTCCCGCCACCAGCCGAGGGTGTTTTCGTAGGCGTGGTGGGTGCGGACAGCGTCGATGGTGGGACGCAGGGAGGCGAGGTAGTCGGCCAGGCCGCCGATGGTGGGCGCGTAGGACCGGCCGTTGTCATTGACCACAATCACCACGCGGCGGCGCTGGTCCGCAGCTATGTTGTTCAGGGCTTCCCACGCCATACCGCCGGTCAGGGCGCCGTCGCCCACCATGACCACGGTGTACCGGTCGCCTTCGCCGTTGAGCTGCCGGGCACGGGAAATACCGTCAGCCCAGGACAGCGAGGAGGAAGCATGGGAGCTTTCCACAATGTCGTGGACCGATTCGGCACGCGACGGGTATCCGGACAGGCCGTCCTGCTGGCGCAGTGTGGCGAAGTCCTGGCGGCCCGTGAGGATCTTGTGCACGTAGGACTGGTGTCCGGTGTCAAAGACGATGCTGTCCCGCGGCGAATCGAAGACCCGGTGGATACCCATGGTCAGTTCCACCACACCCAGGTTCGGGCCCAGGTGGCCGCCGGTCTGCGCTACGTTCGTGATCAGGAACGAACGGATCTCTTCAGCAAGCCGCTTCAGCTGTGTCAGCGAA
Organism: Arthrobacter sp. zg-Y1143; assembly: GCF_030125565.1. NCBI lineage: Bacteria > Bacillati > Actinomycetota > Actinomycetes > Micrococcales > Micrococcaceae > Arthrobacter > Arthrobacter sp. zg-Y1143. The sequence goes on along the minus strand of NZ_JASKLW010000005.1, from coordinate 186,320 downwards.
AGCCTGCTGAGGTCCCGAGGATCCCGGATTGTTTCCAGAAGTCCCAACAGGGTGCCTCCCTTGAGTCGGTATCGGCGGCACTGCATCCACCGTCGCAATGGTTAACTCTAACGCGCAGCACGTGCTGCATGGTTCCGTACCAATGCAACAGGGCCCCGGTTCCCTCCTCCGCCCCTGCGGGCGGATCGGGGAATCGGGGCCCTGATGCTGGTGCGTGTACTGCTACTTAGCGGAGATCTGCCGCAGGACGTACTGCAGGATGCCGCCGTTGCGGTAGTAGTCGGCTTCACCCGGGGTATCGATGCGCAGGACCGCATCGAAGGTGATGGCGTCGCCGTTTTCGGGGGTGGCCGTGACCTTTACGGTCTTGGGCGTGGTCCCGTTGTTCAGTTCGGTGACACCCTCAACCGAGAAGGTCTCCGTACCGGTCAGGCCCAGCGACTCGGCATTCACGCCGGCCGGGTACTGCAGCGGAAGGACGCCCATGCCGATGAGGTTGGAGCGGTGGATCCGCTCGTAGCTCTCGGCAACTACGGCCTTGACGCCCAGCAGTGCGGTGCCCTTGGCGGCCCAGTCACGGGAGGAGCCGGAGCCGTATTCCTTGCCGGCCAGGACAACCAGCGGGGTGCCGGCAGCCTGGTAGTTCATCGCGGCATCGTAAACGGCAGCCTGCGGAGCGTCGGCCTGGCTGAAATCGCGGGTGAAACCGCCTTCAACGCCGTCGAGCAGCTGGTTCTTGATGCGGATGTTGGCGAAGGTGCCGCGGATCATGACTTCGTGGTTGCCTCGGCGCGAGCCGTAGGAGTTGAAGTCCTTGCGGGCTACACCGTGCTCCAGCAGGTACTTGCCCGCCGGAGTGTCGGACTTGAAGGAACCGGCCGGGGAGATGTGGTCGGTGGTGACCGAGTCGCCCAGCTTCAGCAGGACGCGTGCGCCCTCGATGTCGGAGACGGGCTCCGGCTGTGCCTTCATGCCCTCGAAGTACGGGGGCTTCCGGACGTACGTGGACTCAGAATCCCACTCGAAGGTTGCACCTTCGGGGGTGGGCAGGGACTTCCAACGGTCGTCGCCTTCGAAGATGGTGTCGTAGCTGTTGGTGAACATCTCCTTGTTAATGGAGGCGTCGATGATCTCCTGGACCTCGACCGGGTTCGGCCAGATGTCCTTCAGGAAGATGTCGTTGCCGGCTTCGTCCTGGCCCAGCGGGTCATTCTCGAAGTCGAAGTCCATGGTGCCGGCCAGGGCGTAGGCGACTACCAGCGGCGGCGAGGCCAGGTAGTTCATCTTCACGTCCGGGTTGATGCGGCCTTCGAAGTTCCGGTTGCCGGAGAGCACTGCTGTGACGGCGAGGTCGGCTTCCTGGATGGCCGTGGAGATTTCATCTTCCAGCGGGCCGGAGTTGCCGATGCAGGTGGCGCAGCCGTAACCGACAACGAAGAAGCCGAGCTTCTCCAGGTACGGGATCAGGCCGGACTTTTCGTAGTAGTCGGTAACTACCTTGGAACCCGGTGCGATCGAGGTCTTCACCCACGGCTGGGCGGCAAGGCCCTTTTCGACGGCGTTGCGGGCGAGCACTGCTGCTGCCATCATCACCGACGGGTTGGACGTGTTGGTGCAGGACGTGATCGAGGCGATCGACACAGCACCGTGGTCCAGCTCGAAGCTGCGGCCGTCGGCCATGGAGACCTGAACCGCGTTCGTGGAGCGTTCGGCCGGAGCGTCGGCCTTCTCCACCAGGTCATGTTCGTGGTCTTCGATCTGGGTGGCGTTCGCGTTGAACGACGGCGCGTCGGAGGCCGGGAAGGTCTCTTCCAGGGCCTCGTCAACGGTGCCGTTTTCAGCTTCCACCGTCTCGTGGACGTAGTTCTTCAGGTCGTTGCGGAACTGCGTCTTGGCGTTGGTCAGCTCCACGCGGTCCTGCGGACGCTTCGGTCCGGCGATCGAGGACACCACGGTGGACAGGTCCAGCTCGAGGTACTCGGAGTACTTGACCTCGTTGGACGGGTCGTGCCACAGGCCCTGCTCCTTGGCGTAGGCCTCTACGAGGGCTACGTTCTCCTCGGAGCGGCCGGTCAGGCGCAGGTAGTCCAGGGTCACGTCGTCAATCGGGAAGATCGCCGCGGTGGAACCGAACTCGGGGCTCATGTTGCCGATGGTGGCGCGGTTGGCCAGCGGAACGGCTCCAACGCCCTCGCCGTAGAACTCCACGAACTTGCCGACAACACCGTGCTTGCGCAGCATTTCGGTGATGGTCAGCACTACGTCGGTGGCGGTGGCGCCGGCCGGGATTTCCCCGGTCAGCTTGAAGCCGACAACGCGCGGGATGAGCATGGAGACGGGCTGGCCGAGCATGGCTGCCTCGGCCTCGATGCCGCCGACGCCCCAGCCCAGCACGCCCAGGCCGTTGACCATGGTGGTGTGGGAGTCGGTGCCGACGCAGGTGTCCGGGTAGGCGCGCAGGACGCCGTCAACTTCGCGGGTCATGACCGTGCGGGCCAGGTATTCGATATTGACCTGGTGGACAATGCCCATTCCCGGGGGAACAACCTTGAAGTCATCAAACGCAGTCTGGCCCCACCGCAGGAACTGGTACCGCTCGCCGTTGCGCTGGTACTCGATTTCCATGTTGCGCTCGAGGGCGCCGGAGTTGCCGAAGGCGTCAATCTGCACGGAGTGGTCAATGACCATTTCCGCGGGTGCCAGCGGGTTCACGCGCTTGGGGTCGCCGCCGAGATCGGCTACGGCCTCGCGCATGGTCGCAAGGTCCACAATGCAGGGGACGCCGGTGAAGTCCTGCATGATCACCCGGGCGGGGGTGAACTGGATTTCGGTGCTGGGCTCTGCTTCCGCGTCCCACTGCGCCAGGGCACGTACGTGGTCCGCAGTGATGTTGGCACCGTCTTCGGTGCGCAGCAGGTTCTCCAGCAGGACCTTGAGGCTGAACGGAAGGCTCTGGGCGCCTTCGACGGAATTCAGCCGGAAAATTTCATATTCGGAACCGTTGACGTCTAGTACGCCTTTGGAACCGAAGCTGTCCACATTAGTCATAACAGGACTCCTCTCGCCACCTTGTTATCTTTGTCCAGCTCACTACTGCCCGCCAGTTAGGTTTCCCTAACCGTTGGATAAAAGGGCCGGCAAGGGAAACCGGTGGTTCATTTCCCTGCCAACAGGCCCCCTGCCGCGGAAATGTTTCCCCCACAATGCGGAAAACTTCCTTTACGGCGCAGGACTGGACAACTGCCTCCCATCCTAGCCTTTACAGGGACGCCCGCAGGAGATATACGCCACGACTCCCCGTGACGGGCTTCGCGCCGGGCCCTGCGGACCCGGCGCGAAGGCCGCTCAGGCCTTTCGCAGCACGGCGAAGGACTCCATGTGGTGGGTGTGCGGGTAGAGGTCGAAAACGCGCAGCCGGTCCAGTTCCCAGCCCGCGCTGCGGAAATACCCCAAATCGCGGGAGAACGACGCCGGGTCGCAGGAGACGTAGCCGACCACCCGTGGCGCGGCGGCGTCGATCTGGCTGACAACGGTTTTTCCGGCCCCCACACGGGGCGGATCCAGGAGGACGACGTCGAGGTTCCCGGCATCGCGCAGCTCCTTGTCCACGCGGCCCTGGCGGATCTGCACCTGTGGTGCGGCGAAGAGGTTCTTGCGGGCGTCCCGGCTGGTGCCCGGGGAACCCTCAATGGAGAGCACGCTGCCGGCTTCCCCGGCAGCGGCAGCCAGGGGCGCCGTGAACAGCCCGGCACCGGCGTACAGGTCCGCGACTGATTCGCCGGACTGGATCTGCAGGCCGTCCAATACGGCGGTGGCCAGGGTTTCCGGCGCGGAGCGGTGGATCTGCCAGAAACCGGCACCGGTCACCCGGTAGTCGTGCCCCAGGACCGTTTCCTGCACCCAGGTGCGGCCCTTCAAGCGCGTCAGCTCATGGCTTTCCGGGTTCCACGCGGCCACGGACACGCCGTCGGGCAGGTTCTGGGCAATGCGTGCCGGCGTCCGCGGATGGGTTCCCGGTGCGGGGATCAGCAGGACCAGCGGCTGTCCGCCGGCAGCAGGAGCGGCGACTTCCACGCGGTCCATGCCCGTGAAATCCGTCTCCCACAGCTGCAGGGCATTGATGTCCGCGGTGGCCAGCGGCATGGTCTCCACCGGGATCAGCTCATCCGAGCGGTGGGCGTGCATGGCCAGCCGGCCGCTGGGCGCCACCGAGAAACTGACACGGGTACGCCAGCCCAGTCCGTCGGTGCTTTCTTCCAGGGCCGGTTCAACCTCGGGAACCAGGTCGGTGCCGCCGAGCCGGCGCAGCTGCTCGGCGAAAATGTCCGCCTTCAGCTGCCGCTGGACCCCAAGCTCGATGTGGCCGAACTCGGCGCCGCCTACGGGCAGCTTGCCGCGTGACGCAGCACGCAGCGCGTCCGCTTCCTTCCAGAAATGTTCCCTGCGGCCGGCGGCGGGCTCCAGCACCTCAACGACGTCGGCCCGCCAGAACTTGGCGTCCGGACCGGACTCCGTGAGACGCACCCGAACCCGTTCCCCCGGCAGTCCGTGCCGGACAAAAACGACGCGCCCTTCGTGCCGGGCAACAAAGTGGCCGCCGTGGGCCGGAGCACCGATGGTGAGTTCAATGGTCATGGGGGGAGGTTTACTTCCTTGCAGGGGCTAAAACCCCATCTCACCACGAGAGCGGAGCGCTGTGCTATTTGACGCTGAGACGGGACTAAGCTTGCGTTGAATCAATTTCCGCGCGTGTGCGGGCGGGTCACTGCGAACGCACGCCGGAACCACAGACCAAACCGGACCAAACCGAACAAATCCGGACCACACCGGAACCAGACTGAAACCGAGGTAGGGCAAGTTGGCCCATTACGTGATTATGGGGTGCGGGCGCGTGGGCGTCAGCCTGGCCCATACCCTGGATGAGGCCGGCCACTCGGTCGCGATCATCGACCAGGATGAGCGCGCCTTCCGCCGCCTGCGCCAAAGCTTCTCCGGCCGCAAGGTGACCGGCGTCGGCTTCGACCGTGAAACGCTGAAGGCCGCCGGCATCGAGGAGGCCTACGCCTTTGCCGCAGTATCCAGCGGCGACAACTCGAACATCCTGGCCACCCGCGTGGCGCGGGAAACCTTCCACGTGGGCCACGTAGTGGCGCGGATCTACGATCCGGGACGTGCGGAGATCTACCAGCGGCTCGGTATTCCCACGGTTGCCGCCGTGCGCTGGAGCGCGGACCAGGTGCTGCGCCGGATCCTGCCCGAACAGAGCATTAACGGCGATTTCCGGGAGTCCTCGGGCCGGTTGATCCTGGGCGAGCTGTCCCTGCACGAGGGCTGGCTGGGCCGTTCGCTGGGCAGCATCGAAGCTGCCGCCGGTGTGCGGATTGCCTACGTGACCCGGTTCGGTGAAGGGATCCTCCCCCGCCCCGACAGCAGTTACCAGCAGGGCGATGTCCTGCACGCCATGATGTCCGTGGACCGGACGGCCGAAATCAGCAAGGTCCTGTCCAAGGAACCGATCAAGGAGTCCCTGTGAAAGTTGTGATTGCCGGCGCCGGCAGCGTGGGCTCATCCATTGCCAAGGAGCTGCTCGCCCACGGCCATGAAGTACTGCTGATTGATGAGAAGCCCGAGTGTGCCGAGCGCACCGGGCTGCGCGGGGCGCAGTGGCTGATCGGTGATGCCTGCGAGCTCACCACACTGAAGGACGCCCGCCTGGAGGAAGCCGACGTCGTGGTTTCGGCCACCGGCGACGACAAGGTGAACCTGGTGGTTTCCCTGCTGGCCAAGAGCGAATTCGGGGTGGCCCGGACAGTGGGCCGCGTCAACAACCCCAAGAATGACTGGATGTTCGATGATTCCTGGGGAGTGGACGTTGCAGTGAACACACCCCGGCTGATGACCGCCCTGGTGGAAGAGGCAGTGGAGATCGGTGACTTGGTTCGGCTCCTGACCCTGCAGACCGGGGTCTCCTCCATGGTGGAGTTCACTGTCCCCACCGGGTCGCACCTGACCGGGCGCACCCTGGGCTCCATCGACTGGCCGCTGGATTCCACCGTGGTGGCCATCCTGCGCGACGACGCACCCATCACGCCCAGCAGCGACGACGTCGTGGAACCGGGCGACGAACTTTTCTTCATTACGACCATTGCCGCGGAGGACGAACTGCGGGCCATCCTCTCCCCCGCGGCCCTGACCGTCGCGTCAGCAGCCGGTGCAGCGGACGCGGCTCAGGACTCCGGGTCGGAGGAAGAACCCGACGGGGTCTCCGGCGCGGACGCCGCGGAGTCGGCGGGCACAATGGCCGCAGGACGGGAAACCACCCACGCCAGCCACAGCCCAAGCGCGTAGAGGGGTACGCCCATGGCCAGGCGCATGGTGCCCAGTGCGGCCACGTTGTCGGCAAGGTAGAGCGGCAGCTGGACGGCCAGCCGGAGCGCGAAGACGGACACAATGATCCAGCTGGCCCAGGTATAGGCCTTCATCCGCACGGGGACGGACCGCCACTCGAGGTTTTCCCCGCGGATGAAACCAAACAGCAGCCCTGCCACCGGCCACTTCACCGCGATGGATACCAGGAACGCCAGGATATAGGCGCCGTTGAGGTAGAACCCGGGCACGAAGTACGTGGCCCCCTCGCCGCTGCGCAACGCCACGAAGGCGCAGATGGCCACCCCTGCCACACCCGTGAGTGACTGCACCAGCGGGCGGCGCTGGATCAGGTTTGCCACCGAGAACACCGCCGCGGCAGCCACGGCGGCACCGAGAGCCGCGTTCAGCGGCGCGCTCACCGTGTAGAGCAGGGTAAAAAGGAGTCCGGGCACAATAGCTTCGGCCAGGCCGCGCACCCCGCCAACCGACCTCAGCACGTCAATCTGCCCGTCACTGCGGCGCTCAACGCCGGCACGGGCGGCGTACTGGCCAGCCAACTGGTTCAGGTCCGGCTGGTTGTCGGCACGGCCCTGCTGGTTGTCGGCACGGCCCGGCTGGCTGTCCGGATCGGGTGTGCTCATGCGTCGGCCTCCGGGCGTCCAATGATTTCGTATCGCGGATTAAAGATCGTGGGCCGGCCGTCGATGACCGAAACCATGCCCTCAAAAGCGAGGTAGGTTCCAGCCTCGATCCCCGGCACCCTGCGCTGCCCCAGCCAGACCAGGCTGACCTTTGGGCGCGGTCCCGCATCGGCGGCGCGGTATTCGGCCGCTAAGTCCTCCAGCACGGCGGTAAACCGCGGAGATTCCGTGGCGGGAACCACGGTGATGGCGGAAACGTAACCGCGGCAGTAGGCGCGCCCGCGTTCCGGCAGCGAGGTGATGCTGATGCAGCGGGTGGAACCGTAAGCAGTTCCCACGCTCAGCCGATCGTCGTGATTTCGGGGCCGCGCTCGGGCGCAGCGGGCTTTCCGGTTCCTGCGTCCGGACGGGGCAGCGGAGACGCATCGCGCGGCAGGCGCAGCTGCAGCAGGTCACGCGGCGGCAGCGGCTGTTCGCCGCGCACCACGACGACGTTCCGGAAGACCTCCTCCAGCGGACCGGCCGCTTCCGGGTTCATGGCGGCCGGACCGCCGAACACGCCGCGGAGGAACCAGCGGGGTCCGTCGACACCCACAAAGCGTGCCACCCGGTACCCCTTGGATCCGTCCTGGGCCTGCGCCGGTACCTTGGCCAGAAGTTCAGTGCCGAAAGTGCCGGACAGTTCATCGACCGTTCCGCCCTGCGAACCCACGGACTTGCCGATCTGGCTGCGGATGTCATCCCACAGAGTCTCGGAACGGGGTGCGGCAAAGGCCTGGAGCTGCAGGCTGGAGCCCTCGAGGTCCAGCGTCACGGCAACAACGCGCTGAGTCTTTTCCTCAACCTCGAGGCGCAGCTGCAGGCCCTGGGAGGCAGCAATCCGGAGCGCACCCAAGTCGATGTACCCCTCCTCGGAGGGGCGTTCGCTCAGGTCGTAGGGCCCCGTGCCGCCCGGCTGCCCGGCGTCGCCGGTTCCGGCATCCCCGGTCCCTTCGTCGGCCGTGCCGTTGTCAGCGGCTGTCCCGGCTGGTTCTTCTGCCTTGGTTTTCCTACGGCCAAATGCCATAACCAGGTTCCTTCTCTCTTATCTGCAAGTCTCTTGGGAAATGAAGTCTTTGAAAGCGCCCGTCCGCAGGTTCACCGGCGGAAAGCCGTAGCAGCAGCCGTCCGCGCAAAACACCCTGCCGGAACGCCCGCGCTGCACGGGATACGGTTCGGCGGCTGTGCGGCCGCCCGGATCAGGCCGGTACGGCCGTGAACCCGCCCGTGGAGCCGAACCCGCCGGTGCCGCGGACGGAGTCCGGCAGCTCGTCCACGGGAACAAAGCGGGCGGTTTCCACGCGCTGGATCACCAGCTGGGCAATCCTGTCGCCGCGGCTCAGGCTAACCGGACGGGCCGGGTCCAGGTTAATCAGGGTCACGGAAATCTCGCCGCGGTAGCCGGCGTCCACCGTTCCCGGTGCGTTCACGATACTGAGCCCGTGCTTGGTGGCCAGGCCGGACCGCGGATGCACAAAGGCTGCGTAGCCGAACGGCAACGCCAGCGCGACGCCGGTGGGCACGAGCAGCCGCTCCCCCGGGGCCAGCGTGAAGTCGATCCTCGAACGAAGGTCCGCGCCGGCGTCGCCCGGATGCGCGTACGACGGCGGTTCCAGCCCGTCGTCGAGCATCTTGATCTGTACTTCCAGGGGTGTCCCTGCTCCTTGCACCAGCTTCTCCGGTTTCACTTCGGCGTACGTGTTTTCTGCCATGTCTACTGGCAGGTGTTCTGGGATGTCTTTTGGGATGTCTTCTGTCTTGCTTTCCACGGCAGCGGGGGCTGCTGCACTGCATGGAGCGGGCCGCCCGGGCCAACGCACTCACTTTAGCGCGTTTTCCTGTACGAACCCCGGGCCGGAGCCACCGGCACGGCGCAGGATGAAATGCCCCGCGAAAGGTGAAAAGCTGGGGGTATGTCATCCCCCGCTGCCAAGACCCCCAACGCCGTGCTCTACTCCGAACGGCTGTTCCCCTCGATTTGGATCTGGCTTATTGCCGCCGGCCTTGCCGCGGCCTGCATCCTGGTGTTTGTCCCCATCAGCCTTTTCGCCGGAATCACCGCCGCCGTCGTCGCTGCAATCATCATGGCGGTGCTGCTCATTGTGTCCACCCCGCTGATCCGGGTAACCCCCGAGACCCTCCAGGTGGGGCGGGCGCAGATTGAGCGCCGCTACATCGGCAAGGTGGAGGCTTTCCGCGGCGAAGACGCCACCCTGCAGCGCGGGCCGGCCCTGAACGCCACCGCCTATATGTGCATCCGCGGCTGGATCTCGCCCGTGGTTCGGATGGAAATCACCGACCCGGCAGACCGGACCCCGTACTGGCTGACCTCCACCCGCCATCCCGAAAAGCTTGTTGCTGCACTCACCGGGGACCGCTGAACCGGTTCTATCCTTCGCAGTCCACGCAGTAGAACATTCCGTTTTTCTCCAAGGCAATCTGTGACCGGTGCCGGACAAGGAAGCAGGAAGCGCAGGTGAACTCGTCAGCCTGCGCAGGCATCACCCGGACCAGCAGTTCCTCACTGGACAGATCGGCGCCGGGAAGCTCGAAGCCTTCGGCTGCTTCCGTCTCATCCTCGTCCACGACGGCCGACTGCGGGTCGGTCCGCCGGGTTTTCAGCTCTTCGATCGACTCCTCGCCGGTGTCCTCTTCGGTCTTGCGCGGGGCGTCATAATCCGTCGCCATAATGTCTTATCTCACCGTCCGGTTGAGTGGTGTTTCGCCGTTGCATGAGCCCGCGCAGGACCGGCTGTCCGGACCCGTGTCAGCGACTCGGAGATATCAACGCCACGGATACCTGTTTTGTGCCCGTAAAGCAGAGATTTTTACCTAACGGGAAGCAAAAAGCGAACCGGCCCCCGCCGGATCTCCCGGCCGCTCCTGCCCGGCACCGCTGCCGGGCGGCCGGAAATGCGCCACACCCGCGCAAAGCTTAGGTTTTCGCCGCCGGGGATGGCATTGTTTCCAGAAGGAATTGCTATCGGGTGGAGGACTTTTTGATGCAGGATCTACGGCTGGTGGGTGTCCATGAAGGTGGCGAACATCTGCTGTTAAGCGGCAAGGGCGGGGAAACCTTCCGTCTCCGAATCGACGAAGCCCTCCGCGTGGCCGCCTCTCGTCCCACGCACCGTTCCGCACCGCAGCCCGATCCCTCCTCGGGATCCGGGCCCAGCATGACCCCGCGGGACATCCAGTCCAGGATCCGGTCCGGCGCCAGCGCCGAAGAAGTGGCGGCACTTTCCGGCCACGACCTGGCCCACATCCGCCGCTACGAAGGCCCGGTCCTCGCAGAACGTGAATACGTGGCCCTGCAGGCACAGGCTGTTGAGGTCGCCGCCCCCATGTCCGCCACGCACGATGGCTACCGCAGCGCCTTCGGCGAGAATCCGGTCAACCTCGGGGACATGGTCCGCCACCGGCTGCGTTCGTTCGGTGTTGATCCCGACTCCGTGGAATGGGACGCCTGGCGCCGTCCGGACGGAACCTGGGACGTGGTGGCCCGCTTTGAGCTGACCGAAAAATCGCGCGTCGCCGTCGGGGAAGAGCCTCCGGCCCGCTGGATCTTCAGTCCCCTGCGCAAGAGCGTCACCAACACCAACCGCTGGGCCCAGGTCCTGAGCGAACTGGAACCCCTGGATACTCCCGTACCCACCCGCCGGCTGGCCGCCGTCGCAGACCGAGTCTTCGATTTTGAAGCCGAGCGCAGTCCGGAGGAACCCTCCGATGACACTGACAGCATCCTCGAAGTGCTGCGTACCCGGCGCGGACAGCGGCTAGGCAGCGACGAAGACGGCGACGACGCCCTGGCGGCGCTGCTGGCCAAAGGCAGTGTTCCTGCCGCGCATCCGCGGGACGGACGCCCGGAGGACGAGGAAGACGCCGGCCGCCGGCCCCGGACCGGGCGGCTGAGCCTTGCGCCTGCCATGGACCCGGCGGACACCGACGACACGGTTGACCCCGTTACGCTTCCCGGCGGTGTCAGCCAAACACGCGAAATCAGTGTGCTGGCCCGCCCCTTCCGCCGCCGCAACGGGCGGGACGAGGACGTCCGCGAAGAAGCCGAGCCAGCTTCCCCGGAGGCTGCTGCCGCTGAAAGCGGGGCGGAGGATTCCGAGCAGGACGCGCCGGAGGAAACTGCAGCTGCCCCGGCCGCCGAGCCGGCGGCCCGCAAAAACGCCGGCCGCGACTTCCCCTGGGACCGGCTGCCCAACGGCGGGCGGGGCCAGCGGGAACCGGAAGCCGGTAAGGATGATGCCAAGGGCGAGGGCACGGAACGCCGTGCCATCAAACCCAAGCGTTCCTCCGTCCCTTCCTGGGACGAGATCGTGTTCGGCACCAAGGGCGACTAGCCCGTTCAGTATCTTCTTTGCACCGCCGGGATCCCATCCCGGCGGTGCTCCCGCTTAACTTCCCCCGCTTGCGCCTCAGGCCAGCCGGTGCCGTCCGGTTTTCAGCTCCACTGAGCACACGTCCGCCGGTGTGTCTCCGCTTTCCGTTGCCGCCGCCTGCTGCGCCGTTACGCGGCGCATATAGTGGCGCCGGCACAGGGTCTCATAGCCCACAGCGGGTTCGGCTGCGGGGGCCGCATGCTCTCCCCCGCCGGCAGCCGAAGCCGCGGCGCCCTGCGGGGAGCCGAGCAGCTCCTCGGCGTCAAACAGCGGCATATCGTCAAACAGCGGTTCGTCCTCAAACAGCGGTTCATCCAGCGGCGCGCCAGCAGCGGGCGCGGCGGCGGTGCGGGACTCGACGTCGCCCACCACCACCTGGTCCCCCTCAGTAACCATCACACCGTCCGCAGTACGGGCGTTATGGGTGGCGCGGCGCCCGCACCAGCACAGTGCCCGGACCTGCAGGACCTCCATCCGGTCCGCCAGTTCCACCAGGCGCTGGGAGCCGGGGAACAACCGGGTCCGGAAATCGGAGGTGATACCGAATGCGAACACGTCAATGTCCATTTCGTCCACGATGTAGGCCAGCTGCTCCACCTGCTCGGCGCTGTAGAACTGTGCCTCATCGCAAATGAGGTAGTCCACGTTGTGCCCGGAATCCCGGCACTGCAGGACCTCCGCCCAGAAATCGGTGCTGTCGCGCACCTCAACGGCCGGGGTCTGCAGGCCCAGCCTGCTGGAAATCATGGATTCCCCCGCCCGGTCGTTGCGGCTGAACAGTATTCCGCCGCGCCCCCGGGCACTGTGGTTGTAGTCCATCTGCAGGGCAAGCGTCGACTTGCCGCAGTCCATGGTGCCCGAGAAAAAGACCAGCTCTGCCATAACTACTTTCTACCCAAGTGCCTTCTGCGGCCGGGACTGCTTGCGGGTGGATGGTTCAGGGGCAGCCAGGATCAGCAGCGGCACTTCGCATTCTGCGCGGGTCAGGGACCCGTGCTGGCCGTTCACCTCCAGCGCCGAGGCGGCCACCCGGCGGGTGTCGTAGAGGGCGATCGGCTCGCGCGCGGCAACCATCAGGTCCCCAATGCGCGGCAGCACGGACTCGTCCACCTCGGGACCGAAATAGCCGGCTCGCACCGCCTCGTCACGCGTGAAGATCCAGGCCCGGGTACCGTACGCGTCCTGCCATGCGGTCTTGAGCCGGTCCAGGGTTCCCTCAGCGGCATCCGGCTCCAGGTAAAGGTGCACCATGCGCGGCTCACCGGCCGTATGGCGGACGCCGTCCACCAGTTCCGGCTGCGCGCTGAAGTCGAAGCGCTGGGAGACCGGGACGTCCACCATGCCGTGGTCTGCGGTCAGCACCACCAGGGTGCCGGCCGGGACGCGGGCCACCAGGCGCTTCAGGGCGCTGTCCAGTTCCTCGAGCTGGTTGCCCCATTCGGAAGACGCAGCACCGTAACGGTGCCCGGCCTTGTCCAGTTCGTTCCAGTACAGGTACATCAGCATCCGGTCGGCGCCGGCAAGGGCGTCGACCGCGGCGGACACCCGGGCATGGACGCCCGTGGCCGGAATGAACGTACCCCCGCGCAGGGCGGCACGCGTCAGCGCGGAATCGGCGAAACGCGGCAGGCTCACCGTGGCCACGGAAACATGCTCGGCGGCCTTTTCCAAAACAGTGGGATACGGCTGCCACTGCAGCGGGTCCACCCCGGCATCCCAGGAGCCGAGCATGTTGACCACTTTGTCCTGCCCGGGATCGAGGACGTCATAACCCACCAGCCCGTGCCGGCCCGGAGGCAGTCCGGTACCGAGGGAGGCGAGGGAAGCCACGGTGGTGGTGGGGAAGGATGCGCTCAGGGTCCGTGCCTTCGGCAGGAAGCCCTTCAGGAAGGGCGCATGTCCACCGCGCTTTTTCAACAGGGACAAACCCAGCCCGTCCACCATCACCACACACACGCGGCGGGCTGCCGGAAGCTTTAGCAGGTTCTCGTAGCCGGGCACTCCCAGCACTGCGGCGGCGCTGGTCAGGACGTCGCCAACCGAACGGGTTCCGTAGGCCGGTGCTGCGGGCAGGGACTCAGGGATTGTGGAAGCTGACACCGCTGGCTTACCGCTGCGGGTGGGCGCGGTTGAAGCGGCCGCCGATACCGGGCATCCGCTGCCGGGAGTCGGCGCCGTCGAACGGGCGCGGCGCGGCGGTGGTGTCGGTATTGACCTTGCGCAGGGCACGGGCGAAGGCCTTGGCGTTCTGCACCGCCTGGGCCCCGTCCGCCTCGGCGCTGACACGCAGGACAATGTCCTCCTGCGCAATGGTGCCGGTGTAGCCGTGGTCGGCCTCGCACTGCGGGTCCGCACATCCCGCAGGTCCCATATCCAGCCGCTGGCCGCCGGACCAGGCTATGGCCAGGGTCATTTCACGGACCGGGTCGGAAGGCTTGTAGTCCTGCGGCTGGGCGTACATGTAACCCAGCACCACGGACCGGATCTGGGTGACCGGTACGGACTCGGTGGAAACCTGGGCCATCATCTGCTCGCCGGCTTCATCCAGCTGCTGGTCATCCACGTGGGTGATTACCAGCATGTCCTCGGTCAGGACCAGCACGGTGATGTGGCGGTGTACCTCGGTGCGCTCAAAGTGCGTTTCCAAGTGGATGAGGTGGGACAGCGGTTCGCGGCCGTCCAGGGCGTCATGGACCACATCGGCCAGGAGCGTCGGGTAGAAACCTGCCCGTTCCATGGAAGCATCAAGGCTGCGGCGTTCAGCGGAAAGTAACGGCGACATGCTTCCAGTTTCCCCCAGACCGCCCCCCAGCGCCTAAATGGCGCGCGGACAGGGGAAAAGTCAGTCCCGCATTGCCCGCCGCGCGCTGTCGGTGCGGCGCTGCGGATTGCCCAGCCGAATGTCGGCGCTGAGCACCGTGATGCCGTCGGCGGAGACCAGCACCGGGTTGATGTCTATCAAGGCAATCTGCGGATGTTCGTCCTTCAGGACCGCCAGCCGGGCAATAAGGTCCTCCAGTGCCGGGGTGTCGGCTTCAGGCAGGCCCTGGTAACCGAAAAGCCTGACGGAGGCGCGCGGTGCACGCACCAGCTCGGAGACGTCGCGGTCCGTCAGCGGCGGCACGCCGTGCGCCCAGTCATCGAGCAGGCCCGTGGCATCCCCGGCCAGGCCGAAGGAGATGACCGGCCCCAGCAGCGGATCCTCAATGGCACGGATCCGGCACCCCTGGCCGCTGGGGGCCATAGACTGGATTTCCATCTCGAAATCCCCGTACCGCTGCAGCGCGCCGCGCATCTGCTCAATGTTGGTCCGCAGTGCCTCGGGGCTGGAAATGTTCAGCCGCACTCCCCCAAGATCCAGGCGGTGGCGCAGATGCCCTTCCCTGGTCTTGACAGCCACGGGCCAGCCCAGCCGGTCCGCGGCGGCCACGGCTTCCTCAGGGGTGGAAAAGTTGACGGACGGCAGCACGGAGATCCCGTAGAACTGCAGCAGCCGGGCGGTATGTTCCTGGTCCAGACGGGTCAGGCGGTCCCCTTCGACCCGGCCCATCAGGGAAGTGATGAAAGCTGCGGCACCCTCGGTGTCCACCCCGGCCGGCTCCACGAAGCTGCCGTGGTCGCGGTTGGCCCACTCGGTGTACCGCACCACGGCCGCCAGTGCGCTGACCGCGGCACCGGGGCTGCTGAAGCACGGCAGACCCTCACCGGGTACGTCGGTATCGGCGGCAAGGATGCCTTCCACGTGCGCCCGCGGGTCAACAATTCCGGTGAACGCCGCCACCAGCGGTTTCCCGGTCTCCTGCACGCATTCGGCCAGCACGGCAGCAATGGCATCGGTGGTGAGCCCGGGGGTGGGCAGGATGGCCACAACGCCGGCGTCGACGTCATCGTCGGAAAGGACCCCTATGACGGTCCGGCGCAGCTGCGGCAGGGCCACGCTTCTGCCGGTGTCCAGGGCAAGTTCGGCTTCCAGTGCCGTGATTTCCAGGTCCAGTCCGGTGCACGCGTCGGCCAGCACCCGGCCCAGTGCCACCGAGTTGCTGAAGACGGCCATCCTGCGGCCGCGGGGCAGCGGCTGGCTGACGGCGATCTGCGCCACGTCGATCAGCTGTTCATTGGTGCTGACCCGGATGACGCCGGACTGGCGCAGCATGGCATCCAACGCGCCGGGCGGTGCCTGAGTGGTCCGCACCGCGTGGCCGGGCGGCAGCTGGAGGCCGGTGACATCGGATTTCGCCACGATCACCGGCTTGGTGCGAGCCAGCCGGCGGGCCAGGCGGGAGAACTTACGCGGGTTGCCCACCGACTCCAGGTACATCGCCACCACCTTGGTGTCGGCGTCGTCCTCCCAATACTGCATGGCATCGTTGCCGGACACATCGGCCCGGTTGCCGGCCGAGATGGTGGAGGATAGCCCCAGCGCGCGGCGCTGCGCAGTGGCGTAAAGCAGCACCCCGATGGCCGCGGATTGGCTGAACAACCCCAATCCCCCGCGCCGCGGCAGCGCCGGAGCCATGGACGCGTTCAGTGCTACCTCGGGACGGGTGTTGATCAGGCCCAGCGATGCCGGCCCCACCACCCGCATGCCGTGCGCACGGGCCCGGCGGACAAGGGCGCGCTGCCGGGCCAGGCCTTCCGGCCCCTTGGGCCCGAACCCGGCTGTGACCACAAGCAGCGCCTTGACGCCGGCAGCCGCGCACTCGTCGGCGACCTCCAGGACCTGGTCGTACGGCACTGCGATCACGGCAAGCTGAACCGTTTCCGGAACGTCTGCGATCCGGCTGTAGGAAATCATTCCGGCCAGTTCGAAGGCCTCGGGATTGATGGCATAAACGGAGCCCTTGAAGCCGCCCTCAATGATGTGCTCCAGCAGCTGGTAACCCACCGATCCCCACTCGCGGCTGGCTCCGATAACGGCAATGGACGACGGCGAGAGCAGGTCCGCGACGCTGCGCGCCTCGGCGCGGTGCTCGCGGGCCTCCATCACCGCCAGGGATTTCTCCGTGGGGTCGATGTTGAAGTCCAGGGCAATCACGCCGTCGTCGAAATGCCGGCGCACCTCGTACCCGGCGTCGGCGAAGACACCGATCATCTTGCGGTTCTCCGGCAGCACTTCGGCCGAGAACCGGCGAATGCCGTTTTCCCGCGCGGCGGCGGCAAGGTGCTCCAACAGGATGGAACCCAGGCCGCGGCCCTGGTGGCCGTCGGAGATGTTGAAGGCAACCTCGGCCTCGGTGGGGTCGTCGAGGCGGTCATAACGGCCGATGCCGATAATTTCGTCACCAATGGTGATGACGAACGCCACCCGGTTGCGGTAGTCCACGTTGGTGAAGCGCTCAAGCTCCTTTTTGGTGAGCTTGGCCTTGTAGGTGAAGAACCTAAGATAGATGGAGCTTTGCGACTGCCGCATGTGGAAGGCCTGCAGCGCGTCTGCGTCCGCGGGGGAAACCGGCCGCAGATGGCCGGTACCGCCGTCCCGCAACACGACGTCGGCTTCCCAATATTCGGGGTAATGTCCCTGCTCCACCATAGACTCAGAGTAGTCCCCAACCACCCACCTCCTGCCACCCACCTCCTACCACTGCAAGGATTCGACACAGCATGGCCCGGCGCCAACCCGTCTCCAAGTCCGCACCCGGCGAAGTGATCGCCGAGAACATCATCGATATTGATGTCACCACCGAGATGGAAGGCTCGTTCCTCGAATACGCCTACTCGGTCATCTATTCGCGCGCCCTTCCGGATGCGCGGGACGGGCTGAAGCCCGTCCAGCGCCGCATCCTGTACATGATGTCCGACATGGGGCTGCGCCCTGACCGCGGGCATGTGAAGTCCGCCCGCGTGGTGGGCGAGGTAATGGGCAAGCTGCACCCGCACGGTGACACGGCCATTTACGACGCCATGGTGCGCATGGCGCAGGACTGGGCGCTGCGCCTGCCGCTGATCGACGGGCACGGCAACTTCGGTTCGCTCGACGACGGCCCTGCCGCCGCCCGGTACACCGAGGCCCGGCTGGCGGCCCCCGCGCTGACCATGACGGACCACCTCGATGAAGACGTAGTGGACTTTGTGCCCAACTACGACAACCAGCTGGAACAGCCCGAAGTGCTGCCCGCCGCCTTCCCGAACCTGCTGGTTAACGGCGCCACCGGCATTGCCGTGGGCATGGCCACCAACATGGCCCCGCACAACCTGGGCGAAGTCATTGCCGCCACCCGTCACCTGATCGCCAATCCCGATGCCGGGCTGGATGAACTGATGCGGTTCATTCCCGGCCCCGACCTGCCCTCCGGCGGACGGATCGTGGGCTTGGAGGGCATCCGGGATGCCTACGCCACGGGCCGCGGATCCTTCAAGACCCGCGCCAAGGTCGAAGTGGAACAGCTGACCGCCCGCCGCACCGGCCTGGTGGTGACGGAACTGCCCTACATGGTGGGCCCGGAAAAGGTCATCGAAAAAATCAAGGACGCCGTCACGTCCAAGAAGCTGCAGGGCATTTCCGACATTGTGGACCTGACGGACCGCAGCCACGGGCTGCGGCTGGTGATCGAGCTGAAAAACGGATTCAATCCCAACGCCGTGCTGGCGCAGCTGTACAAGTTCACGCCCATGGAGGATTCCTTCGGCATCAACAACGTGACCCTGGTGGACGGGCAGCCGCGCACCCTGGGCCTGGTGGAACTGCTGCAGGTGTACGTGGCCCACCGCATCGGCGTGGTCCGCCGCCGCACTGCTTACCGCCTGGGCCGGAAGAAGGACCGGCTGCACCTGGTCGAGGGCCTGCTGATCGCCATTGTGGACATTGACGAAGTCATCCAGATCATCCGGTCCTCGGATGAGACCGCTCAGGCCCGCCAGCGGCTGATGGCCGTGTACGACCTGACGGAGATCCAGGCCAACCACATCCTGGAACTGCGGCTGCGCCAGCTGACCAAGTACTCCCGCATTGAGTTGGAGAAGGAACAGGACGAGCTGCGCAAGGCCATCGAGGAGCTGGAAGCCATCCTGGGCTCTGAAGAGCTCCTGCGTTCCCTGGTCTCGGACGAGCTGGGCGAGGTAGCGGCCAAGTACGCCACGCCGCGGCGCACCGTGCTGCTGGAATCCGAGGCTGCCTCCCCGCTGAAGGGCGCCGCCGTCGCCGCCGCTGCTGCAGGCGCCACCGGCAAGGGGGCCAAAGCCGTCCTGCCGCTGGAAATCCCGGACGACCCCTGCTGGGCCATCCTCTCCACCTCGGGCCAGGTGGCCCGCACCTCGGACCAGGACCCCCTGGCTGAAAGCGGCCAGCGGGTGCGCCACGACGTCTTCCGCTCCGTGGTGAAGACCACGGCGCGCGGCGAGATAGGCGCGCTGACCTCCAGCGGCCGGATGATCCGCGTGCAGGTGCTGGATTTGCCGGCCCTGCCCTCCACCGCCGGGCTGCCGAACCTGGCCGGCGGGGTTCCCGCGAAGGAGTTCATGACCCTGTCCAAGGGCGAGAAACTGGTTGGCCTGGTGCCGCTGAATGAAGTAGTGGCACTGGGCACCCGCAACGGCGTGGTGAAGCGCGTGAACCCGGATTACCCGTTGAACCGGGACGATTGGGAAGCCGTCACGCTCAAGCCGAAGGACGAGGTGGTTGGTGCTGCGGTGGCCGCGCACGAGACCGATGAACTGGTCTTCATCACCCGTTCGGCGCAGCTGCTGCACTTCCCGGCGTCCGCCGTCCGTGCCCAGGGCCGCACGGCCGGCGGCGTGGCCGGCATCAAGCTGGCAGCCGACGACGCCGTGGTGTACTTCGGCGTGGTGGCCGCGGATGATCCCGATGCGGTAGTGGTGACGGTGTCCACCGCCGCCGAAACCCTGCCGGGCACACCCGGCGGCTCCGTCAAGGTGACGCCGTTCGAGGAATTCCCCGCCAAGGGCCGCGCTACTGCCGGTGTCCGGGCGCACCGTTTCCTGAAGGGCGAAGACGCTCTGGTGGTGGCCTGGGCCGGGCACGGACCAGCCAAGGCAGCTGCTGCCAACGGCGTAGCCCGGGCGCTGCCCACCGAGCACGGGCGCCGGGACGGGTCCGGGGTGCCGCTGGCCAATGCAGTGGACGCCGTCGGCCCCAGCCAGGGCTAGCCCCGGCACACAAGGCACCGCCACACCAAGCACAGCCACACAAGCACCGCGCAAACCAAGCGGCAGGCATGGTCCGTTGGACCACGCCTGCCGCTTTTTTCTGTGCCGTGCAGCCTACTGGGCGTGCTGTTTGCCGAAGCTGCGCAGCCGCAGCGAGTTACCCACCACCAGCACCGAACTGGCGGCCATCGCTGCTCCGGCAATCATCGGGTTCAACAGCCCGAAAGCCGCTACCGGGATGCCCACAGCGTTATAGAAGAAAGCCCAGAACAGGTTGGTCTTGATGGTCGCCAGCGTACGCCGGGACAGCTCGATGGCGGTGGCCACCTGGCCCAGATCGCTGCCCATCACGGTCAGGTCCGCCGCTTCCATGGCAACGTCGGTGCCCGTGCCCATGGCAATGCCGAGGTCGGCCTGCGCCAGCGCCGCGGCGTCGTTCACGCCGTCGCCGGCCATGGCCACGGTACGTCCCTGGTCCTGGAACCGCCGGACTGCCTCCACCTTGCCTTCCGGGCGGACGTCCGCGAGGACGTCTTCCGCCGGAATGCCTACCTGTTCCGCCACGTGGGCCGCCACCACGGCGTTGTCACCGGTCAGCAGCACCGGACGCAGGCCCAGGCTGCGGAACCTGGCAATGGCAGCCGCCGAGCCGTCCTTCAGGGTGTCCTGCAGCGAGATGATGCCGGCCGCGTGCCCGTCCACCGCCACCAGCACCGCTGTGGAACCGGCAGCCTGCTCCTGTCGCAGTGCCGCATACGCGCCGTCGGGCAGGTCGACGCCGTTCTCATCCAGCCAGGCCGGACGTCCGGCGACAACGCTGCGGCCGTCAGCGGTGCCGCGCACCCCTCCGCCGGGAGCCGAATCGAATCCGGCGACGGAGACGGTGCCCGGGCCGGAGCGGGCGGAGGCCGCGATGGCCCGGGCAATGGGATGCTCCCCGGCATCTTCCACCGAGCCGGCCAGGCGCAGCAGCCCGTCCTGCGTCAGGTCCGCGGGGGCACTGTCCAGGAGCCGGACCCGTGCCACGGACAGCTTGCCGGTGGTGATGGTTCCGGTCTTGTCCAGCACGATGGTGTCCACGGTGCGGGTGTCTTCCAGCACCTGCGGGCCCTTGATGAGGATGCCCAGCTGGGCACCCCGCCCGGTACCGGTCAGCAGGCCCACGGGTGTGGCCAGCCCAAGGGCACAGGGGCATGCAATAACGAGCACGGCAACCGCCGCCACGAACGCTGCCTGCAGGTCACCGGCGAAGAACAGCCAGAGCAGGAAGGTCAGCACCGCAATGCCCAGGACCACCGGCACAAAAACTGCACTGATCCGGTCAGCGAGCCGCGCAATGGGCGCCTTGCCGGACTGGGCATCGCTGACCAGGCGGCCCATCTGCGCCAATGTGGTTTCGCTGCCCACACGGGTGGCCCGGACCAGCAGCCGGCCCGAAGTATTAATGGTCGCCCCGGTAACGGGGCTGTCAACGTCCACTTCCACCGGCAGGGATTCGCCGGTGATCAGGGACGCATCAACGGCGGAACGGCCGTCCACCACGACACCGTCGGCCGGGATTTTCTCCCCGGGCCGGACTACGGCAATGTCGCCCACGGCAAGCTGGTCCGCCGGGATCCGGATTTCCTCTCCGCCGCGCAGCACGGTCGCGTCCTTGGCACCTAGGCTCAGGAGCGATTTCAATGCGTCCGATGCCTTGGTCTTGGCGTTGGCCTCTAGGTAGCGGCCCAGCAGCAGGAAGGTCACCACCACCGACGCCACTTCGAAGTACAGGTGCGGGTCCGCGCCCATGCCCGGGTCTGCGGTCAGCCCCGGATCGGCCAGCAGCTCGCCCACCGAGAACAGATACGAGGCCGCGACGCCGATCGCCACGAGGGTATCCATGGTGGACGCCAGGTGCCTGGCGTTGATGGCCGCGGCCCGGTGGAAGGGCCACGCGGACCACGTCACCACAGGCAGGGCCAGCAGTGCGGCCACCCAGCCCCAGTTGGGAAAGGCCAGGGCCGGAACCATGGAAATCAGCAGGATCGGCACGCTGAGGACGGCGGCGGCAATCAGCCGCGGACGCAGCTGTGCTGCGGTCCCGCCGTGGGACATATGGTCCTCGCCTGAGCCGCCGTGGGCCAGATGGTCCTCGCCTGCGTGGCTGCCCTCCGCATGCGCACCATGCGCGGCGGAGTTGCCGGCCCGGGTCTTCAACCGTGCCTGGTAACCGGCAGAGTTCACGGCGTCGAGGATCTGCTGGTCCGTCACTGAAGCCGGTGCCGTTACGCGCGCGCTTTCCAGCGGCAGGTTCACCGATGCTTCCACGCCTTCGATCTTGCCGAGCTTGCGTTCCACCCGTGCCACGCAGGAGGCGCACGTCATGCCCTGGATATCGAGCTCAACGGCCCTGGCGTTGTTGTTCACCAGTTCCTGGGTGTCCATGGTTCTTCCCTTCTGTTGCTAACTGCCGGCTGTCCGGGGCCGGGTCCCGCGTTGGGCCGGGCCCGGGAACGGCTCCTAGGCCGTGGTTTCGACGACCATGTAGCCCGCTTCGGCTACCGCTTCGCCCAGTTCCGCCGGTGCCATCCTCCGGGTGGAGGTGACGGTGGCGGTGGAGACCCCGCCGGCGTTCAGGTCAACGGAGACTTCGCTGACGCCGTCGAGCGCTTTCAGTTCTTCCGTGACGGAGGCTACACAGTGGCCGCAGGTCATACCGGAGATGTTCAGTGTGGTGGTTTCCATATCCTTCTTCTTTCTTGGGTATTCTTCGGCGGACCCTAGCGCAGGAGCCGGCCGATCGCGTCGGCTGCTTCCTGCACCTTGGCCTGGACGAGTTCGGGGTTGCCGGTGCGCTCTGCTTCCTGCGCGGCATCCACCACGCAATGCGACATGTGGTCCTGGACCAGCCCCAGGCTGACGGCATGCAGCGCCTTATTGATGGCGGCGACCTGCGTGAGGATGTCTATGCAGTACTTGTCTTCCTCCACCATCCGGGCGATGCCGCGGACCTGGCCCTCAACCCGCTTCAGCCGGCGCAGGTACGCAGCTTTATCGGAGGTGTATCCGTGCACTGCGGCCGGCGCCGCAACGCCTGCCGGTGCCGCCCCGGGTGCGTGCACGGCATGTCCGGTTGCTTCTGTCATGGTTCTCTCCCCTCGCTTTCCCCACCAAGCTATACCCCCAAGGGGTATAGGTCAAGTACCCCCTGGGGGTATTTGAGGGCCATTTTTTCAGGCAGGCCTTCCAGTAAGGTGGGACCGTGGCACCACACAGCGAACTTTCCACGGCTACCCAGGATTACCTGAAGGTCATCTGGACCGCACAGGAATGGACGGATGAACCCCTGACGGTCTCCGCGTTGTCAGTCCACATGGGGTTTTCGCCGTCGTCGGTCTCCGAAGCGGTGAAAAAGCTTACGGCCCAAGGGCTCCTCACACATGCGCGCTACGGCTCCATTGCCCTGACCGCTGCCGGCGAGACGGCGGCCGTGGGCATGGTGCGGCGGCACCGGCTGATCGAGACGTTCCTGGTGGAGTACCTGGGCTACCGGTGGGACGAAGTCCACGACGAAGCCGAGCACCTGGAGCACGCGGTTTCGGACAAAATGGTGGACGCGTTATCCGCCCGGCTCGGCCACCCCGTCCGCGACCCCCATGGAGACCCGATTCCCGCCCGCGACGGCAGTTTCCCGGTATTGGATGCCCTGCGGCTCAGCCGCTGCGAGCCCGGGACGCGCGGCGTGGTGGCACGCGTGTCAGACAACGAACCGGAACTCCTGCGCTATATCGCCGGACTGGGACTGCACCTGGATACGGTGCTGACCGTCCTGGCGCGCCAGCCCTACGCCGGAACGCTCACCATCGAAGCGTGCGGGCGTGCCATGGAACTGGGCCTCCCCGCCGCCGAGGCGATATGGATCCAGACAACCCCGAAGCACACCCCCGCCTAGAGGGCACGGCCACGTCTTAGAGCACGGGTTTGTCGAAGACCACTTCGCGGTGCGTCGGACGGTAGCCAAGGCTTTCGTACAGGTCATGGGCGCCGGAGGGGTTCTCGGTGTCCACCCCCAGTCCGGCGTTGTCCATCCCGCCGTCGCGGAACCGGCGCATGGCTTCGCCCAGCATGGCCGGTGCCAGCTTGCGTCCGCGCCAGTTCCGTCGCACCCCAAGGAGCATGGTGTAGCCCTCTTTGTAGCCGTGGATGGCCTGGCTCTCCGGGTCGAAGCTGGCCAGCTGGTATGCAGCGACTTCCCCGGTGCCGGAATCGATCACTGCGAAGCTCCAGTCCGGACGGAACTCGGGATGCCCAACGGTGAACGCCCAGCGTTCCTTGTTGCGCGGCTCGCTGCCCCAGTGGTCCTTGAACGCTTCATTATGCGCCCGGCGGATGGCGTCGGAATTCGCGGCGCTGAACGTTTGGAACTCCATGCCCGCCGGCAATTCGGCGTCCGGCAGGTCCGTGTGCAGCGGCCGGCTCATCTCCGTGAAGTACCGCACCACACGGGCGCCGGCGGACTCCAGCAGGGCAACGTGCGACGCGTTGGCTTCCTCGGCATAGGTCCGCAGCACACCGTGCTTGCGGTGCTCGCTGAGCAGCCGCTGCCGCAGGCGCGCTTCCTGCCAGCCGAACACGGCCGCGCCGATCCCGCGGCGGCGCCACTGCGGATCCACGCCGCCGAACCCGGACCCGGTTTCGGAGCCCGGGTTCAGCGCAATCCGCCCGTAGGCGCGTGCTGCCCCGTCTTTGTCCAGGCCAATCAGCGTGTCCAGCGCCGGGTCCCCGGAGGCGGTTTCCATTGCCTGCTCCAGGTCCCGGCGGTCCTCCACCCAGCCCGGTCTGTCCGCCTCCGCCATCCGGCGGATCAGCGCATACCAGGCATCGACGTCGTCGGCTGCGATGGAGCGCCAGCGGAGACCGGTTTCCGGGCCTGGGACTGTGGGAAGGGAGGGCGTCTGCATCCATCCACCCTAGGACACCCCATAAGCGCTAGGACAGAAGCACAGCCCCTGCGCCCAGGCCGACCTCCCGTTCGCACCAGGCGGCATCTGCAGGGTTGTGGGTCACCACCACCACGGCCTTGCCCTGCAGGCCGGACTTCAGGTCCGCCATGAGCTGTTCCCCGGCCGCCGCGTCCAGGTGGGCCGTAGGCTCGTCCAGGAGCACGACGTCGGCCTCTGCAAGCAGTGCCCGCGCCACGGCGAGGCGCTGGCGCTGGCCGCCGGAGAGGAAATGTCCGCCGGCACCGATGGGCGTGTCCAGTCCTTCGGGCAGCGTCCGGAACAGCGGTCCAAGCCCGACGGCGCGCAGTGCCTCGACCATTTCGGCTTCGCTTGGCGCCAGGGCGCGGTCACGGGCCAGCAGAAGGTTTCCGCGCAGCGTGGAGTCGAAGAGGTGGGCCTCCTGCGGGCACCACGCCATGCGCCGGGCAGCTGGCGGCAGCGACTGCGCCTGCTGCCCGTTGATGGTGTAGGACCCGCTTTGCGGTGTAAGGAACCCCAGCAGGACGCCCAGGAGCGTGGACTTGCCGCTGCCGGACGGGCCGGTGACAGCCACCCACTCCCCTGCCGATACCTCTAGGTCCACCCCGGCCAGGACATCGCGTGCAGCGCCCGGGTAGCGGTAACGGATGCCGTGCAGTTCCAGGTCCTGCACCGTGCCGAACCGGGCGCGCGCGGCCGCTTCGGCTTCGGTGGTGTCCTCCTCCACGTCATCGGTGCCCAGGTCCGGCAGCACCTTGTCCCCCAGCGTCCGCCAGGCGAAGAACTGCTGGATGGACCCGTTGACCGCAACAAAGGGTTCGATCAGGGCCAGCTGGACCAGGACCACCACGGCGGCCACTGTGGCCGGAGCCTCGCGGGCGGCACTGACCATGTAGAGCGCGCTCAGGGAGCAGGCGAGGGCGGTCAGGGCGTTGGCCAGCCCCTGTGCCCAGGCACTGCGCCGGACGGCTTTGGCCGCCGCCGCTTCGAGTTGTTCCTGGCGGGCCAGCACGGGTGCCGAGCTGGAGTTGGCTTCCAGGTCCCGGGCTGCGGAAAGCAGGCGGGCCATGCCGGACATGGACCGTGCCTGCAGGTTGACCGTGGCTGCCCGTGCTGCGCGGTCCGCGAGCAGTGCCAGCAGCGGAGCAACCAGCATTCCGACGACGCACAGCGCCACCTGCACCGCGAGGCCCTCAGGGACCAGCAGCCAGGTTGCCACGCAGGCTCCGGCCGCAGTGAGCAGTCCGGTCAGCGGCGCGAAGACGACCCGCGGCGCAATGTCCCGCAACTCGTCCACGTCGCCCACGAGCCGTTCCAGTGCACCGCCGCCGCGGGCCACGCGGCGCCAGCCTTCGGGCCGCTGCAGCAGGCCGTTCCACAGCCGTACGCGCAGGGTGTTCGTGGCGCGGAAAACCGCGTCATGCAGGGAGAGCCGCTCCAGGTAGCGCAGCAAGGCCCGGCCAATACCGAAGAACCGCACCCCCACAATCGCCATCATCAGGTACAGGATGGGCGGCTGCTCGCTGGCACGGACAATCAGCCAGGCAGACAGTGCCGTCAGGGTGACGGCGAACATGGTGGCGGCTGTGCCCAGGACCAGTGCCAGGACAAACTGCTTGCTCCACGGCCGCAGTACCAGCATGTTCTTCCACAGCGGCTGGTGGGCCGGGGCGGCTGCGTTCTCCGCTGCTGCCGTCATCGGCGCGACGGCGGAGGGTTCCGGCGACGGATCCGCCTGCAGGTCGGCGGTTCCAGTCAGGGACTCGGCCAGTGCCTCGGGCGCAGTCTCGAAGACCGTCTCGAACACCGCACCGCTGCCGGCGGGCTGCACCACGCCTGCGGGCGCATCCACGGGGATCAGGGTGTCTGCCACGGCGGCCGTTGCGGCGTCGTGCGCCACCAGGAGGACGGTAGCCCGGCCGCGCAGCCCGGCCAGCGCTGCACGGACAGCCGAAGCGCTGCGGACATCCAGGTGCGCAGTGGGTTCATCGGCCAGCAGCACCCGGACGCCGGGGACGGCGTCGATCCGGGCGAGGGCACGGGCCACGGCCACCCGGCGCTGCTCGCCGGGGCTGAGATCGGCGGTCGCGGCGTCCAGGAGGTGTCCGGCGTCGATTGCGTCCAGTGCGTCGCGGGCTGCGGCACGGGCGGGAGCGTCGGGACGGGTGGCGTCGCCGGCCGGCAGACCCGCGTACAGGGCAATTTCCCGGGCAACGGTGTCCTCCACGAGGACGGGATGCTGGGGTATCCAGGCCAGGGTGGAACGGTCAACGCCGTCAACGGATCCGCTGAGCCGGGTGTCCCCGCCGTCGCGGCGCAGCCCGGCCAGGGCCTCAAGCACCGACGTCTTGCCGGCACCGCTGGGGCCGGTCAGGGCCGCAATGGAGCCTGCGGGTACGGTGAAGCTCAGGTTCTCCACGGCCGGATGCGGGCGTCCCTCGTAACTGATGGTCAGGTTCCGGACCTGCAGGGGCGCGTGTCCGGGCACGGCGTTGCCCGGGGTTCCGGTCCCGGCGCCGCTCCCGGCAGCGGAAACCAGCGGACGGGCAGCCGGTGCGCGAAGCACGGCGTTGGTGCGGTTCAGCGCTTCCAATCCGTCTTCACTGGAGTGGTGCGCGGTACCCAGGTCACGCAGCGGTTGATAGCATTCGGGGGCCAGAATCAGGGCCAGGAGCCCCACTTCCAGCGGCATGCCGCCGTGCACCAGCCGCACGCCGATAAACACGGCCACCAGCGCCACGGAGATGGTGGCAATCAGCTCAAGGGCCAGGGAAGACATAAAAGCAACGCGCAGCGTGGCCAGCGTGGTGGTGCGGTAACGGTCGGCCACGTCCCGCAGGGCCCTGGTCTGGGCCTTGGCACGGCCAAGCCCCACCAGCACCGGCAGGCCCTTGGCCAGCTCCAGCATGTTGTCCGACAGCCGGTTCAGGGCATCCACGGCCGCGGCGGTCTTGTCCTGCGTATGCATGCCAATCAGGATCATGAACACCGGAATCAGGGGCACGGTCAGCACAACGATGAGCGCGCTGACCCAGTCCGCTGACAGGATGCGGATGCCTACCAGCAGGGGAACGACGGCGCAGGTCACCAGTGCGGGCAGGTACTTGGAGTAGTAGTTGTCCAGGCCGTCGAGACCGCGCGTGAGCAGGACGCTCAAGGCGCCGCTGCCCATGCCGGGCACCGTGCCGCCGTCGGACAGCACGCGGGCGGAAAGCTGGCGGCGCAGTTCGTCCTTGACTCCGGCCGCTGCCCGCTGGGCTACGGTGTCCTGCCCCCACACCGCCAGGGAGCGGAGCACGGCACCGGCGGCACCGAGGAGCAGCATCCGGTTCCAGTCCGGGCCGCCGCCGGCCAAGCCGGCAATTCCACCGGCCACGGCGTCGGCCAGCAGGACCAGGCCGGCCGCCTTGACGGCGGCCAGCAGGCCAAGAAGATACAGCGCCCGCCGACTGGTGGCGCTGACCGGCAGGACGGGCTTCACTGCGACTTGAAGCTGTGGGCGGCCGGGATCGCTTCAGCGCTGACCCGCTTGCGGAAGACCCAGTAGGTCCAGCCCTGGTAGAGCACCACGACCGGCAGGCCGAACAGTGCCACCCAGCTCATGACCTTCAGGGCGTACGGGGATGCGGAGGCGTTCTCCACGGTCAGGTTCCAGGCGGCGTCCAGCGTGGAGGGCAGTACCACCGGGTACATGGCGGCGAAGATGGTGGCCGCACCGGCCACGAGGAAGACGCCGAGGCTGACGAAGGTCGCCCCGTCGCGGCCGCGCCGGGCAAAGATCCAGGCGAGCAGTGCACCCACCACGGCCACTACCAGCAGGGGAAGCGTCGAGGCCTTGCCGTTCATGAACTGGACAATAACGGCCCAGGCAGCCAGCGGGAGGATGCCCAGCGGCAGCCAGTGCAGGACCACCTTGCGGGAACGTTCGCGGATCTCGCCGTCGGTCTTGAGCATCAGGAACGCGCAGGCGTGAATCAGGCAGAACGCCACAACGGCCACTCCGCCCAGCACGGCGTACGGGGTCAGCCAGGCGAAGGCCCCGCCCACCCGGTCGCCGTTCTCGTTCAGCGGCAGGCCGGTGGTGGTCAGCCCAAGCGCGGCCCCCACGCCGAAGGCGGCCACGAGCGAACCCAGGGCCATCCCCCAGTCCCACCGGTTGCGCCAGCTGTCACTGTCATGCTTGCCGCGGTACTCGATGGAGACCGCCCGGAAAATCAGGCCCATCAGCACAAAGACCAGCGGGATGTACAGCGCGGAGAACAGCGAGGCGTACCACATGGGGAACGCGGCGAACGTCATCGCGCCCACGGTGATCAGCCATACCTCGTTGCCGTCCCACACCGGGCCGATGGTGTTCAGCAGCACGCGGCGTTCCTTCTCGTCGCGGGCCATCAGCTTCATGAGCATGCCCACGCCCAGGTCGAAGCCTTCGAGGAAGAGGTAGCCGACCCACAGGAAGGCAATCACGATAAACCAGAACAACGGTAGCGACATTACAACAGAGCTCCAGGGATGCCGGCGGCCGGCAGGGTTGAAAGGAAGCCGGACAGGGTCGGGGTGGATCCGGTCCCGCAGGTGCGGGACCGGATCCGGCCGGTCCGGAAGGTCTTAGTAGGCAAAGTCGAGGACATCGGACTTCGCCTTTCCGGGCGTGCCGTCCGGGTCCATGCCCGGGGAGTTGAGGCCGCCGGTGTCGCCGTCGTCGTTGCCCAGCAGGTCCGGCATGGCAGCCGGGACGCCGCCGCGGACGAACTTGAACAGCAGCCGGACCTCAACCACCAGCAGTGCCAGGTAGACCACGGTGAACGCGATGACGGAGAAGAGCAGTTCGCCCATACTTACGCCCGGTGAGACGGCAGCCGCGGTGAACATAAAGACGCCGTCGGTGCCGGTGGGATTCGGTGCCACCACAAACGGCTGGCGTCCCATCTCGGTGAAGATCCAGCCGGCGCTGTTGGCGCCGAACGGCGCCAGGATGCCGAAGACGGCCAGGCGCATCAGCCACTTCGACTCGGGGACGGTGCCCTTGCGGACCACCCAGAGGGCGAAGGCCGCAGCGGCTGCTGCGATGCCGCCGAAGCCGATCATGATGCGGAAGCCCCAGTAAGTGACGGCGAAGTTCGGTGTGTAGTCGATCTCCGCGCCCGAGTTGGAGCCGTAGATTTCGTTGTCCGGCAGGTGGGTGCCGTAGTCGTCCTGGTACTGGTCCAGGAGGGTGTTCACGCCCCGGATCTCGGTGTCGAAGTCGCCGTTGGCCAGGAAGGAGAGCATGCCGGGGATCTCGAGGAGCGTGTCCACGTCCTCGCAATTTGCAGCGCCGGGGTCTCCGACGGAGAGGACGGAGAAGCCGGTACCGTCGTGGCAGGCAGCTTCAGCCGCAGCCATCTTCATGGGCTGCTGCGCGAACATGAGCTTGCCCTGCAGGTCGCCGCTGACGGCCACGCCGGCGAAGGCGACGACGGCGACGGCGGCGCCCACGCGCAGCGAGCGGAGCCAGACGGCGTGGTCGGTTTTGTCGCGGCCGATTTCGGGCCGTTCGCCAACTACTACGTTGCCCTTGCTGTCCACGGTGTCGATGCCGTCACGGCGCCGCTTCCAGAGGTGGTACCAGGAGATGCCGAGCAGGAAGCCGCCGGCTACGGCGAAGGCACCGAAGACGGTGTGCGGGAAGGCCACCAGCAGGGTGTTGTTGGTCAGGACGGCCCAGATGTCATTCATGACCGGGCGACCGTCGACCATTTCCACGCCCACGGGGTGCTGCATCCAGGAGTTGGCGGCCAGGATGAAGTAGGCCGAAAGCATCGAGGCAAGCGTGGTGATCCAGATGCTCGCCAGGTGGATTTTCTTCGGCAGACGCTTCCAGCCGAAGACCCATAGTCCCAGGAACACGGACTCGGTAAAGAAGGCGAGCAGCGATTCCAGGGCCAGCGGGGCGCCGAAGACGTCACCGACGAAACGGCTGTACTCGCTCCACGCCATGCCGAACTGGAATTCCTGCACCAGGCCGGTGGCCAGGCCGAGGATGAAGTTGATGAGGAAGAGCTTGCCCCAGAACTTGGTCATCCTGAGGTACTGCTCTTTGCCGGTACGTACCCAGGCCGTCTGCAATGCTGCGACCACGATGCCCAGGCCAATGGTTAGCGGCACCATAAGGAAGTGGTAGACGGTGGTGATGCCAAACTGCCACCGGGCGATATCCAGTGCTTCCACGCGATTTGTCCTTCAATAGTTCGACGACTTCTACAGGACGTAGAAGACTGACTTCTACACAGCGTAGAACATCGCCGCAAAGATTTCTACGTGATGTAGAACCACAGGCCGAAACGCGGTACATTGGTAGGTCTGGACTGAACTATCGGCTGAGGCCGGGACTGAATAACGAGAAGGATGCACATGGCTACGCTGGGTGACCTGGAACGCGCAATGATGGACCTCCTGTGGGAGTCGCCCGAAGCAGCCACGGCCAACGAGCTGCGGGAAAAACTGGCGCAGCGCGAGGAATCCGCCGACGGCAGGGGCCTGGCAGTGACTACTGTGCTGACCGTCCTTTCGCGCTTGGAGAAAAAATCCCTGGTACGCCGCGAGCGGGACATCCGGCCGCACCGCTACCGGGCAGTGACCACGCGTGCAGAACACACCGCCGAACTGATGCACGAGGCCCTGGGTACCGCCAACGACCGTGAAGCCGTCCTGGCCCGGTTTGTCGGCTCGGTCTCCGACACCGAAGCCGAGATGCTCCGCAGGTTGCTCGGCGCCTAGGCAGCGGCACCAACAAAGTGTTCTGGGCTTCCTACGCACTGGCCGCGCTGGCGATTATCCTGGCGTGGCCCGTGCCCATTCTCCTCTCGCGGGCAAAGTGGCCCGCGCGCTCCCCCTTCACGGCCATGGTCCTGTGGCAGGCCATAGCCCTCGCCGGCGGACTGTCGATGATCGGCGCCATGCTGACCTGGGGCCTGGAACCGCTGGGCAACAACTTGCTGGACGGGCTGCAGGGCCTCTGGGCCATCCTGGTGGCCGGCGCCCCGGCGAGCGAACTCGGCTTGGTCCACGTGTTCGCCCTCAGCGCCGCATCTTTGTTGAGCGCCCATTTGGTCTTTACCCTGCTGCTGACCTGGTACCGCATTCTCCGCGGCCGGCGGCGGCACCGGGACATGCTGAACCTGCTCAGCTCCCCCTCCTCGGACGCACCGGCCACCTTGGTGATCCAGCACCCCACGCCGGTGGCCTACTGCCTGCCCGGCGGCGCACGCTCGGTCACCGTCCTGTCCGACGGGCTGCTGAACATGCTCTCCGAGGATGAGCTTTCCGCCGTCCTGACCCATGAGCGGGCGCATCTGGCTCAGCACCACCACCTGCTGCTGTGGGCGTTCGCGGCCTGGCGCGCGGCGCTGCCGTGGCTGCCGACCTCACTGATGGCGCAGCGGTCAGTCAACGAACTGATCGAAATGCTCGCAGATGATGAGGCGCTGCGGAAGGTGGACCGGCTAACCCTGGTGCGTTCGGTTGCCATAGTGGGTTCCGGCAGCCCCGCACCTGGCCGGGAGACGCCGGCAGCGCCGGCGTCCAACTCTCCGGCTGCCCTGGGCGGCCCGGACTTCCAGGAACCGCTGGGCACAGCCGGCAGGCTCAGCCGGCTGCTGACGCCGCAGCCGCCGCTCCCGCGCTGGCAGCAGGTGTGCGTGCTGTGCCTCTCGGTCCTGCTGCTGGCCGTCCCGACCACACTGCTGATCGCTCCGGGCCTGCTGGACTAAGTCCCTGCCCCGACCCGGCGCACCGCTAGGCGTCGATGCGGTCCCGGTCCAGCATGGCTGCGCCGGCAATGATGAAGTCCTTGCGCGGGGCAACGTCGCTTCCCATCAGCAGCTCGAAGGCGTGCTCCGCTGCTGCAGCCTCCGAGATCCGTACCCGGCGCAGGGTACGGTGCCGGGGGTCCATGGTGGTTTCCGCCAGCTGGCCGGCATCCATTTCGCCCAGTCCCTTGTACCGCTGGATGGGCTCCTTGTACCGCTTGCCCTCCTTTTCAAGGCTTGCCAGGACCTGGTGCAGTTCCTTCTCGCTGTAGGTGTAGACCATCTCGTTGCTCTTGGAACCCGCGTTGATGACCTCCACCCGGTGCAGCGGCGGAACCGCCGCGTACACACGTCCGGCTTCGACCAGCGGACGCATGTAGCGGAAGAACAGGGTCAGCAGCAGCGTACGGATGTGCGCGCCGTCGACGTCGGCGTCCGTCATGAAAATGACCTTGCCGTACCGTGCCGCGTCCAACTGGAAGCTGCGGCCGGAGCCGGCGCCCACTACCTGGATCAGGGCGGCGCACTCGGCGTTGGAGAGCATGTCCGCCACGGACGCCTTCTGCACGTTCAGGATCTTGCCGCGGATGGGCAGCAGCGCCTGGTAGTCCGAGGACCGCGCCAGCTTGGCAGTGCCCAGGGCACTGTCGCCCTCGACGATGAAGAGTTCGGAGCGCTCCTGGTCATCGATCCGGCAGTCCGCCAGTTTGGCGGGCATGGTGGAGGTCTCCAGCGCGTTCTTGCGGCGCTGGGTTTCCTTGTGCACGCGGGCAGAGATTCTCGACTTCATCTCCGCCACCACCTTTTCCAGCAGCTGCGCGGACTGGGTCTTGTCCGCACGCGCCGTGGAGTTCAGCCGGGCGGTGATTTCCTTCTCCACCACCTTGGTGACGATGGCACGGACCGCGGAGGTGCCCAGGATTTCCTTTGTCTGGCCCTCGAACTGCGGTTCGGCCAGCCGGACCGTCAGCACCGCGGTCAGTCCGGCGAAGACATCGTCCTTTTCGATCTTGTCGTTGCCCGCCTTCAGCTTGCGGGCATTGGCTTCGATGACCTTGCGGAAGGTCTTGAGCAGGCCCTGCTCAAAGCCGGTCTGGTGGGTGCCGCCCTTGGGCGTGGCAATGATGTTGACGAAGGACCGGATGTTGGTTTCGTACCCGATGCCCCACCGCAGGGCAATGTCCACTTCGCACTCGCGCTCGATCTCGGTGATCCTGCTGTGCCCGCTGTCGTCCAGCACAGGCACTGATTCCTTGAACTTGCCCGTGCCGTGGAGGCGCCAGATGTCCGTCACGGCGGCGTCGGCCGCCAGGTAGTCGACAAATTCCGCAATGCCGCCGTCGTGGTGGAAGACCTCTTCCACCGGACCGTTCTCGCCCGGGGTACCGGGCAGCCGGCGCTCGTCGCGGAGGGTGATGCGCAGACCGGGCACCAGGAAGGAGGTCTGGCGGGCACGGGACTGCAGCTCGGTGTAGGAGAACTTGGCGTCCGGGGTGAAGATCTGCCGGTCCGCCCAGTACCGGATCCGCGTGCCGGTGACGCCGCGCTTGGCCTTGCCCACCACTTCCAGGGGCGAACTTTCCGGGGACGGGGTGAATTTCGCCTCCGGTGCGGGGTTCTTGCCGGTGTCGGCAAAGTGCCCGGGCTCGCCGCGGCGGAAAGCCATCTGGTAGGTCTTGCCGGCACGGTCCACCTGGACGTCCAACCGCGAGGACAGGGCGTTGACCACGCTGGCGCCGACGCCGTGCAGGCCGCCAGAGGCAGCGTAGGAGCCGCCGCCGAACTTGCCGCCGGCATGGAGCTTGGTGAATACCACTTCGACGCCGGAGAGCCCGGTTTTCGGTTCAATGTCCACCGGGATGCCGCGTCCGTCGTCATGGATCTCCACGGAGCCGTCCGGGTGCAGGATCACTTTGATGCTTTGGCCAAACCCGGCCAGTGCCTCATCCACGGAGTTGTCGATGATTTCCCAGAGGCAGTGCATAAGGCCGCGGGAATCCGTGGAACCGATGTACATACCCGGACGCTTGCGGACAGCTTCGAGCCCTTCCAAGACGGAGAGGTGCCGGGCTGTGTAGTTCGAACTTGGGGGCGCCACGTGCGATGAAACTCCTTGGTATCGGCCGCTGGCCAACAAACGGATCAATGTAGACGGATCAGTGTCAAACGGATGAGTGTCAAACGGATGAATGTCCGGGAACAACCCGGACTCCTACAAGGTTAATCCCCGGCGGTGACAGAACCTGTCAGCGACTCAGCAGCAGTGAGACTGCCCACACCGCCCCGGCCAAATGGTACGCGCAGAGCGAAAGGCGGCCGAACCTGCCATGGCTGGGCCGGCAAAGATGGTTATATGAAGTATCAACACCCTTGAGGAGGCAACTCATGACAGCAGCAGTAGCAACCCGTGAGCTGAACAGCCTGGACCGCTGCGATCGTTGCGGCGCACAGGCATACGTACGTGCCGTACTGGAATCCTCCGGTGGGGAACTGCTTTTCTGCGGACACCACGCACGGGCGGTCGAGGCAAACCTTCGCCCGCTCACTTCGGAATGGCAGGATGAAACCGCTCGCCTGAACGAGAAGGCGCCGGTTCCTGCGGAGTAATTACCGGCAGAACCACCGCTGCAGCGTCCGCGCAGGTGCGGGCAGCGCGTACCAAGCTTGAAGAAGTCCCCTTCCAACCGGAAGGGGACTTCTTTTGCTATGTGCACATGTGCCCCGGGCTTAAACACAGCGGCACCCCGTCCGCCGGAGCGTAACGGAGTGCCGGCTGCCGGGACGAGCCCGCAGTGTCTTTTAGTCCAGGTAATCCCGCAGGACCTGGGACCGCGACGGGTGGCGCAGCTTGGACATGGTCTTGGATTCGATCTGGCGGATGCGTTCGCGGGTAACCCCGTACACCTTGCCGATTTCGTCCAGGGTCTTGGGCTGGCCGTCGGTCAGGCCGAAACGCATGGCAACTACGCCGGCTTCACGCTCGGAGAGCGTGTCCAGAACCGAGTGCAGCTGCTCCTGCAGGAGCGTGAAGCTCACGGCGTCGGCGGGGACAACAGCTTCGGAATCCTCAATGAGGTCACCGAACTCGGAGTCGCCGTCTTCACCCAGCGGGGTGTGCAGGGAGATCGGCTCGCGGCCGTACTTCTGCACTTCCACAACCTTTTCAGGGGTCATGTCCAGTTCCAGGGCCAGTTCTTCCGGAGCGGGCTCGCGGCCCAGATCCTGGAGCATCTGGCGCTGCACGCGGGCCAGCTTGTTGATGACCTCCACCATGTGCACCGGAATACGGATGGTGCGGGCCTGGTCGGCCATGGCACGGGTGATGGCCTGGCGGATCCACCAGGTGGCGTACGTGGAGAACTTGAAGCCCTTGGTGTAGTCGAACTTCTCGACCGCACGGATCAGGCCCAGGTTGCCTTCCTGGATCAGGTCAAGGAAGAGCATGCCGCGGCCGGTGTACCGCTTGGCCAGGGAGACCACCAGGCGGAGGTTGGCTTCGAGGAGGTGGTTCTTGGCACGCTTTCCGTCGTGGGACACCCACTGCAGCTCACGCTTGAGCTTGGGGTCCATCTGCTTCTCAGCCGGCAGAAGCTCATCGGCGGCAAGCTTTTCGTCAGCAAACAGGCCGGCTTCGATCCGCAGTGCGAGGTCAACTTCCTGCTCGGCGTTCAGCAGGGCAACCTTGCCGATCTGCTTCAGGTAGTCCTTGACCGGATCGGCAGTGGCACCGGCGGACACAACCTGCTGTGCAGGGGCATCGTCGTCGTCGGCGTCGGAGTACACAAAACCGGACCCTGTGGGTGCGGCATCGGCTGCGGGATCGGCAGCTTCGACGGCGTCAGCGTCGGGTTCGACGTCGGCGGGCTCGTCGTGCAGCTCGTCCTCGGCTTCCGACTTGGCACCCTTGGCCGGCTTTGCCGTTTTGGTGGAGGTCTTTCGACCTGCGGCCGCTGTGCCGGCCTTGGCCGGTGCCTTCTTGGCGGCAGGCTTGCGGGCCGTCTTGGCAGCGGTCTTTTCGCCGGAAGCGGGCTCCTTGACGGCCGTCACGGAGGGGGCGTCAGCTGCGGCAGTGCGCTTTTGTGCAGTGTCAGTCTCTTCGACTGCAGTTGTCTTTCTCGGCGACACAGAAAACCTTTCATACGGCGGGTTGTGGCACCGCCATTGGGGGCAACACCACTATGACCCTGTCAAGTCCGTGCTTCAATCCAAGTGATGTCAGCTCGGCATGTTCTTGGTAGAACACGCAGCGCCGGTGTTTTGTTCCGTCCGCCACATGGGCTGGCAGTTCAAAGGACACTTGATACACGAACCCGACCGGGTCTCGGTTCCCATTGTCGCACGTTTTCCGTCCTGCCACAGCACCGGTGCGGGCATCCGCAGCTACGGCACGGGGCTTGCGCATCATGCAGTCCCGTTCCGGCGCGGCCCTTCTCCATCCGCAGCCCGGACTCCCGTTCGCCGCCGTCCCCCGCTCCCGGAGCCGTCACATTTGCATGCTCCACTGCTCTCAACACTCCCCCGGCTACCCCTGCTACCCCGGTTCCCCCG
Source organism: Arthrobacter sp. zg-Y1143 (assembly GCF_030125565.1). Taxonomy (NCBI): domain Bacteria; kingdom Bacillati; phylum Actinomycetota; class Actinomycetes; order Micrococcales; family Micrococcaceae; genus Arthrobacter; species Arthrobacter sp. zg-Y1143. The sequence continues at coordinate 149,475 of NZ_JASKLW010000005.1, read as the reverse complement.
GCCATGAGCCGGCCCGGGAGCGGGCCCAGTCCGGCAGGACACCGGTTCCCAGTAGTTCCCGCAGCAGCAGCGCCAGCCGGTAGCCCGGCGACTCGTCCAAAGCGTGCTGCAGGAAAACATCAGAGCGGGATCCGCGTCCGCGGGCCCATTCGATCCACGCCAAGAGACAGAGCAGCGCCGCTTTTGGGTCTCCTGCGGCCACCGGAACAAGGTCCCTGAACACCGCGTAGGTTCGGTCCAGCATGTTCCAATCCGGGACCGTCGGGCTCGTGCCCACCAGGATGTTCCGAAAATCCGCTGCTGCCGTTGGCCGTCCCTCTGCCCGGCCCGTGTCCTGCCCGGCAAAGGGCACGGGTGCAAGCGTCCCGCGGGCCCGTGTTCCCCGCAGCGGCTCGGAAGGCAAAGGCTCCGAATGCAGCGGCTCCGAAGGCAGTGCAGGCGCCGGGAATACCGGCGGCTGCGCCTGCCGGGAGGTGAGGCCGTTGGCTTCCGCCCCGGCCAGGGCAGCCTGGGCGCCGGCCGCGCCCAAAACCAGCAGCGTGTCCCGGACGGAGCGGTCCTGCAGGCTTGCCAGCAGGAAACCAGCCAGTTCCGGGTCCTCCCGCAGCCGGGTTGCGACGGCAGGGGCGGAGCCTCCGGCAGGGGCCGGGTCTCCGGAGCCCGCAAGACCCGGGTCAGCACTGCCCGGGTCTGCACTGCCCGATCCGGCGCCGTCGGTTTCGGTGGCCTTTGCCCAGAGCAGCAGTGTTCCGCGGAACTGCGCCTTTCCGTTCCATTGCCCGCCGACCAGTGCCGTGAAACGCTCCTGGGCCTCGGCCACCTGCTCGTGGTTGCCCCACGGCGGCGGAAAGGACTCCCCTACCGCGTTCTCCAAGGAGGAGGCGTACGCACTCCCGCGGTACACGAGTTCGGTGTTGAGCATGCTGTCGGCGATTTGTTGCCGAGGTGTCCCGGGCCAGGGACAGCAGTGGGGCCGGACACAGAAATAGTTGCGCCAGGTGTCCGGCCCCACCAGCCACCCGTCCTGCAGCGGGATGCCGGCGGCACCGAATTCCTTCGCCATGCGCCGGATCAGGGACCGGTATGGTGCGTGCGCGGGCTGGATCCAGGGCTCATCGGTATACATGGCCAGCAGGACCCCGTCGGCACGCGGGTCCGAAGCCATGAACCGGCAGGCATTGAGCGCATATGCGGCGCTGGTGCCGGGCTTGAGGCCCCGCGCAGGCGGCAGGTCGAGGCGCAGGGTTGCGTCGAGCCGGTTGCCGCATAGCGCGAGCAGCACCAGTGAGTTCCGTGGTTCGAAGCCCAAGGTGTGCGGAATCAGGCTGAGGATGTCTGCCGGGGCGCAGACGCGGTATGGGTTCTGCGGGGTGCCGGCGGCCGGTTCTGTGCTCATGCCGCAAGGCTTCCTGCGTGCACACATCCGTAACAGCGCCTGCCCGGCGGCTGTGTACACACGGCCGGCAGGCCGCTTTCAGTCCCGCCGGTGGAGGAAGAGTGATCCGCAGCCGAAGGTGCCCGGTCAGTTCCAGCGGAAAACCTTCGCGGCCACCACGGCAGATGGAACGGTCCAGCCGAGCATCACCAGGAAGGGAAAGGCCGTAACCGACCCGCCGTACCAGGCAGCGGTAAGCGCCTGGGTCATGGCACCGAGCGGGGTAAAGGCCGCTATTTGGCGGATACCCTCCGGCATCAACGGTCCGGGCGTCCACAGTCCGGCAGTGAACATACACGCCATGAAGACCAGGAACCCGATACCGTAGGCCGTCTGCGAGGTCCCGGCGAGGGCAGCGATGAGAGATCCCACCGCCATCATGGCGGCGGTTCCGAAGGCAAGGATCAGGACAACCAGCGGGATGCTGCTCGGCATCAGGCTGTCAAAAGCCACCCGGGCAAGCAGCATGGCCAGGGTCACTGCCACCGCCAGCGAAGCGGCGCTGATGATCCACTGGGAAAACAGGATCCGGTGTGCACCCACGGGCGTCACCCCCAGCCGGCGCAGCACTCCGGTCTCACGGTAACCGCTGATGGCGGAGGGATAGTTGGTCACCGCCACACTGGACAGTGCCACCGCAAGGGCCAGGGGAACCAGCAGGTCGATGGGGCGGAGGCTGGCATAGAGGGGATCGCTTCCACCCATCGGCGCCGTCGTCCCGGGCATCACGAACCCCTGCAGCAGCAGGATGGCCGAGGGAAGGATCAAAGCCATGAAAATGCTCACCGGATTCCGCAGGTAAAGCTTCGCTTCAGCGGATGTCAGGGCTCCGAGCGTGCGCATGGCCGTGCCTTCACTCTCCTGCAGGCTGTTCGATAAACGCCAGGTAGGCGTCCTCAAGGGAGCCGGCACCGCCGTCGTTCCCGCCGGACACCGAAAGAAGTTCCTGCGGCGTCCCGACGAACCGTGTCCGGCCGGCATCGATGATGGCGAGGCGGTCGCAGAGACGCTCGACGTCGTCGAGGTAGTGGGTGACCAGCAGGACCGTGATGCCGCCGTCCTTCACCCGTTGAATCAGCTGCCGGACATCGCGCCGGCCCTGCGGGTCCAGTCCCGTGGTCAGCTCGTCGAAAACCACCACATCCGGATTGCCGATCAGGGCAAGGGCAATCGAGAGGCGCTGCTTCTGTCCGCCGGACAACTTGGCGAAGGGACGCTTCCGGTGTTTGTCGAGCCCCACCGTGCGCAGCAGGTCCGTCACGTCCGCCGGAGCAGGATAAAAGGCGGCGAACAGGCGCAGCGCTTCCTCTACCCGCAGGGCAGGGGGCAGGGCCGCGGACTGGAGCTGGTAGCCCACCCGTTCCCGCACTGCCGCCCGGTCTGCGGCGGGATCCACTCCCAGGACGCTGATGTGCCCGGCGTCCGGCCGCAGCGCACCCGTAACGCACTCCACTGTGGTTGTCTTGCCGGCCCCGTTGGGTCCGAGGATTCCGAACGTTTCGCCGGCTGCTACCGAGAACGTAACGTCCTCCAAAGCGGTCACTCCGCGGAAGCCCTTGGCCAGTCCGCGGACATCCACTACTGCAGCGGCCACTGTGCCGCCCAGGGCCTGTGCACCGGTCATGCCGCTCATTGTGGACACCGGCCAGCACCGGGTCAAGGGTGCAGCGGGCAGGCCGGCACGGCGAAGCGCCGGTTAGCGCCGGCCGTCACCGCCGGCAGTCCCCCGGCGTTCTTCCCGGCGGCGCTGGCGCTCCCGGGCCAGGGCTGCGCGCAGCGGCGGCAGCGGCGAGCCGGCGTCGGCCAGCCGGGAGCGGATCTTTGCGCGCGTGCGCAGGATGCCGAGCACGCCCACGGCCATCACGGCGAACTGGACGGCCAGCGCGATCCGGAACGAGCCCAGGGCGTACAGGTCTCCGCCGGAGAACCCGTTGCTGTTCAGCACGTCCAGCACCGCGCCAATCAGGTACATGCTGACCAGGGAGGCAATAAAGCCGCCGATGTTCACAATTCCGGTGGCGGTCCCGAGCCGGTGGCTGGGGTTGTAGGTCCGCGCAAAATCGAAACCGATCATCGATCCGGGGCCGCCGACGGCGAGCAGGGCGACCAGGAGCGCCAGCAGCCACAGCGGCGCCGGACCCGGATACAGCAGCACGGCGAGCCAGCCCAGGGCCATGGCGCCGGCGATCAGCAGGACCATGGTGGACCGGCGCAGCGGATGCCGTCCGACCCAGGAACCCATCCACGGGCCGCAGACAATGGCCACCACCACAAAGAAGGTCATCAGCCCCGAGGCGACCGGAGGCGCCACGCCTTCGGCGCTGACCAGGTACGGGAAGCCCCACATCATCACGAACACGGTGCCCGGGAACTGCACCGTGTAGTGGGTCCACATGCCGAGCCGGGTGCCGGGCTGGGCGAAGGCTTCGGACAGGGACGTGCCGGTCTGGCGGAGCGGCAGCGGTACGGGCGCTTCACCGCCGTCGGGCCGGTTCCGCACACACGCCAAGGTGAGCACCAGCGCCAGCAGGGACAGGGAAGCGGCGGATACAAAGGCGGTGCTCCACCCGAAGCGGTGCAGCACAAAGGCAAAAGGAATGGCACTGGCAACTTGGCCCAGCTGCCCCACGATGCCCGTGTACTGGGTGAGAACCGGGATTTTCCGGCCGGAGAACCAGGCCGGCAGCAGGCGCAGCACCGAGATAAAGGTCAGCGCGTCCCCGGCTCCCACCAGGGAGCGGCCGAGGATGCCCGCGCCTACCGACTCGGCGGCCGCAAGCTGGAATTGCCCGGCCATCATCAGGGCGGCACCGGCCGCGATCAGCATCCGGGGACCGAAGCGGTCCACCAGCACGCCCACCGGAATCTGCAGCCCGGCGTACACCAGCAGCTGCACCACGGTGAAAACGGACAGCACGGAGGCTGTGGCGGAGAACCGCTCGGTGGCTTCCAGCCCGGCGACGCCGAAGGAGGTGCGCTGGGTGACGGCCACCATGTAGGCGAAAACGCCTACTCCCCAGACGAGCCAGGCCCGTTTTCCGTTCATCGGCCGGCCCGCTTCGGGCAGGCCTGCCGCAGGCTAGGCCTGGTCCCGGTGCCCTTCGGCGTCGTTATCGCTCCGGCCCTGATCCGTGCCCTCCGTGGCATGCGGTGCATTCTCCTGATCTGCGCGTCGGTCTTCTTGGGTGTTCATCGCCCCGTCCGTGCCGGGGTGCTGGGTCTCCGGCCACAGGGCTTCGGATTCCTCTTCGGCCTGCGGGCTGGCCAGGTAGGCCTCCACAGCGGCACCGATTTCGTCGGCGTTGGCCAGTTCATCGTTGTCCTTGACCAGCAGGGAACGCGTGACGATGCTTTCGGTGTACTGGTCGTAGCGCTTCTCCAGGGTAGCCACCACGCCCTTGACCTCGGCGGAGGCCTCCACCTGCTCGGTGATCTGGCGCTCGACGTCGCGCCCGGCTTCGCGTAGCCGGTCAGTGGGCAGCACCAGCGAGGCGGCAGCGCCCAGGTACTCCAGGCCGGCGACGGCGGCGGGCGGGAACTCGGCCTCGGCGAGGTAATGCGGTACGTGGACCACCTGGCCGACGACGTCGACGCCGGCGTCGGTGAGCCGGATTTCGAGCACGTGCCCGACGGCGGCCTGTATCTGGGCAATCGGGGTCCAGGAACTGATGCCCTCCACCAGGTCGGGACGGTTCCCGTGGGTAGTGACCCCGATGGGGCGGGTGTGCGGGACGGGCATCGGAATGGAGTGGACCCAGCAGACCAGTTCCACCTCGAAGAGATCGACCAGGTGCAGCACAGCGGCGGCGAAGCGTTCCCACTGCAGGTCCGGCTCGAACCCGGTCAGGAAGAGGAACGGCTCCCCCAGCCCGTCGTACATCCGGTACAGCTCAAGCCGCGGCGGTTCATAGTCGCTTAGGTGGTCTTCGATGAAGGAGATCTGCGGCCGGCGATTCCGGTAGTCGATCAGCTGGTCGGCGTCGAAGGTAGCCACCAGGTCATAATCCAGGGCGTCGAAGAGTTCGTCACGGATCTGGCTGACCACATGACCGGCCTCGGCGAAACCGGTAAAGCCGGCCAGAAGCTTCAGTCCGTGGAGGTCCGCGGAGTCCGCCACCTCAGGATTCAAATTAAACAGGGTCAACGGATCAAGCATGTCTTACCCCTCCCGGCGGCTCGTTCCAAAGCGGTTGGCCCAGCATGCCGGCCCGCATCCTGCGGTATCAGCCCTGCTGCGCCCCTTACTCAAGGGTAAACGCACGCAGGTACCCGATTCATTCCGCACCGCGCCCCGGCGCTGCGCCCCTGCGCGCACGCCCGGACACCATGCTCCGGCGCGCAACGTTGCGCGCCGGCACACGGCAAGAGACTACGATCGGTCTGGTAACGGCAAAGCAACACAGAAACGTGAGGAAGCAGCTTCGTGAACAAAGCCAGTGAGCCCAGCCTGTCGGCAGTAGCCAAGGACGGGCGGAAAGTCTCCGCCAACGCCCTCGTAGTCGGCGTTGGCCAGACCCCCGACGGTCCCGTCCTGATCGAGAGCCCGCTTTCCCCCAAGGCCACCGCTGCCCTGGCTGCTTCGCTGCCCATGCTCGGCGTCACCGGTGCCGCCGACCAGGTCCACCGCCTGCCCGGACTGCCCGAAGTTGATGCGGACATGCTCGTCCTCACCGGCCTGGGTGCCGTGTCCCCCGGTGTCGCCATCTCGGAAGAGACCCTGCGCCGGGCTGCCGGTTCGGCTGTCCGCCAGATTGCCGGCACCGCCTCAGTAGCCCTGGCCCTTCCGGCCGGCACGGTGGCGGACGCCGCCGCCGTCGCCGAAGGCGCCCTGTTCGGCGCCTACAGCTTCACCGAGCACCGCAGCGCCGCCACCGCCGAGAAGGTCCCCGCTCCGGTTTCGGCGATCACCGTGATCACGGCCGCCGCTGATGACAAGGCACTCAAACCCGCCCTCGAGCGCGCCCGCATCCTCGGCAAGGCCGTGAACGCCACCCGCACCCTGGTCAACCAGCCGCCCAGCCACCTCTACCCGGAAACCTTCGCCGCCGCAGCCAAGGACCTGGCGAAGTCCCTGCCGGTGAAGGTCACCGTGTTCGATGAAAAGAAGCTTGAACGCGAGGGCTTCGGCGGCATCCTGGGCGTCGGCAAGGGCTCCGCCCGCCCGCCGCGCATGGTCAAGCTCGAGTACTCGCCGCTGCGCCCGAAGGCCAAGCTCGCCCTGGTGGGCAAGGGCATCACCTTTGACTCCGGCGGACTGTCCCTGAAGCCGGCCGCCGGCATGCAGGCGATGAAGTCGGACATGGGCGGCGCGGCCGTAGTGCTCAACGCCCTCCTGGCCATCGCCGAACTCGGCCTGCCGGTCAAGGTCACGTCCTGGCTGTGCATTGCCGAGAACATGCCCTCGGGCACCGCCCAGCGGCCCTCCGATGTGATGACCACCTACGGCGGCCGCACCGTTGAGGTCCTGAACACCGACGCCGAAGGCCGGCTCGTGATGGCCGACGGCCTGGTTGCCGCCAGCGAAGAAGGCCCCGACGTCATCATCGACGTCGCCACCCTCACCGGTGCGCAGATGATCGCGCTGGGCAACCGGGTCTCGGCAGTGATGGGTGAAGAAGGTGTCCGCGACGCCGTCAAGGCTGCAGCGGACCGCTCCGGCGAGCTGTTCTGGCCGATGCCCATTCCGGAGGAACTGCGTGCCAGCCTGGATTCCCAGGTGGCTGACATTGCCAACCACGGCGAGCGTTTCGGCGGCATGATGACCGCCGCCACGTTCCTGCGCGAATTCGTGGGCGAAGTCAACGGCACCAAGATCCCCTGGGCCCACCTGGACATTGCCGGCCCCGCCTTCAACGAGGGCGCTCCGTACGGGTACGTCCCGAAGGAGGGCACCGGCGTCGCCGTCCGCACCCTGGTGGCCTACGCGGAAGACGTGGTCGCCCGCGCTTCATAGCATCCGATCCGGTTCCGTGAAACGGAACTGACGTTTGTTGCTGGTGTTTCTCATTACACTTCGCCCCCTACCGCCTGTCCCCAAGTGGATGCAGGTGGTAGGGGGCGATAGGGTGAGACCTGATCACAAACGCCCAAATACTCATCGGCGCGCATGGGCGCGTCAACGATTACGCGAGGGAGCGTCCAAGTGGCCGATAAGGCAGCTGCGCAAGAGTTCGACATCCTGATCCTCGGCGGAGGCAGTGGCGGCTACGCCGCAGCTCTGCGCTCCGTGGAGCTGGGATTCTCCGTAGGTCTCATTGAAAAGGGGAAGCTGGGCGGGACCTGCCTTCACAACGGCTGCATCCCCACCAAGGCGCTCCTGCACTCCGCGGAGATCGCCGAGAACGCCAAGACGGCCTCCAAGTACGGCATCAACGCCACCTTCGACTCCATCGACATGACGGCGGTGAACTCCTACAAGGACAACATCATTGCGGGCAAGTTCCGCGGCCTGCAGGGCCTGATCAAGTCCAAGGGCATCACCGTCATTGAGGGTGAAGGCAAGCTCACCAGCGAAAAGACCATTGAGGTCAACGGCCAGACCTACACGGGCAAGAACATCATCCTGGCCACCGGTTCCTACTCCCGTTCACTGCCGGGCCTGGAAATCGGCGGCAAGGTCATCACCTCCGACCAGGCCCTGAAGATGGACACCGTGCCCAAGAGCGCGGTCATCCTTGGCGGCGGCGTCATCGGCGTCGAGTTCGCCTCCGTATGGAACTCCTTCGGCGTGGACGTCACCATCGTGGAGGGCCTGCCCTCCCTGGTCCCCAACGAAGACGCAGCCATCATCAAGCAGCTCGAACGTGCCTACAAAAAGCGTGGCATCAAGTTCAGCACCGGCATCTTCTTCGACAACGTCCAGCAGAACGACGACGGCGTCGTCGTCACGCTGGCCGACGGCACCAAGTACGAAGCGGATCTGCTCCTCGTGGCCGTGGGCCGCGGCCCGGTTACCGCCAACCTGGGCTACGAGGAAGCGGGCCTGACCATGGACCGCGGCTTCGTCATCACCAACGAGCGCCTGCACACCGGCGTCGGCAACGTCTACGCCGTGGGCGATATTGTCCCCGGCCTGCAGCTGGCCCACCGCGGCTTCCAGCAGGGCATCTTCGTGGCCGAAGAGATCGCCGGCCTGAAGCCCGTTGTCGTCGAAGACGTCAACATCCCCAAGGTCACCTACTGCGAGCCGGAAATCGCCTCCGTCGGCCTGACCGAAGCCAAGGCCAAGGACAAGTTCGGCGCCGAAAACGTCGAGGTCCAGGAATACAACCTGGCCGGCAACGGCAAGACCTCCATCCTCGGCTCCTCCGGCCTGATCAAGATGGTCCGCGAGAAGGACGGCCCCATTGTCGGCGTCCACATGATCGGCGGCCGCATCGGCGAGCAGATCGGCGAGGCCCAGCTGATCGTTAACTGGGAGGCGTACCCTGAGGATATTGCCAGCCTGATCCACGCCCACCCGACGCAGAACGAAGCGTTGGGCGAGGCAGCCATGGCCCTGGCCGGCAAGCCCCTTCACGGTTAATACCTAAGCTTCACTCCCCCGGCGCAGACGGAGCACCGGATGCGCCGGGGAATTCATCACCAGCACCAGCGGTACGGCTGGTCACAAAAGATCTAATAAGGAGAAACGGGGACAATATGTCTGAAACCGTGAACTTACCCGCCCTTGGTGAAAGCGTCACCGAAGGCACCGTCACCCGCTGGCTGAAGAACGTCGGCGACCGCGTTGAGGTCGACGAGCCCCTGCTCGAGGTGTCCACCGATAAGGTCGACACGGAGATCCCCTCCCCCGTGGCCGGTGTGATCGAGGAAATCCTCGTTGCCGAAGACGAGACCGCAGAGGTCGGCGCCGCGCTTGTGCGCATCGGCGACGGTTCCGGCTCCGATTCCCAGCAGGACGACGGCGGCAGCGCCGCCAACCAGGAAGCCCCCGCGCAGGAAGCCCCGGCTGAAGAGGCTCCTGCCCCCGCAGCCGAAGAGGTTCCCGCTGCCGACGAAGGTTCCTCCGCCGGCTCCGGCGAAGGCACCGAGGTCACCCTGCCCGCACTGGGCGAGTCCGTCACCGAAGGCACCGTCACCCGCTGGCTGAAGGCCGTGGGCGACGACGTCGAGATGGACGAGCCGCTGCTTGAGGTGTCCACCGACAAGGTCGACACTGAGATTCCCTCCCCCGTGGCCGGAAAGCTGCTGGAGATCCGGGTCAATGAAGATGACACCGCTGAGGTTGGCGCCGTACTCGCCGTTATCGGTTCCGGTGCGGGCGCTCCCGCCAAGGCCGAGCCGAAGGAAGCCGAGCCGGTAGCGGCCGCTTCCAAGGACGAGCGCGAAGCGCCGGCTGTTGAGCCGGAGAAGCAGGAAGCTCCCAAGCAGGAAGCGCCGAAGCAGGAAGCTCCCAAGCAGGAAGCCCCCAAGGCTGAAGCACCGAAGCAGGAAGCTTCCAAGGCTGAGGCTTCCAACGACGGCGGCACCTACGTGACTCCGCTGGTGCGCAAGCTCGCCAACGAGCACGGCGTGGACCTGTCCACGCTGAAGGGTTCCGGCGTCGCCGGCCGCATCCGCAAGCAGGATGTCCTCGAAGCCGCCGAAGCAAAGAAGTCCGCCGCCCCGCAGCCCGCTGCAGCGCCGGCGTCGTCCTCCGCCGCTTCTGACAAGGCAGCCCCGGCCAAGATCAGCGACGAAAGCGCGAAGCTGCGCGGCACCACGGTCAAGGCACCGCGGATCCGCCAGACCATCGCCCGCCGCATGGTCGAATCCCTGCAGGTCTCGGCCCAGCTGACCCAGGTCCAGGAAGTGGACATGACGCGCATCGCTAAGCTGCGCGCCTCGGCCAAGAACTCCTTCCTGGAGCAGAACGGCGCCAAGCTCACCTTCCTGCCCTTCATCGCCAAGGCTGTTACCGAGGCACTGAAGCAGCACCCGAAGCTGAACGCGTCCTACGATTCCGACGCCCAGCAGATCACGTACCACGACGCCGAACACCTGGCGATTGCGGTGGATACCGAGAAGGGCCTGCTGGTTCCCGTCATCGCGGATGCCGGCGACCTGAACATTGCCGGCCTTGCCAAGCGCATCGGCGATGTCGGATCGCGCACCAAGGCCGGAAAGATCGGACCGGATGAGCTCTCCGGCGGAACCTTCACCATCACCAACATCGGTTCCGTGGGCGCCCTGTTCGACACCCCGATCATCAACCAGCCGCAGGTGGGCATCCTGGGCACCGGCGCCATCGTGAAGCGTCCCGTCGTCCTGACCGACGCCGAGGGCAACGACACCATTGCCATCCGCTCGATGATGTACCTGTCCCTGTCCTACGACCACCGCTTGGTGGACGGCGCTGACGCAGGCCGGTTCCTGCAGACGCTGAAGGCACGCCTGGAAGAGGGCAACTTCGAGGCCGACCTGGGCCTCTAGGTTCCAGCCCGAACGGCCGCAGGGCGCTCTCCCGTACGGGAGGGCGCCCTGCGTCGTTAAGGCCGCCGCAATTTCTCTACATGTTGTAGAAAAGTTACGGCGGCACTGCGTGATCGGGCCGTTGTGCTGACAGTGCGTCAGTAAACTGGAAGCATGGACATCCTTCAAAGCTTCCTTGTTTTCCTGCACATCCTCGGTGCAGCCATCATCGTTGGCCTGTGGTTCGCGCGGATCAAGAACCCGACGGTGCTGCCGGGCCAGTTCCACGGCGCACTGCTCCAGCTGGTCACCGGACTGGCCCTGGTGGCCATCGCCGAGGCGGGCGACGGCGACGTCAACCACCTGAAGATCGGCATCAAGCTCCTGATCGCCCTGGTCATTGCCGTGCTCGCGTTCATCGGCCAGCGCCGCTACAAGAAGGATGAGCCCGTCTCCGCCGGCCTGGCCAACAGCGTCGGCATCCTCACGATCGTCAACATCGCCCTCGCCACCATGTGGTAGTCCGCACACCAGCGGAAATAGGATGGGATGGCGCCGGTTTCCACCGGCCCCATCCCATCACTGCTTAAGGAGCCCCCCCATGGCTACAGTCCGCTCAGCCCACACCGTTTGGAACGGCGACCTCTTCAACGGCAAGGGCGATGTAACCCTCGACAGCTCCGGTTTGGGTACCTACGACGTCACGTGGAAGGCCCGTGCCGAGGAGGCCAACGGAAAAACCAGCCCGGAGGAACTCATTGCCGCGGCCCATTCGGCCTGCTTCTCCATGGCCTTCAGCAATGCGCTGGCCGAGGCGGGCAAGACCGCCGAGCGGATCTCGACTTCCGCCGATGTCACCTTCGTCCCGGGCACCGGTATCACCGGCAGCCACCTGACGGTCACCGCCGTGGTCCCCGGTCTGACCGCCGAGCAGTTCGATGACCTCGCCGAATCCGCAAAGACCGGCTGTCCCGTCTCGCAGGCCCTGGCAGGAATCGACATCACCATGGACGCCACCCTGGAGTCCTAGGCCTCCCACATCCCAGGCATCAAGGCCCGGACCGCGATTGCTGCGGTCCGGGCTTTTCGTCTTTCGAGCCCGGGCAAACCCAATGCAGGGTTTTGCTCCGGCATCCGGGTGGACGGGGTGTTGGCCCCGCCGGGGTCCGCGTAGCGTGGTTTGCAAGCGAGCTTGGCCCGTACGCCAAGGGAGCGGTTTCGATAGCATCGCAACTGCGGCTGAAGGTAAAGAAATGAACCTCACTCCCAAAGAAATCGACAAGCTTTACATCTACCAGGTTGCTGATCTGGCCCGGAAGCGGCGCGACCGGGGAACCAAGCTGAGTGTCAGCGAAGCAACCGCCCTCATCTGCGAGGCAATCCTGGAGGGCGCCCGCGACGGACGGACCGTTGCTGAGGTGATGGAGCTCGGCAAGACCATCGTCTCCGAGTCCGAATGCATGGACGGCGTGCGTGAGCGGCTGCCTCTCCTGCAGGTCGAGGCGACCTTCGTTGACGGCAGCAAGCTGGTCTCCTGTCACGATCCCATTGGGGTGTGACTTGACCGGGCCCGCCGAGCCGCGTGCAACGGTGGTCCTGGTCGGAGGGCACGAGAGCGGCAACGGTGCGGACTTCTCCTTCCTCACCGATATGATCCCCGACGCTCTCGTCACCCCCGCCGGACGGCCGTTGCACAACACCCTCACCCGGCTGCGCGCGCGGAACATCTCCGGCGCGGAGGCGGCACCAATCGTCGTGCTACCAATGACTTTCGGGCGCAACCCGACTCTCGTGGCCGACACGGCGAAGACGCTCAAGTGGCTCGGTGCCCAAGGCGCCCGGGACAGCGCCGCCGCGCCGCTGGCTTTGGCGGACGCTTTCGGCACGGCCGACCACCTCACGGCGTGGCTGCGGACCGCCGCCGTCGAGGTGCGCCGGCGCACACCCCGCGCAGCCGTGTTGATAGTTGCAGATGCAGCCAACCCCTTCGACGACGCCGAACTCCACCGCATCGCGCATTTGGTGCGGACCCACGGGGCCGGCAACCCGGTGGGAACGGCTGCTGTCGAGGACACGGAGGCACTCCTGGAAGCTGTCCGGCGGATGCGGCTGCTTGGGAGTACGGAAACGGTGGTTGTACCGGCCGGGTTCCGCCGGGTGGCCGCCGTGCACGGCGAAGCTGTCCCCTTCGGCGAAGGCGCACTTGCCGACACCGGCTTCTACGGTGCCCTGCTGAGCGAACAGGCGGTTCTGCGCGTCATCCGCGAACGGGTCCATGACGCACTGCACGCCCTCGGGCACGGCCGTACCGGCATTGAGGCAGGCCTTCAGGCTGACCACAGTCACGGTTATGCCCACTCGCACGCCTTCGAGGAGGCTAACGGCCACTCCCACATCCACAGCAACGGGGCGGGCGACGGCCACACCCATCACCACCCCGCCCCGATCGGCTCGAGCTGACCGGAATCCCCCACTGAAACACCATGTGCGGCCGCGCTGCGCCGCAAGGGAAGGAATCACCATGCTGGGCAGCCCCACTTATGACCACGGAGAACAAGAGATCGAGATCAATGCCGGCAGGCCGAGCGTCAAGCTGCTGGTGAGCAACACAGGTGACCGGGCCATACAGATCGGCTCCCACTTTCACTTCTTCGAAACCAACAAGGCGCTTCTGTTTGAACGCGAACTCGCCTACGGCATGCACCTTGACGTGCCGGCAGGCACCGGTATCCGCATCGAGGCAGGCGACACCAAAGAGGTAACCCTGACGGCTTACGCCGGCAACCGCCGGGTCATCGGCTTCAACAACCTCGTAGACGGCGGGCTCGATTCTGCGGCAACGAAAATTCGGGCGATGGACCGGATGAACGAACTCAAGTTCCAGAACGGCAAACCGAATGCCAAACCCAGTGCCGGCAACACGGGCAACCCGGCGAAAACGGGTAACGCAGGAGAAGGGAAGAAGTGATGGCGAAGATCTCGCGCAAGCAGTACACCGATCTCTTTGGACCGACCACCGGGGACCGGGTCCGCCTGGCCGATACCAACCTGGTGATCGAGATTGAGAAGGACTACAACGAAGGCCACTACGGCGACGAGGTTGTCTACGGCGGCGGTAAGACCGCCCGTGACGGCATGGCTGCCGACCCGCAGGCGACCGCCGCGGAAGGCGTGCTCGACCTGGTGATCACGAACGCCATCATCCTGGATCCAGTGCTTGGCGTGGTCAAGGGCGATATCGGTGTACGCGACGGCAAGATCGCCGGCGTCGGCAAGTCCGGCAACCCGCACACCCAGGACGGGGTGGATCCGCGGCTGGTGGTTGGACCGGGCACTGAATTACTGGCCGGCGAACACTTTATTGCCACCGCCGGCGGCATCGATTCGCACGTGCACTACATCTCGCCGGAACAGGCGCTGGCGACCCTCTCCAACGGCATCACGACCATCTTCGGCGGCGGCACCGGGCCAACCGACGGCACCAACGGCGTCACCACCACCCCCGGTGTTTGGAACCTCGCCCGGATGCTCCAATCCGCCGAGGGAATGCCGGTGAACATGGGTTTCCTCGCCAAGGGCAACGGATCGCTGCCGGAGGCCCTGATGGAACAGATCGAGGCCGGGGCGGCCGGACTCAAAGTACATGAGGACTACGGCACCACCCCGGCAGCGCTCAGCAATGCACTTTCCATGGCAGATCACTACGATGTGCAGGTCTCGGTGCACACCGACAGCCTCAACGAGTCCGGTTACGTGGAGAACACCCTGGACGCGATCGACGGGCGCACCATCCACACCTTCCACACCGAAGGCGCCGGCGGCGGACACGCCCCGGACATCATCAAGGTGGCCGGGCACCCCAACGTCCTCCCGTCGTCGACGAACCCGACCCTTCCCTACACCGTCAACTCGGTCGATGAGCTGCTCGACATGGTGATGGTCTGCCACCACCTTTCCCACGACATCCCGGAAGACGTCGCCTTCGCCGATTCCCGGGTGCGGGCCGAGACAATCTCCGCCGAAACCGTTTTCCACGACGAGGGCATCATTTCGATGGTTTCCTCCGACTCCCAGGCGATGGGGCGCATTGGCGAGTCGTTCATGCGCACCTTCCAGATCGCCCACCACTGCAAGGACCAGCGCGGCAAGCTGCCCGAGGACAGCCCGGACAACGACAACTTCCGGGTGCTGCGCTTCCTCGCCAAGATCACGATCAACCCGGCCATCACCCAGGGAGTGTCCGACTACATCGGCTCACTGGAAGAGGGCAAGATGGCCGATATCGTGCTTTGGCCGATCCAATCCTTCGGCGCCAAACCCCGGCTCATCGTCAAAGGCGGACTGATCAACTGGGCACTCATGGGCGATCCGAACGCCTCACTGCCGACCCCTCAGCCGGTGTATTACCGGCCCATGTTCGGTGCGCAGGGCAAGGCGCTGCAGAGCACGCGGGCAACGTTTATGTCCCAGGCGGCCATCGACAAGGGTGTGCCGGAGAAGCTCGGGCTTCAGAGCCAGGTGCTCCCGGTGCACCGCTGCCGCGGCATCGGCAAGCAGCACATGGTGCGCAACAGCGCCACACCGAACATCGAGGTGGACCCGGAGACCTACAACGTGACATACAACGGCACGCTGGCCACGATCCCTCCGGCCCAGTCGCTGCCGTTGACCCAGTTGTTCTTCCTCGCCTAGGGGCACCGAATGACGGATGTACGCCAGTTGCTGACAGCCCTGCAGTTCGCGGACTCGGCTTTCCCCAGCGGCTTTTACACGATGTCACACAGTCTCGAAGGGTACAGCCAGGCCCGCCTGGTGGGCCGGGACGGCGTGCAGCAGCTGCTGGGCGAGCTGTTGGTGCACGCCGTCGGGCCTTCGGACGCAACCGCACTCGCCGCCGCGCACCGCGCGGCGGCGGACGGCGACGTCGAACTCGTCCAGGAGATCGACCAACGGCTCTTCGCCTCAAAGCTGAACGCCGAAATGCGCACCGCTTCGGTACGCAGCGGGCACCAGCTGATCGATCTGGGCGCCGAGCTGACTCAACAGGCGCTGCTAGCCGAATACCGGGAGCGGGTGCGGGTGCGCAGCACCCCCGGGTGCCAGCCCGTCGCCGCAGCTGTGGTGTATGCGGCGAACGGGGTTGACGCCAGGGACGCTGTTGCAGCGGACCTGTTCGCCTTTTCGGCGAGCTTCGTCGGGGCCGCGCTCCGGCTTCGGCTGACCGACCACCGGCAGGCGCAGGCCATCCTGCTGGAAACGTCCGGGGTGATCGAGCAGGCGATGGATGCCGCCCTTGAGCGCGATCTCGCTGACCTCGGCGGCTGTGCGCCCATGGCGGACGTGATGTCGGCCCGGCACGAAAGGGCCGAGGCGCGGCTGTTCTCCAGCTGAATGGCGCATACGGAAGAACGACATCTACACCGAAAAAGAGGAACCCATGAGCGAGAACGTTTTGAGGATCGGCATCGGCGGACCCGTTGGCAGCGGCAAGACAGCTTTGACGGAGGCGCTGGTTCCGCTGCTGATCGAGGCCGGCCGCACCCCCGGCGTCATCACAAACGATATCTACACCCAGGAGGATGCCCACCACGTGCGCCGTGAGTTGGCCGGTATCCTCGATCCCGAGCGCGTGATGGGCGTCGAGACCGGGTCTTGCCCGCATACTGCCGTCCGCGACGACCCGACCATGAACCTGGCCGTAGGGGCCGAAATGCTGGAACGGTTTCCCGAGATCGACACACTGATTTACGAATCCGGCGGCGACAATCTGACGCTGACGTTCTCGCCTGCACTGGCGGACGTGTTTGTGTTCGTGCTGGACACCGCAGAGGGCGAGAAGATGCCGCGCAAGCGGGGTCCCGGCATCACCGACAGCGACATCCTGGTCATCAACAAGATCGACATTGCACAGTATGTCCGCACGGATCTCGGGGTGATGGAGTCGGACGCGCACCGGGTGCGTGAAGACAGGCCCGTAGTTCTGACGAACTCACTCACCGGGTTCGGGGTTGACGAACTCCAGCGGGAGATCATGTCCCAGTGGGGTGCCAGAACCGAGCTGATCGGATGAGGCTGAAGGCGACGGACCCAGCAACTATGGCGGAACCGGCCGGAAACACCGCTGCCGGTGCAGCCCGGCTCGCCAGCGTGAGTGCACTGCCCCGCCCCGCGCCGGCGGGCGGCCGGGAACCGAGCAGGGGCGGCTACCGGCTCGAACCGGCGTTCTATGAGCCGGCCCGGGTGCCGGCAGAAGTGCTGCACCAGGCTCAAATCTGGCGGGGTTTGCCCGTTGGCAGCCCGGGTAAGGTGGGCATTCTGCAGCTGGGGTTCGACCGCAACCGGGGCCGCACCGAGCTGGTGCAGCACTACCAGAAGTCACCGCTGCAGATAATGCATCCGCTCTACTACAACGAGCTGCGCCCGGATATGGCCTACACCTACCTGATGTCGGCAGGCGGAGGCATCCTGCATGGAGACAGGCTGCGCACCGATCTGCGTTTCGGGCCGGGCACGTCGGCGCATGTGACCACCCAGACCCAGACACGGGTCTACCGGATGGAGCATGACTACGCCTCCGCGATTATGAACATCGCTGTCGAAGAAGGCGCCTACGCGGAGTACCTGCCCGAGGCCGTGGTCCCCTTCGCCGGTTCGCGCTTCTACCAGCAGACATCGGCGGTGGTCGACGCGTCGGCCACCCTGCTGCTCGGCGAGACCCTGTACGCCGGCAGGCTCGCCCGCGGCGAACGCCATGCCTATGACGTGTACGCCTCCGACCTCGAGGTGCGGCGTCCGGACGGCCGGCTCGTTGCCCTGGACCGGGTGAGGCTGCGCCCCGGGGCAGGAGAGCCGGGAGGGTCCGACGGCGTGAACGGGCTCGGCGTGCTCGCGAACCATGACGTGCTTGCGATGCTTTACGTCTTCACGCCCCTCGTACCGCCGGCTCAGCTCGCCGATACCATGCACCGGGCAGTCGCGGAGAGCGGCGGCGACCTGATCTTCGGGGTGAGCACGTTACCCGGCGAAGCCGGTGTGTGGATGCGGCTGGTAGGCAACGACACCGTGGCCGTGGCCGCAGCGAACACGGCCGCCGCGGCCGCCGTGCACGAGTTGCTGACCGGGAAACGGGCACCCGTGATCCGCAAGAGCTAGAGAGGGGTGGAACGGTGCGAGACAACACGCAAGCGGAAGCCGCGACGCAGGGGCGCTCCTACCGGGCGCAGGTGGTACGTGCTTTCATTCCAGTCGTGCTCCTGCACATTGCAGGCTTCGGTCTGTTCTTCGTCCTGGTCGAGCCGCTGCATCTCCAGCTCGGCTCATCCGTCTTCGGTGTGGGCATTGCCGTGGTGGCCTATGTCCTCGGCGTCAGGCACGCCTTCGACGCCGACCACATCGCCGCCATAGACAACACCACCCGCAAGCTCGTTGACCTGCGCAAGCCGGCTGCCGGCGTCGGCCTGTTCTTCTCCCTCGGCCACTCCACCATCGTGTTCCTGATGGCGGCCTTGCTGGCGCTCGGGGTCAGCTGGGCCGTGGGGCTGAGCGATGACGGGAACGCCGTCCGGAACGGCCTCGGCGTGTTCGGCACGGTTATCTCCGGAGTATTCCTGCTGCTGATCGGACTCATCAACGCCGTCGCGTTTATGGGGATCCTCAAGGTCTGGCGGGCGTCGCGCGACGGAGATCTGGATGAGTTGGAACTGGAGCGGCATCTGCAGGGCCGCGGTTTCATCAGCCGCCTGATCCGGCCCATGATGCGGTCAATCGACCGGCCGGGCAAAATGTACGCGGTCGGTTTCCTGTTCGGGCTCGGCTTCGATACCGCCAGCGAGATAGCGCTGCTCGTGCTGGCCGGAACGGGTGCGGCAACCGGGCTCCCCTGGTACGCCATCCTCTGCCTGCCGCTGATCTTCGCGGCCGGCATGAGCCTGTTCGACACGCTCGACTCGGCCGCAATGGTCAAAGCCTACGGCTGGGCGAGCGTCAACGCGATCCGCAAGCTCTATTACAACCTCACCATTACCGGCCTCTCCGTGATGATCGCCGTGATGATCGGCGGCATCGAACTGGTTGGCCTGCTGAATGAGAAGCTCGGGCTGCGCGACCCGCTCACGGGGTGGGTGGCCGGCATTGACCTGGAGAACGTGGGCTACATCGTCGTAGGAACCCTCGTGCTCGTCTGGCTCGTCTCGACGGCGTACTGGAGGTTCGGCCGGGTGGAGGAACGGTGGGCCGGACCGCGACCCGCCCAAGCGCCGCCTGACGGCGCCCCGGGAAAGGACACGACGTGAGCAATGCAGGTGCGGCCAACCCGGATTCGGCTATCTCGGGTTCAGGCTGGCTGAAGGGGTGGGGACAGGGCCTGTCCCAGATCTTCTTCCAGAGCAACATCTGGACGGCGCTGCTGATCCTGGCCGCCTTCGTCGTGGCCGACTGGCGCATGGCCCTGCTCGTGCTGATTGGCTGCGCGGGAAACACAGTGGCAGGGCGCCTGCTTCGGGCCGATCCCCCTTCCGTTACCGCAGGCTTGCAGGGCTTCTGCGGCGCCCTGGCCGGTGCTGCAACGTATTCGGCCATTGGCGGCCAGTGGGCGGCGTATCCGATCGCGCTCATCGGCGGTGCGCTCTGCGCCCCGGTCACGTGGCTGGTGGTCGCACTGTTCACGAAAACGCCGCTGAGAGTCTATGGGCTGCCGTCGACGACGGCACCGTTCTGCATTGTTGCGACAGGAATACTGCTCAGCACCGAGGCGCTGCATGTGAGTTCGGGACCGTCACAAACCATCGACTCGGCTCCGCTTGCCTTCGCGCGCTCGTTGCTGACGAATGTGTCTGAGGTAGTACTGATCAACAACGTGTGGTCAGGGGCCCTGATCCTGCTAGGCCTCTTCGTAGCGGGCTGGAAAGTGGGGCTCGCCGGGTTGTTGGGCAGCGTGGTGGGCAGCCTGTGCGCCTTGGCGATGGGAGAGGCCCTCACCGAGACGGCAAACGGCCTGGCCGGCTATTCCGGTGTATTGACCGCCATTGCCCTCGCCGTCGTTTTCCTGAAGAGCAACACGGTCTCATGGGTCCTGGCCGTCATCGGAACCGTGGTGACCGCGGTGGTCACGGTGCTCATGCATGACCTGAATGCTCCCACCTACACCTGGCCGTACATCCTCACCACCTGGGTGTTCCTGGTGATTGCCCACTACATCCCCGCAGCCAAACGCCCCTAGGCCGTCCCGTGCAGGGTGCCCCGGACTGGCTGTGGCCTTATTGCCTTCTGTACACCCGATGCGGGTTGCGGCCCCGCCAGGCAGCATCTTCTGTGCAGGAGCTGAGTATGACGGCCCACCATAGGGCCGGATCCAGGACGGGTGCTACAGGGCAGCGCCGATCCAGAGTCCTATCGCCGCGGCCGCAACGGAGAGCACGAGCATCACCACGCCGCTGATGAAGGACGCCCCGTACCGGCCCTTTTTGATCAGCTGCACAGTCTCGTAGCTCGCCGTGCTGAAGGTGGTGTAGCCGCCGAGGAACCCGGTTCCGATCACGATGCTGAAGTCGGTAGACACAAAGCGCGCGATGGTCAGGCCGGTGAGGAAGCCCAGCACGAGGGAACCTGAGACGTTGATGATCGTCGTCGCCCACGCAAACCGCGTGTTGGAGTGGGCGCGGATAAGTCCGTCCACGACGAACCGCACCGTGGCCCCAACCCCGCCGGCAAGCGCCAGCAGCAGGAAAATTCCGGGAGTCATGTAGCGTCCTCCTGCTCATCTTTGCGGTGTTGGCCGGAGCGGTTATTGACAGCAGTCGCAATGGCGATGCCCGCCCAGGTGGCGCAGGCGCCCACCAGCACCGTGCCGAGGGCGTAGATCACCGCCGGCCAGGGTAACCCGTCGCGAAAGAGCACAGCGGTGTCAGTGGCCAGCGAACTGTAGGTGGTGAAGCCACCGCAGAAACCGGTGCCCAGCAGCAGCTTGAGGTTCGCACCGGTCGGACGCGCCTTGTCGAGACGGGTGACCGCCTCGTAGAGGTAGCCGAGCAGAAACGCACCCACCACGTTGATGATCGGGATCGCCACCGGCACCGAGCCGAGATTCGGGATCGCCAGACTTAGACCCTCGCGGCTCGCGGCACCCGCTGCGCCGCCGAGGGCAACAAGCCCTATGGGCCCCCAGCGCAGATACGAAGGGCGGATTCCGGTACTCATTCCTTGCTCCCATCTTGAGCGGTGCCAGCGACGGCTGGTTGCTTGGGGAAATCGCGGGAAATGCCCATCTTTGCGAGGCTACTCCTGCGCCCCCACGCCTTCAACGCCGGAAGGGCCCGGACTGCGTATTGAAGTCCAGACCCTTCGACGCCGTTAGTGCCGGTTGTCCTTGGCACCGTCATTACCTGCCGCGCCTGCGGACACCGGTGCCGGAATGGACAGGCCGCCGTCGTCCTGCGGCCGCTCCCCCTGCCGGCCCTGCGGCCGGGGCGGCAGGGGTGCGGGCTGGAGGACGGGATAGCCTTCCCGGGCCGGAGGCTGGTCCGTGGGCAGTTCAGTGAGCATTTCCCGCAGGATTCCCACGCCGTGCTCAAGCTGGGGATCGTCGCCTGCAACGTAGGCGTGCGGAGGGAAGGCCACCTCGATGTCCGGTTCCACGCCGCGGTTCTCCACTCCCCAGCCCACCCCGCCGGTGAACCAGTAGGCGTAACGCGGCTGGTTCACTGCGGTTCCGTCCACCAGTTTGAACCGGCCATCGATGCCGACCACACCGCCCCAGGTGCGGGTGCCGACAACCGGACCGATCCCCCGAAGTTTCGAGGTCTGGGTGATGATGTCGCCGTCGGAACCCGCGAACTCATCTGTCAGGATCACTACAGGTCCGCGCGGTGCGTGCGCCGGATAAGTGGAAGGCTGGCCGCCGCGCGGGTTTTCCCATGCCGTGACCTTCCGTCCGATCTGCTCGGCAACCAGTTGGGAAGTGTGGCCGCCGCGGTTGCGGCGGACGTCGATCACCAGCGCCTTGCGGGAGGCTTCCTCATCAAGGTCACGGTGCAGCTGGGACCAGCCGTTGGCCACCATGTCCGGGATATGCAGGTAGCCGAACTCGCCGTTGGAGGCCTCCCGGACAGTATGCCGGTTGGCGCTGACCCAGTTTTGGTAACGCAGCCTCTCTTCCGAGGCCAGGGGAACGACGGCGATGCGCCGCTGTCCGGGTGCCTCGCCGTCCGCGGACGCAGAGACGATTGTCAGCTCCACAGCGCGGCCGGCAGCACCGGCCAGCAGGGCAGCCGGTCCCTGGTCCGCCGGAACCGGAACGCCGTCCACTGCGGCGATGATGTCTCCGGGGTGGACATCGGCACCCGGGGCGCTCAGCGGCGAGACCGCCTGCGGGTCGGAGGACTCGGCGGCCAGGATCCGTACCACTTCCCAGCCTCCGGCTGCCGGGCGCAGATCCGCACCCAGGAAGCCCTGGGCGCCGGAGCCGGGCTCCGCTGCAGGAGCGGGGGTGACATACGCGTGGGAGGTACCAAGTTCACCGTGCATTTCCCAGAGCAGGTCAACCAAGTCATCGTGGCTGCCGAGGTTCTGCACCAGCGGGCGGTAGCGGTCCCGGACGCCTTCCCAGTCAATTCCGGCCATGTCCGGGGCCCAGAAGAAGTCGCGTTGCAGCCGCCATGCCTCGTCAAAGGCCTGGCCCCACATCTTGACCGGGTCAATGCGTACCCGGATCCGGCCCAGGTCTACCCGGACGTTGTCTGCTGAGTCTTCCTCCACGCGGGAAGCGGTCGGGACCACGCGGAGGTTCCCCTCGTGCTGCAGCACTAGCCGCGAACCGTCAGCGCTGACTTCGTAGGTATCCAGTGCGGGTACCAGGACAGACACGTCCTTCTTGGCAAGGTCGAACCGTTCCAGCCGTGATGCCGGTTCCCTGTCTGCAGACGTAGCCCGGCCGTCACCTGTGACGCCGAAGATGTCCGTGGCCTGCCACAGGAGGGCATTCCCGGCAGTGCGGAGCTTTTCGTAGCGGCCTTGCGGCACCGGTACGGCAATGATGCGGTCGGCGATGCGTTCAGCGTCAACCCGGACTTCGGGGACCGGCTGGTTCTCCTCTTCGCTGCCGCTGGTTTCCTCTGCTGCGGGTGTTCCGCCGGACACCGCCGGACCGAACGGCGACGGCGTGCCGGCGGCAAGGGCGACCATGAAGGGCTTGGTGGAGGACGGGAAGCTCAGATCGAACCGGTGCGTGTCATATACCGGGTCAAAGCTGCGTTCGGACAGGAAGGCCAAGTACTTGCCGTCTTGGGTGAAGGCCGGGTCATGGTCGCTGAAGCGGCCGTCCGTGACGTCGATGATCCCCGCTTCGCTGCTGCTGACAGACCGCAGCCGGATCCGGGACCGCCCCCCGCCGGCACTGGCCGGCTCCGCCCACGCGAGCCACTGCGAGTCCGGGGAGAATGCCAGGTGATCCACTGCGCCGAAATCAGAGGAGGCTACCGGGTGCAGTTCCCCGGTCCGGACGTCCAGGAGGAAGACTTCGCCGTATTCGGTGGCAACGCCCACGCTGTTGCCGTCCGGGCTGGCCGCCAACTGGCTGACGCGGGTGGGGCGGTCAAACCCGATGCGTGCCGTTCCGGCCGGCGAATCAGCATGGCCGGAATCGCCGGGCTCGGGCGTCTCACCCTGGTGATCGTCAACAGGTGAGGCGACCGGCGTGACGGCTGCCGTGCGGCCCGTTCCCGCTGCGGAAACCGGGCGCGGAAGGACAAGCCCGCTGGCCGTGTCCGCCGCCGGCACCGATTCGGTTCCCTTGCGGCCCGCTGTCCCGGCAGCCGTAAGGTCCTCGAAAACGTTTCGAATGTAGACGGCCTCTTCGCCGTCACGGTCGCTGACGTACACCGCACGGGAATCTCCCAGCGGCCGGCCGAGCCGGGCACGCACCGAGGAGTCCGCTTCGATAACACGGGAGGGTCCGTCCCGGTGGGCGAGCCAGTGCAGCGTGCCGTGGGTTTCCACCACGCTCGCGTTGCCTGCGGCATCCGGCACGGCTTCGGCGAGGTGCTTGGCAGCGTCGAGCGGCCGGGGGCGCCGTGCGGTGCCTGCCGAACCAAGGACAATGTCCAGCGGCTGCGCTTCGGCATCCAGCGACGGCAGGAGCCAGATGCGGCCGGCGGATTCGAACACGATGCGGCTGCCGTCCGAGGACGCGTGCCGGACGTAGAAACCTTCAAAGTCAGTGTGGCGGCGGAGGTCCGTTCCCTGCGGCGTCACGGAGTAGAGGTTGCCGTAACCCTCGTGGTCGGAGAGGAAGACAACGCGGCCGTCGATCCACATGGGGTCCGAAAGGTTGCCGTCCAGTTCGGGCACCAGGCGCTCGAACTCGCCGTTGCCGTCGGCATCAATCCACAGCTTGCCTGCGGTGCCGCCGCGGTAGCGCTTCCACCAGGCCTGCTCGCGGGTGAGCATGCTGCCGATCACCAGCGGGCGTTCATCACCGACGGCGGGGCCCTCGGCCAGCGTTTCCACCGGACCGTAGGGCAGTTTGACGGGCGCCGCACCGTCCAATGGAACTTCGAAGGCCCAGCGGAGCCGGTTGTCCTCCTGCTCCACGGACGTGGTCGCGATGACCCGTCCGGCGGAATTGAACCCCTTCAGGCGCGTGCTCTGGCTGCCCCAGTAGGTCAGCTGGCGGAAGTCTCCGCCGTCGGTATTGGCCGTAACGATTTCCGGCGCGCCGCCCTGCACTGCCTGCCAGGCCAGCCGGGTGCCGTCCGGGGAGAACTTGGGGCTGCGGGCCGGCAGCCCCATGGCGGACACCCGCCAGGCCCGGCCGCCGGCGACGGGAGCCATCCATACATCGTCTTCCGCCACAAAGGTGACCAGGTCGTTGTGCAGGTCTGGGTAACGAAGGTAAGCAGTTGGACTCATAGACCGATCCTATCTTTCAGCTCACGCTAGATCCGGCAGCAACCTGCCTAATCCGTGCCGAAGACCGTGCTGATCTTCCAGGTGCCGCCGCTTTGCACGAGCACCAGCACCACTTCCTGCTGCCGGGCGGATGCGTCTTCCAGGACCAAACCGTCCCTGCCCACGCGCTGGTAGGCAGAAACCTCCAACCTGACCCGCAACTGCACCGTGACCTCAGCCGGCGCGGCGGATCCGCCGGCAGCGGGGGTGTCCGGAGCCAGCACACTTGCCTGCATCTCCAGACCCCGCAGGGCCTGTCCGTCCCGGGCCAGCCTGCCCACCTGTTCCTCATCTGCGGACAAAGCCGGCGATTCCGGTGCGTCCACATGGGCCAGCAGGCGCGGGTCGCCTGTACGGAACGCCCGGGCGCGCAGCTCGGCGAGCGCCGGGACCGCCTCAGCCGGATCGGCGGCAGCAGCCGTGGCCAGCAGGACCTCCACTGCCGGCGTTTGCTCCCCCTGCATCCCCTGCGACTCTCCCCTCCCCTGCCCGGCCGCACCGTCACCCGTGTCATCGCCGGAGGCTCCGTCCGGATTGCCGTGCCCAACATCCTCTGTACGGGTTTCCGCGCCCTCGCCGCTGCCGCCGTCCGGCCGCGGTTCCACGGGAGCATCCTTGGCCGGCCCGGCGGACCGGTTGGTTTCGGCCCGGAGAAGGTCGGGCGCTGCGAGCGCCACTCCGGCCAGCAGAAGCACTGCAGCCACCAGGACAATGGCAGCAACGCGGACAAAGGTGCCCGCCGGCCTGCGCCGGTGCGGAGGAAGCGGCCGCCGGAACTGCCGCGTACCCCTCCCGCTGATGCGGCCCCTTCCCCTGTTCCGCTCCCCCTCCCTGTTGGGCTCCTTCTGGGGGCGCCTTCCCCGGCCCTTCTTCGTTCCGCCTGCACGGGCAGCCGAACCTGTCCGCCGGGTCAGCAGGTCCGGGCGCACCTCGGGGTGGGCGGAAGCCACCAGGTCCACCGGCAGCGGGCGGGCGCCGCGGTAGGCCCATGCCGCCATCTCGTCTGCCCCGGGACGCACGTCCGGGTCCTCCGAGAGTCCCGCCTCCAGCAGGGCGGGCAGCTCCCGCCCCACCCCGGGAACCAGAATCGACAGCGGCGGGCGGTCCCGAACAGGCGGAGGAGGCTTGCCGGTGAGCAGGAACCAGCCCACGGCGGCGAGCGCATAAACATCGGCGGCTGCCCCGAGGGTACTTTGCCGGGAGCGCTGCCTCTGGCGGCTGCCGCCAACCTCCGGCGCATCGAACCCCGGGGTGGCCGGCGCCGAGGTTCCCGGCTCCCCCAGCAGGCGCGCCTGGCCGAAGTCGGCAAGCTGCGGCTTGCCCTCGGCCGTGAACAGGATGTTGGCCGGAGAAACATCTCCGTGCGCTGCCCCGCGCGCATGGAGGTAGCCCAGCGCCCCGGCAATGCCGACCAGCACACTGACCGCTTCACCGGGTTGAACCGGTCCCCTGGCAGCGACCAGGGCTGCGGCGCTGCCTCCGGCGGCATACCCCACCAGCAGCCCCTCACCCTGGTCGGTCTCGGCCACCCCGTGCAGCTGGACCAGGTGCGGATGCTCCATCCGGGCCAGCACGTTCACTTCCCGCCGGGCTTCAAACCCGTGGTGTCCCGCCCCGGCCGGGACCTTAAGGGCAAAGGCCGAGCCGGCGGCGTCGCGCACCAGCCAGACGGCACCGCTGCCGCCCGTTCCAAGCAGCCGGTCCACGGAGAACCCCCGTACAGCAGGAGCGGTGCGGCCGGGGGCATCGGTGCCGGCTTCCGGGGAAAAGGTCTCATGCGGCGGTACGCCTGGGCGTCCGTCATTGGGCGTGGTGTCCATGGCACCCAAGTGTTAACCTGCCCCGGACGGGCACACCGGTTATCCACAAGGTAGTCGCCCCCGGGGGCCGGGCCGGGGCCTGCCGCAGCCGCGCGGAACCCCCGCCTGCGCCGCCGTCGGGGATGTGGTCAACATTACGTCTGCGGGGGTCTAGGCTAGGCCCCATGGCTTTGGAGTTCACCCGCGTAGGCCTGGCTCCGCACTACGTGGATTATTCAGCAGGCTGGGATCTCCAGCAGCAACTGCACCGGCAGGTCCTTGAGGGTTCTTCCCCCGATACGGTCCTGCTCCTTGAGCACACCCCGGTATACACGGCGGGGCGCCGTACCGAACCGCATGAGCGCCCGTTTGACGGAACTGCCGTGATCAACGTGGACCGCGGCGGAAAACTCACCTGGCACGGCCCCGGCCAGCTGGTGGGCTATCCGATCCTGCGCCTGGCCGACCCGGCCCATGTGAAGGCATACGTAGCAGCCCTGGAGGCCGCCGTCATCGCCGTCCTGCAGGAATACGGCATTACCGGCACCCGGATCGAGGGCCGCTCGGGAGTGTGGCTGCGCGGAGACGGGCAGCCTTTCGGCACCCCGGACCGCAAAATCGCCGCCGTCGGCATCCGCGTCCACCAAGGCGTAACCATGCACGGCTTCTCCCTGAACTGCAGTAACGACCTTGCTCCGTACAGCCAGATCATTGCCTGCGGCATTACCGACGCCGGCACCACCTCCATCAGCGCCGAAACCGGCAGGACCGTGTCCCCGGCCGACGTCGTTGACCGGATCGAGTCCGAGCTTGCCGCCCGTACGGCGGAACTGACCGGCACCACCCCGACAGAACTCCCCGGCCGCGGCGCCATACCTGCCGACGGCCGGCCGAAAGGAGCCCTGCTGTGACCCTCGCCCCTGAAGGACGCCGCCTGCTGCGCATCGAACAGCGCAACGCCGCCGTCCCGGTGGAACGCAAGCCAGAATGGATCAAGGCCAAAGTGAACATGGGCCCGGAATTCGTGGAGCTGAAGAAGCAGGTGAAGAAGGAAGGCCTGCACACCGTCTGCGAGGAGGCCGGGTGCCCGAACATCTTCGAGTGCTGGGAGGACCGCGAGGCCACCTTCCTCATCGGCGGGTCCGAATGCACTCGGCGCTGCGACTTCTGCCAGATCGACACCGGCAAACCCTCCGCCCTGGACCGGATGGAACCGCTCAAGGTAGCCCGCTCGGTGCAGCAGATGAACCTGCGCTACGCCACCGTCACGGGCGTGGCCCGCGATGACCTGGAGGACGAAGGCGTCTGGCTCTACGCCGAGACAATCCGCAAGATCCACGAACTCAACCCGGGCACCGGCGTCGAAATCCTCATCCCCGACTTCTCCGGCAAGGTGGAGCACATCATCGATATCTGCGAGGCGAAGCCGGAAGTCTTCGCCCACAACGTCGAAACAGTGCCGCGCCTGTTCAAGCGCATCCGGCCCGCCTTCCGGTACGAGCGGTCCCTGGACGTAATCACGCAGGGCCAGAACATGGGCATGGTGACCAAGTCCAACCTCATCCTGGGCATGGGCGAGACCCGCGAAGAGGTCTCCGGCGCGTTGAAGGACCTGCGCGACGCCGGCTGCGACCTGCTCACCATCACCCAATACCTGCGCCCCAGCGAACGCCACCTCCCGGTGGACCGCTGGGTCAAGCCGCAGGAATTCGTGGACATCAGCACCGAAGCGGAAGAACTGGGGTTCCTGGGCGTGATGAGCGGTCCGCTGGTCCGTTCCTCCTACCGCGCCGGCCGGCTGTGGGCCGGAGCAATGCGCCGCAAGGGCCGGGAACTGCCCCCGCAGCTGGCACACATCGAGGATTCAGGCACCACCCTGCAGGAAGCCTCCTCTATCCTCGCCCGCAGCTGAGGCACCCGCCCCGCATACCGTTGCATCACGGCGCGTGTCACATCCGCACGCCCTTCAATACAGCACGCCCGCATCACGTAGAATTGACTTATTATGGCCAAAAGCACTGATTCCGACGCATCCCAGACCCCCCGCAAGGGCGCCTTTTCCCGCAAGCCGAAGGGGGAAAAGAAGCCCAAGAAGCAGGGGCGCATGAAGCAGATGGTGGACATCTTCAAGATGACCCGCCGGAATGACCCGAACGTTGTATGGCTGATGCTTGGTGCCTTCTTCGGCATCATCGCCGTGGGCCTGCTGATCGGCCTGCTCATCGACAACTGGATCACACTGCTGATCATCGCCATCCCGCTTGGCCTGCTCGCCGCGGTGTTCATCCTGTCCCGGCGCGCAGAGCGGGCGGCGTTCTCGCAGATCGAAGGACAGCCCGGTGCCTCCGGTGCAGCCCTGAGTGTGCTCCGCCGCGGCTGGATCCTCGAAGAGCAGCCCGTTGCGGTCAACCCGCGCACCCAGGAAGCGGTGTTCCGCGCCATTGGCCGTCCCGGCATTGTCCTGGTCACCGAAGGCTCCCCGACCCGCGCCCGTGCACTGGCCGACGGCGAACGCCGGCGCATGAACCGCATCGCCCCCAAGGTTCCGGTCACCGTCATCCAGACCGGAAACGGTGAAGGGCAGGTCCCCCTGGCCAAGGTGGCCCCCACGGCCAAGAAGCTGCCCAAGCAGTTGACCAAGCAGGAAGTCGCCGCCGTCAACCAGCGTCTCTCCGCACTGGGAACCCGGCTGCCGATCCCCAAGGGCATTGACCCCTACCGTGCCCGCCCGGACCGCAAGGCTACCCGCGGACGCTAGCCGTTCCTACCAAAAGGGCCCCTCTCGAGGGGCCCTTTTGTTGTATCCGGCCTAGGACTCGGCCTTTCCCCGTCCAGCCGTGACCGCGCCTGGGCCAGCATCAAGGCGCTCCAGCAGTTCCCGCTCTTCGTTGCCGGACAGACCGGCGCCGCGGGGCCGGTTGATGCCTTCGTTCTCTTCCCAGGCCAGTGTGTCCGCAAGGGTCTGCTCCAGGGGCCGGAGCGTCAGCCCTGCCCGGCGCGCCCGCGCATTCGAGCGGGCATTCATGCCTTGCCAGTCCTGATCTTCCAGCCACAGCGGGAGCGAGCGGGGACCGGACCATTCCCCCACACCCTGCTCACGCAGCCACTGCTGGGCGACGGCGACGGCGCTGCCCCGTTCCTCCCCGGCCGCACCGGTGCTTGCCGGTTCGTGCTCCGGCAGCAGTGTTCCGGGCCCTGCGGCCGCGGCGGCGGCGGCCGCCAAGTGCTGCGCCAGGGGAACGGTATCCCCCACGGCGTTGAAAATCCCCGCGGTGCGTTCCCGGGCCAGGTCCACCAGCCACTGGGCGAGGTCGCGTACGTCGATGAGCTGTGTGGGCTGGGCACCGGCGTCGGGTACCAGGACCCTGCCGGCGGCGTCGGCGGGATGCGCGAAGCGCAGCGGCCAGTATCCGCTGCGCCCGGAAGTGTCTCCGGGACCGCCGATCAGCCCCGCCCGCACAATCGCCCGGCGAGCCGGACCGAACCCGGACGTTACGGCCTGCTCGCAGGCCACCTTGGCCGGGCCGTAATTCTCCATGGACTCCATGACGTCGGATGCGAGCGGTGCCAGCAGCGGTGCGTCTTCGTCCTGCCCGTACTCCTTTTGGCTGGCATAGACGTTCCCGGTGGACACAAATACGTAGAAGTCCGCCGCGTCGGCCAGGTCCCGCACGGCCCGCCGGACCTGCCCGGGCTGCCGGGACACGTCGATGACCGCGTCCCACTGCTGCCCTGCCGCTTCCGCCAGGCCGTCATCGGCGTCCCGGTCAATGGCCAGGAACGCGGCACCGGACGGCGGGGCGCCGGAGATGCCGCGCGCTGCGCAGGTGACCTGATGTCCTTCCGCGGCGGCGGCCAGTGCGGTGCGGTGTCCAAGCCAGGCGGTACCGCCGAGGATCAGGAGTTTCATGCCCCGAGCCTGCCGGAAACGGGAGGAAATGGAAAGCTTAGTGTTTGACCTTCACCAGCACGGTTCCCATGGCGCGGTCGTGCAGTCCGCGCTGGTCGGCGTCGAATACGACAGCCGGGAGCACCAGGCACAGCAGCACGGTACGCACGATGCCGGCCGGGATACCCGCGGCCCGGCCGTCCATTTTCTGCACCTGCAGGCTGAACACACGGTGGCCGATGCTGTAGCCGAGCAGGCTGACGAGGAGGATCTGTTCGACGGCGAAGATGCCGAGGATCGCGAAGTCGTCACCGCCGAAAAGCCAGTAGGCGATCAGGGAAGCGATGGCCCAGTCAATGACCAACGCGCCCAGGCGCGGCCCTACACGGGCTATTGAACCCGGACCCGTCCGGGGCCGGCCAAGGCCCTTGCCCGGCCAGGTGCTCTCATCGGAGGGAGGGCCTTGCAGCCAGGAACCTATATCGCTTCTATCGACCACGGTTAAAGACTACCCGGGTGGCCGGGCCGTAAATAAACCTCCTATTATCACCGCCCCGGACAGTTGCGGATAGGGTGGAAGGGAGACCACCGACTGCGTAACGTGCCGGAAACACACGTGTCACCGCCGGGAAACCGGGTCCTTCTAAGGTCAAGGTGTTGCGCCGGACGGTCAAAGGACCGGGCGCCAGCTTTGGTCTTGCAGCCCGAGGTCCTCCATCCAAACAGTTGTATAGGAGCACAGAAACGATGTTCAAGAACGCGGACGAAGTCCTCAAGTTCATCGCTGACGAGCAAGTGAAGTTCGTCGACATCCGATTCACCGACGTTCCCGGAGTGCAGCAGCACTTCAACGTGCCGGCCAAAACCGTAGATGCCGATTTCTTCGTCAACGGTCAGCTGTTCGACGGCTCATCCATCCGTGGCTTCCAGGGCATCGCCGAATCCGACATGCAGCTCATCCCCGACGTCACCACGGCGTTCCTGGATCCGTTCCGCATCGAGAAGACGCTGGCCCTGAACTTCTCCATCGTGAACCCGCGCACCGGCGAGCCGTACCACCGCGATCCGCGCGGTGTTGCCGAGCGTGCCGAGGCCTACCTCGCGTCCACCGGCATCGCCGACACTGCGTTCTTCGGCTCCGAGGCCGAGTTCTACATCTTCGACAACGTGCAGTACGAATCCGCCCCCAAGGGCAGCTTCTACAAGGTGGATTCCATCGAGGCACCGTGGAACAGCGGCCGCGAGGAAGACGGCGGCAACTTGGGCAACAAGACCCCGTACAAGGGTGGCTACTTCCCGGTGGCTCCGGTTGATAAGCAGGCCGACCTGCGCGACGCCATCAGCGTCGAGCTGGACAACGTGGGCCTCGCCGTCGAACGCGCCCACCACGAGGTCGGCGGCGCCGGCCAGGCCGAAATCAACTACAAGTTCACCACGCTGACGCACGCCGCTGACGACCTGCAGAAGTTCAAGTACATCGTCAAGAACGTCGCCGACGCCTGGGGCAAGTCCGCCACCTTTATGCCGAAGCCGATTTTCGGTGACAACGGTTCGGGCATGCACTGCCACCAGTCGCTGTGGAACGGCGGCGAGCCGCTGTTCTACGACGAGAAGGGCTACGCCGGCCTTTCGGACCTGGCCCGCTGGTACATCGGCGGCCTGCTCAAGCACGCTTCGGCTGTGCTGGCCTTCACCAACCCGACGGTCAACTCCTACCGCCGCCTGGTCAAGGGCTTCGAAGCCCCGGTGAACATGGTCTACTCGCAGGGCAACCGCTCCGCTGCCATCCGCATCCCGATCACCGGTTCCAACCCGAAGGCCAAGCGCCTCGAGTTCCGCGCACCGGATCCCTCCTCCAACCCGTACCTGGCTTTCTCGGCCCAGCTGATGGCAGGCCTGGACGGCATCAAGAACCGCATTGAGCCGGCGGACCCGATTGACAAGGACCTCTACGAGCTGCCGCCCGAAGAGGCCAAGCACATCCAGAAGGCTCCGGGTTCGCTCGAAGAGGCACTGGTGGCCCTGGAGAACGACAACGAGTTCCTGCAGGCCGGCGGCGTGTTCACCCAGGACATGATCGACAGCTGGATCGAGTACAAGCGTGAATACGAGATCCTGCCCCTGGCCATGCGTCCGAACCCGTTCGAGTTCGAGCTCTACTACGGCGTCTAGCTGGAATCCGCGGCTAAACGGGGTTTAGTCCGCAAGGAGTCCGCACGAGCGGCCAGCACTTCGGTGAGGGCTGCACGTGCGGACTCTTCTTTATCCGGGAACATTTGCCCGTTAGTATCCAGTGTCACCTTCACTGAGACGTGACGCAGGCACCGCGGAACTACTTTCACATCGAGGCCTTAAGCAATCAACAATGAGGCGCACCAGTAGGCAGATAGGGGTTGGTGCTGAAGGTGCGGTGAGAAATTTCCTCGAAGTCATTGAGACGCATCCCCTTCGTTCCCGGCGTTGCCTCGAAGTTCCAACAATCTGCAACTACCTGTATTTCGGCGAGAAAACGGGTATTCCACTGCTACAGACAAAGGACATGCCCCAGGCTTAGCGTGCACTCACCGGAGCAATCAGCCTCCGCGTCAGTCTCGGATTTCTCGGGGGTCATCATGTCCATAGCGCTATCCCGCCGTGCCCAAAAAGCCGGCTCGCTTGCTGCCGCCGCAACGGCCGCAGCCCTGGTCCTGGGCTTCGCCGGCCCGGTCCAGGCCTACGCACCTTTAGCCGTTCCCGGTGCATCAACCGGGGCGCAGAACACCTTAGGACTCCTGGGGTCCCGTCCCGGGGCAACCCCGTTACCGGTGCCGGTCAGCGACACGGTCAGCGCCACTGTGGACGTCGGAACTGGCAACCTCTCCGTGTCCATCGGTGCCCTCAGCCTTCCCGGCATTAACGGCGACGCGAGCCTGGGCATGGTTTACAACTCCCGTTCCACGGACGACGCATCGTCGTTCACCAGTCCGCGCTGGAATCTGGCCCTGGCTTCCGCCGGCACCCTCTCCACCACGTCTAAAGGAGTCCTCTTCACCTCCGGGGATGGCTACTCCGCCCTCTTCACCCCGGTTTCCGGTTCCACCACAGCTTTCACCCCCCCCGGCCGGCGTGAAGGCCGACCTGGTTAAGACCGCCACCGGATATACGCTGACTTCCCGTACCACCGCCGAGGTCCAGACGTTTAACGCGGACGGCAAGGCGGTCTCCCTGGCCGACCGCAACGGCAACACAACCACGTTGGCCTACAACGGTGCCCGACCGACGAAGATCGTTGGAACCCGGGCCAGCGAGGCGGCCCGCACCGCCACCGTCAGCTACGGGTCCCAGAGCGGACTGGTCGAAAAAATCAGCCAGACCGCTGGCAGCAGCACCCGGTCTGCGACCTTCGGCAAGGACGACTACAGCCAGAACATGGTCATCTACCAGGACGTGAACGGCAAATCCACAAAGTTCGGTTACAGCGGGTCGCTGTTGACCCGGATCACCTCGCCCGCGGGATCGGCAGTGACTTTCACGTACGATAACCAGGGCCGCGTCACGAAGATTGAGCAGCTGAACGACAGTGCGGGTTCTCCCGGCGATTCCACCACCAGGCTCTCCTACGTCTCGGCCACCCAGGTGCTGCTCGCCGGACCGAATACCGATCAGGCCGCGGCCGTGAATGCCGTCCCGCGCACCACCTACACCCTGGACGGCACCGGGCGGGTCACCAATGTCGTGGACGCGGTCGGACGTACCCGTTCCAAGACCTATACCGCGGACTTCGATACCCTCACCGCAACCCAGGGCACCGGCACCAGTGCCGGCACCACCACCAACACCTACGGGGCCAACACCGGACAGTCCCTCACCGGGTCCCAGTCCTCAACCGGCGCAACCGGTAAGGCCGAATACGGCAACACAGCAGCGAGCACCAAGTACCTGGCCACCTCCAGCACCGACGATGCCGGGAATAAAAGCACTTACACCTTCAACGGGTCCGGGAACATGCTCTCCTCCTCCGATGCCCTCGCCGCCACTGCCGCGTTGACATACAGCGCCGACGGCACCGTGGCAGCCGCACAGGCACCGGGCAACGGCACCAACACCACTAAATACACCTATAACGCCGAGCACCAGCTCACCCGGGTCACCCCGGTGACCGGCTCTTCCCTGGCCGCCAAGGACTTCACCTACGACGAATGGGGACGAACCAAAACGGCCACCGACGGGCGCGGGAACACCACCACCTACACCTACGACACCCTCGGCCGGATCCTCACGCAATCCTTCTCCGACGGCACCGGGAAAATCACCTACACCTACAACGCCGACGGCCGGACCACCAAACGCGTCGACGGCTCCGGCACCACCACCTACGCCTACGACCGGCTCGGACGCCTCACCTCCCGTGCCAACTCCGCAGGCGGCGGAACGATCGACTACGGATATGACAAAGCCTCCAACCTGGTCGCTACGACCGACAGCCGCGGCACGACCAAATACGAGTTCGACGACGCCGGGGTGCCGGCCGCCTTGAAATATCTGCTGGACGGTACGGAAAAGACCCTCGCGTTCGCTGTCGATGACAAAGGCAGGCGTACCGACTCCTGGCTGCAGGCCAACAAGGACCGCACCGGGTGGGCCGCCCACACCCACACCGACTACGACTCTGCTGGGAAGGTCACCCGCGTCACCGCCCAGACCGGGCCGGGCAATACTGACAACACCCCGGTGATGGACCTGTCCTACTGCTACACCACAGGCACCACGGCACCTAACTGCACACCCAACCCCGCCTCGGACCGCACCAAGGTCCAGTGGATTAAGGACAACCTGTCCGGGGCTGTCTCCGCCTACACATACGACGGGGCAGGACGGCTCACCAAAGCAGTTGTCACCGGCGGGCCCTCCCCGGCAACCTACACCTACACCTACGACGCCCGCGGCAACCGGCTCACCGCCGGCGGCCCCTCCGGCACACAAACCCTGGCCGCGAACGCCGCCAATCAAATCACCACCGCCGGGTACGCCTTCGACGGCGCCGGGAACCTCACCGCCGATCCCGCCGGATCATACAAATACAACGGGGCCGAACAGATGACGACAGCCACCGTTGGCGGGAAGGCCTACACCTACAAATACGCAGGCCCAGCCCAGAACGAGCTGCTGTCCCAGACCACGCCTCAGGGCACCTATCAGCTCACCTACGGCCGAACGGACGCCCAGGGCCAACCGGTGATCGAACAGTTGAAGAAGGACAACCTCACCGCCTATGTGGAACACGACCCCGTCACCGGTGAACCGCTGATGCTGCGCACCAGCTCCGGCATGCAGTCACTGTATGTTTACGACGGAACCGGCAACCCCGCCGCCCTGATCACCAGCGGCAAGTATGTGGCCTTCGCCTACGCCTACGACCCCTACGGCAAGCCCACCCTCACCGAAGACTCCGGGGGCCTGGGTGTGCCGCAGAACCCGTACACCTTCAAGATCGGGCTCCAAGACCGGGCCACCGGCTGGGTAAAATACGGACAACGCTGGTACAACCCGGGCATCGGCCGCTGGACCCAAATGGACACCTTGGACGCGCCCCTGGACCCAGCTAATGCCAACCGTTATGCTTACTCCGCCAATGATCCAATCAACAACTCGGACCCACTCGGTCTCCTGGCAGGCGAGTGCGCTTTCTCTCAAGGAGCGCTGCTGGTGTCAGCTGCGGCTATCGTGTTTTCGGCCGCATCTATTCCCGTGACGGGTCCAATCGGCGCAGGAGCGGCTATTAATCTGTCCCTGGCCTTGATAGGCGGAGCAGCGGCGGGAACGTCCACCGTCGTTGCTTGCGACGATCCTTTTTATCCGCGTCAAGCTCTACCGCCCGTTCCACTGATAATTGATTAAGATTACGTCTGCGGTAGGTATGGCCGTCGAAAGGAGACACTTTGGGCCGTCGGCTTTGGCTTATCTCTATGTCTTTATACACAATATTTTCTGTGATGCTCTTAACAAGCGCCCTGATAAGAACTAGTTCTTTGGCTTGGCTATACGCAGCCATGGCCTTACTCGGCGTAGCCGCAATCGCGGGAACCGTTTACCAATCTAGACGTCGATAATTTTTGACCTTGATCCTAGATTCGCTATTTCTTACAAACAGCGGGGCCGGAACCTTCCGTGGGATTCCGGCCCCGCCCTGTCTTTGTTGTTTCCATTCGGAAGTGCACTGTCAAGCGTGAAAGACTAAGTAGATTTGCTGACTCCAGGTTCCGGGTTTTTGTGCCTGGCAAACCGGTGGAGGACCCAAACGGAACCGGCACGCTTCTCATGTTCCCTATCTTTGGCTGTATCGCATTTGGAGTGTGTCTCATAATATTTTCCATAACTGGTGTTCTAAAATGAACCCTTGAGCATAAGGGGGACCATGTGGTCGCTGTTGGTAATATTGATGATCGTCGGTTGCCTTTGCGGTGTCACGGCGTTCGTACACGCGATTACCCATAATCCACCAACGCGGACTTGCACCCACGGAATTCTACTATCGCGATACTCTTCATAGTAGCGGCGCGGACTGCATTTCTATCTTTCTGAGCACGGCTAGGAACGATACGTGGAGTTGCATTTTTGCGCTTATAGCTGATGTGCAAATCCACTGTCAGGTCGCTGATCGGTTTAATAATAGGCACTGAGATACGGCCGAGCCGACCAATTGGCAGACCGCCCGCCTAATCAAAATCGTAGGCCGGAGATCAGGGTGGCTACAGCGAACAGTTATCCCACGGCTTGAAATTGATGTCACACGACTTCCCATCGACCGTCGTGCTGCTCCAGATAGAGGATGATCGCCGGCGCCGTCCTACAGTGTCACGCCGTCGGGCAGATCCGGGGCGTCAAACTTCTGCCATTCGCACTCCGCGGCCAGCTGCGGATAGGTAGCGGCGATCAGGTCCAGGATCCGGTTGCGGACCACCAGGTACGCTTCACCAACGCCCACCACTCCTTTGAACTCCTTGAGCTCCGCCTCGTAGGAGGTCTGCTGGTGGCGCAGGTAGTTCACGGTCAGCCGGTTCAGCCGCGACGGTGCAGTGGACAGGCTCGCCGGGGACTGCTTGCCGCGCAGCCGGCCGTTGAAGTGTTCAATCGCCTTGCGCTGCACGCTCTCCCACGGCTCCGGGACGATGCGCAGGTCCAGTGACTGCGCGACGGCGACGGCGGCCTTCTTCTTCACCAGGGCACGTTCCCGGGCGGCCAGCTGGCGGTTGCGGGAGGCTTCGCGGGCCTTCCGGTACTCCGGGGTAGCCTCGATGGCCTCTACGCGCTCGAGCGCGTACAGCTTCATCGGCGCGGCCTTACGGGAGAACGGGTTGCGGGCCGTCTGATCCGGTTCCGGCAGGAAAGTCTTAATCTGTCCGTCCGTCCAGCCGCGCTCCTTTTTCAGGTCATTGGCGATGAGCATCCCCTCACTGTTGGCCGGCTTGGGACGCGGCGGATGATGTTTGCCTCTGGGCACGGTGCTCCTGCGCGAATGTAGTGGTTGTGTGCCCTCCATTCTAGGAGCGCCCGCCGATGGACCGGAAAAGCCCAAAATAAAACGCCGCCATTCCCGGTACGGGAACGACGGCGCAGACTTCGTTGCGCCCCGTCTACTGCAAGCGCTGCACAGTGTGCTGCTTGTGCGCTAGGCGGATGCCTCGGCGATGACCGGGCTCGGGGCCGGTTCCGCATTCAGCATACCGATCTCGGCTGCGGATACTCCCCCGGCAACCAGCGCGCAGGCGGCCGAAATAGCGGCAATCTGTGCGGTGAATCGTGAAGTGGTGGTCCTGGTGCGCGTCACGGCGACGTGCTTCAACATATAGTTGGTGCTCCCTTCAGAGGCATGTGGTGGAACTCCGGGCACGCCGAACACCGGCGGGTTCCTTCTGGTGTGGCTTCAGCGCCGGAGTGGTGACTGCGGTTCGTCGCCCAAGGCGGACCGCGGGGTTTCAGGAGAGGCTGCGCTGTGTACATACGATCTACATATGCGATCTATACGTGCGCTGGCGCCGGTAAGCGCGCCTTGGCCTTCAAATCCTGTCCGTTATCCAGTCTAGAGGCATTGGCGCCCGCTCTCAAGGAGGAGACCCCCGGGACTGCAGTAGATTAGGACACATGCAGTTCGAACCGTTTTCCCTCTCCATGGGCGAAGCAGTTCCTTCAGCGGTTTTCGCCCGGCCTGCAGAGTCCGCCGCCGTCGTCGTTGTGGCGCACGGTGCCGGAGCCGGAATGGAGCACCCCTTCCTGACGGGATTCACCGATGCGCTGAACGACGCCGGCCTGGCCACGCTGCGCTTCAACTTTCCCTACCGGGAGGCGGGCAGGAAGTTTCCGGACAAGGCGCCGGTAGCCGTCGAGACGTGGAAGGCGGCCATGGACGCAGCGCTTTCGCGCGGCGGCGATCTGCCGGTGTGGGCCTGCGGGAAGTCCTTCGGCGGGCGGATGGCGTCCATGGCCGTAGCGGAGGGGATGCCTGCCGCCGGGCTGGTGTATCTGGGTTATCCGCTGCATCCGCCGGGGAAGCCCGAGAAGCTGCGCGATGCCCACCTGTACGGACTTCCCCTGCCGATGCTGTTCCTGCAGGGCACAAGGGATCCGTTTGCCCTGCCGGGCGAACTCGAACCTGTCGCCGAACGGATCGGTCCCAATGCCGTGATCCAGCGTGTTGAGGGCGGGAACCATTCGTTCGAGGTCCGCGGGCAGAGGCGGCCGGCGGACGTCATCGGAGCTGGAATGGCAGGGCCGGTGGCAGACTTCGTCCGGGCGCACTTGCCGGCAGCTGATCAGTCCGCAGGCTGATCAGTCCGCACGCTGGTCAGTCCGCACGCCGTGCGTACGTGAGCAGGGCATTGCCGGAGGACGTGATCCGGGAGCTTTTCAGTTCGAGCCGGGTAGTGGGGTCTTCCGGCCGGAAGAGCCGCTCACCTCCGCCGGCGACGACGGGGTGGACCATCAGGGTCAGTTCGTCCAACAGCCCGGCGAAGAGCAGTTGCCGGACCACGGAGATGCTGCCCTGGATGCCGATGGTGCCGCCTTCGCTCCCGCGCAGGGCTGTGACGAAGTCTTCCAGCCCGCCCTCGATGAGCGAGGAGTTTTCCCATTCCAGCGGTCCGTCCAGGGTCCGGGACGCCACGTATTTCCGAACCGGGTTGATGAAGTCTCCGAACCCGTCGTCGTGGGCGGGGTCCGGCCAGTAGCCGGCCCACTGCTCGTAGGTTTTGCGGCCCATCAGCACCGTGTCCATATCGGCCAAAGCGGCTTCCATGGCCGGGCCCATGTCCTCATCGAAGTGGTCGAACTGCCAGAGGTTGGGTGATTCCACCACGCCGTCAACGGAGCTGAACAGGGACGAGGTCACTTTGCGCATGCCAGAAACGTTCCGGGCTCAGGTGGTGCGTGTCAACCGTGTAGTCTTCCGGCAGGTTTGCGTCTTGTTCTAAGCGGGGTGAAGGGGTGTTCGATGGCTAGTATGCCGCTAAGGCTGTTGACGCCATACCTGTGGCTGACCCGGAAACCCCTGACGGCAACCGCGGGGCGGGCGGAGAAACGGCTCACAGCGCCCAAGCGCCCGTCGCCTCCGCCCCGCCGGCTCCGGGGCGGTTTCCGGGTGGACGAACGCACCCTCAACGGCTTCACCTGTTACAGCGTGCAGCCCCGCGACCCGCGCCCTGCCTCCGCCTCTGCCTCCGCCTCCGCCTCCGCGGTGATGTATCTGCACGGGGGCGCCTACACCAGCCCCATCACCGGCTGGCACTGGCGCTTTATCGCCGGGCTGGCCGCCGCCGGCCACCGCGTTGAAGTCCCCCTGTACGGCCTGGCGCCCCGGTACAGCCACCGGGACACGACTGCGCTGCTGGCACCGCTCTACCAATCGATCCTGGCCGACATCCCGCCGGAGCGGGTGGCCTTGGCGGGCGATTCGGCCGGCGGCGGACTGGCTTTGGCCTTCGCCCAGCAGCTGCCGGCCCTGTCACTGCCGGCCCCGGGCCGCATGGTCCTGCTGTCCCCCTGGGTGGATCTGGCGATGGAGAACCCGGAACTGGACGAGGTGGAAAAGCATGATCCGTGGCTCAGCCGCACCGGGCTCCGCGTGTCCGCCCGCGCCTGGGCATCAGGAACCCCGCTGACGGATCCGCGCGTCAGCCCGCTCTACGGCGGCTTTGCCGGGCTGCCGCCCACACTGCTGTTTGCCGGGACCCGGGACCTGCCGTACCCCGACATCCGCAAGCTGGAAACCCGCATGCGGGCTGCAGGCGGCCAAGTGTCCCTGCAGGTGGCCGACGGCGGCGTCCACGTCTATCCGCTTCTGCCCGTCCCCGAGGGCAGGAAGGCGCGGAAACAGGTTCTGGGGTTTCTGGAAGAAGCCTGATCCGCCACCGGTGCCGGACCCCTCAGCGCAGCGCGGCAGGCAGCTCAATATCCCCGGGATCCAGGTCCGGACGCGGCCGCAGGAAGCGCAAGGCATGCCGGAACGAGGTCCCCGTAAACGCGGTGTCCGCCGACACCTCAACCACCACAGGCTCCACGCGGATGATCCGGGTGGGCTCCGCTCCAGCGTTGAACCGGTCCATGGCAGCGGACTTGATCAATTCCGGCCAGGGGTGGCCGTCGCCGGAAGCGTTCAGATGTGCCGCCAGCATTCGGGCAGCAGCAGGCTTCAACGGGGCACTGCGCCCGACTATCCGCAGCTCGCCGTCAATGACCAGCCCGGCCACCACCTCCCGCGGACGCGCCAGCGAACCGGTGACCGCCCCGCAGAGGACCTCCACCGTGTCCCGGTGCCGCAGCTTCAGCCACTGACGCTGCCCGCCCGCGTAGGCCTGCCCGGCCCCCTTGATCACCAGGCCCTCGATGCCCGTGGCAGGCAGGTCCCGCAGCCACTGCTCAGCCGTGTCCGGATCGGATGTTACCGGCGAAAGGTTCAGCGGGGCCTGCCAACTCCGGGCCAGTTCCGTCAGCAGCGCGCGGCGGTCCCGCAGGGGTATGCTCCGGATGTCCTGTCCGTCTACGGCCAGCAGGTCAAACACTGCCAACGACGCCGGTTTTGCACGTACCAGGGCGGCGATTTCCCGTCCTGCCACCAAGCGTTTCTGCAGGGCATCAAAGTCCAGCCGGTCGCCGGAAAAGACCACGGCTTCGCCGTCCAGCACGTACCCGGGCGGCACCTGGTCCGCCGCGGCGGCGGCCAGCTCCGCAAACACTGCGGTGAGGTCCTTCCCGTTGCGGGACTGAACCCGCGCACCGGCGCCGGTGACTATGACGGCAACCCGGAAACCGTCCCATTTGGGTTCATACAGGCATCCGCCCGGCAGCGCACCGGGACCGGGGAGCCGGTCCACCGGCCGGGCCAGCGCGAGCTCGTAGCCGCCTTCAGGGACGGATGCACGCAACGGTTCCGGCGTCACGACCCGGCCCTACTCAGGGGCAGACTGCCCTGGCTTGCTACCGTGCGGGACCGGAACGCCCGGGACCGCCCGTTCCTGAGCCACAACCCGGTAAGCGGCCCGGTTGGCTCGAACCGCGGCCCACAGGACCAGCCCCAGTACCGCCGCTGATCCGGCGATCACCGCAAAACCGGCCACGTCTTCCGAGCCGCGGAAGACAAGCGCGAACACGCCAAGTACGGCGAAAACAGCGGCCGCCGCATGGGTCGGGACCCGGGCTGCACGGTGGCCGGCGAGCCACGCCGCATCGGAAGCGGTCACGTAACCCACCCGGATGCCAACCAGGGAGTTGATCCCTATCCGGCCCCTGGCGGTGGCCTCCGCCGCCCACGAAAGCACAGCACCGCATCCAATCATCAAAACCCCGGTAAACCCCATGCAGGGAGTGTACCCGCCGGAACGCGTGCCGACGGCGGCTCACCCGCCGCCGGCCGTCCCCGGTGCAGCTAACTGCGTTCGTACCGCCAGTTCGTACCGTCCATCACCAGGCGGTGCCGGGGCGCCGGTGATCCCGGCACTGCCGACGTTCCATCCACCGGGGACGCCGCGCCGTCGTACTCTGCGTCCCCTTCCCAGCCGACCACCTTGACTGTGCCGTACCCGGCAAGCGGGCGGGTCCGGAAGGTTTCCGGTTCCGCGGCGGAGATGCGGGCCAGGGCGGCATCGGCGCCGCTGTCCTGCTGCAGGCCGTACAGGGTGACCCATGTGGGCGGTACCAGCTGCATCAGGCCGTTGCGGTGCCGGTCCAAGGCTTCAGCGGGGGCGAGCCACAAATGGTTCAGCAGCTCTCCCGGGTTGAGCCGGATATCGCCTGCTGGTGCCTTTACCGCGAAAAACCAGGTCTGGTACCGGCGCGGGATGTTCTCCGGCGGATACCAGCATGACAACGGCACCAGGTCTTCCGGATGCAGCAGCAGGCCGGTCTCTTCACCGGTCTCGCGCGTCCCGGCCCGACGGGCGGCCGCGGCTTCGGGTTCACCGCTGCGACGGTCCCCGGGGTCCACCCGGCCGCCGGGAAAGACCCAGGCGCCGCCGAAGGAACCCGCCGTCGGGCGCTCCAGCAGGAGCACCTCGGGCCCGGCGCCGGAGTCCCGCAGCAAAACGACAGTGGCCGCCGTACCGGTCAGTTCAGTCATGCCCAGAAGCATAACGAACAACGGCAGGCGGCCACTGCGGGCACAGCTGGGCCCGGGCTAGAGCACCTTTGCCAGGAAGTCCTGCAGGCGGGGTGCCTGCGGGCTGCCGAAGAGCTGGTCGGGGACGTTTTCCTCCACGATGTGCCCGTCGGCCATAAAGATCACGCGGTCCGCCACTTCGCGGGCAAAGCCCATTTCGTGGGTGACCACCACCATGGTCATGCCCTGCTTGGCCAGGTCACGGATAACCTGCAGCACCTCGCCCACCATCTCCGGGTCAAGGGCCGAGGTGGCCTCGTCGAAGAGCATGATGTCCGGCTTCATGGCCAGCGCACGGGCAATGGCCACGCGCTGCTTCTGGCCGCCGGAAAGCTGTGCGGGGCGGGCGTTGGCCTTGTCTGCCAGGCCCACCCGGTCCAGCAGGGCAAGGGCGGTCTTGCGGACCTCGGCCTTGGATGCCTTCTTCAGCTGCACCGGGGCCAGCATGATGTTTTCCAGCACGGTCATGTGCGGGAACAGGTTGAAGTGCTGGAAAACCATGCCGATGTGCTGGCGGACCGAGTTCAGGTCCACCTTCGGATCGGTCAGGTTGACGCCGTTGACCGAGACCGTGCCGCCGGTGATGTCTTCCAGCTTGTTCAGGCAGCGCAGGAACGTGGACTTGCCGGAGCCGGAGGGACCGATGACGCATACTACTTCGCCCTCGGCCACAGCCACGTCCAGGCCCTTGAGCACCTCGTTGGAGCCGTAGGACTTCCGCAGCCCGATGGTTTCGATCTTGCTCACTTGTTAAACCTCTTATCCAAGACGTCAGCCAGCTTGGTCAGCGCCGTAATGACGATGAAGTACAGCGCAGCCACAATGAGGAGGACCTCCGCGGTGCGGAAGTTCACGGCGTAAACCTGCTGGCCCTGGTAGGTCAACTCCGCGAAGCCGATGA
Source organism: Arthrobacter sp. zg-Y1143 (assembly GCF_030125565.1). NCBI lineage: Bacteria > Bacillati > Actinomycetota > Actinomycetes > Micrococcales > Micrococcaceae > Arthrobacter > Arthrobacter sp. zg-Y1143. The sequence continues at coordinate 105,492 of NZ_JASKLW010000005.1, read as the reverse complement.
CGGCCAGCAGCGACGTGTCCTTCAGCGTGATGACGAACTGGTTGATGAAGGACGGCGTCATGATCTTGATGGCCTGCGGAATGATGACCTTCTGCATGGTCTTCACGTAGCCCAGCCCCAGGCTGCGGGCCGCTTCCATCTGGCCCGGGTCCACGGACTGGATGCCGCCACGCACAATCTCCGTCATGTAGGCACCGGCGTTCAGGCTCAGCGTCAACACGCCGGCAGTCAGGACATCCACGGGACGGTCGATGATCTGCGGCAGGCCGAAGTAGAAGAAGAACGCCTGGACCAGAACGGGAGTGCCTCGGAAGATGCTCACGTAGATGGTGGCGATGCCGCGCAGGACCTTGTAGTTGCCGACCTTCAGGAAGCCGAAAAAGACACCCAGGATCAGCGCGAAGAACAGGGACAGTGCGGTGGCCAGCAGGGTCAGGCCCAGCCCCTTGGCGAAGGCCGGAGCGTTGTCCGTGACCAGGGCCCAGAAGCTGGAATCCGCGGCGCCTGCCTCAAGATAGGTGTCCAGGATTTCCTGGTACTCCCCGCTTGCCTTCAGCTCGGCGAGGCCCTCGTTGAAGGCCGCGAGGAGTTCGGCGTTGGTGCCCTTGTTAACGGCAAAGCCGTAGGAGCTGCCGGCTTCCTTCTCCGTGACGGTTTTCAGCCCGTTGCCGGACTTCACGCCGTAGGCAAGCACCGGGTAGTCATCGAACACGGCAACGGAACCGCCGGCTTTGACGTCGTCGTACATCTGCGCGGACTGCGCAAAGGCAACCACTTCGAAGCCGTATTCGCCCTTGATGGACTCTGCGAACGTCTGGCCCTCGGTGCCGGTCTTGACGGCAACACGCTTGCCGCGCAGATCCTCATAGCCCTTGACGTCATCATTGTTCTCGGCAACGGCCATCTGGATGCCGGACTCAAAATACGGGTCCGAGAAGTCGAAGACCTTGCGGCGTTCGTCGGTGATGGACATGCCCGCAATGACGCCGTCCACCTGGTTGGACTGCAGTGACTGCAGTGCAGCGTCAAAGCCCAGGGACTGGATTTCGACGCCGAAACCCTCTTCCTCGGCGATGGCGTTCATAAGGTCCATGTCGATGCCCACGAGTTCGCCGTCCTGGCGGAACTCGAACGGCGCGAAGGTGGTGTCGGTGCCGACGATGAAGGATTTATCCTCCACGCCGTCCGCTGCGAAAGCCCCGGCCGCAGGTACACCCAGCAGCAAAGCCAGGGTTGCGAGGAATGCGGTCAGCGGTACGGCCAGTTTAGCCGGGCCCTTAAAGGCCCGTTTGCCACTAAGCAAAGTTAACGTCTCCTAGCTCTTTCACTGCGGCTGGCGCCGCAAATGCCCCCATAGAGACTACCTAGAGCAGTGGCAATGCAACGAACCGGAACGGCCCGTAGAAACGTGAGCTACGTCCCGTAGCCGTAGAAATACCGTTCGAAAACGGCCCGCGCATGCCGGGTGTCGCGCAGGTAATCCTCCTCCAGGACCCCGCCCTGACCTGCGCCGTAGCCGCACCAGCGGGCCACGGCATCCAGTTCCCGGCGGGACGAAGGCAGGACATCGGCGTTGCGGCCGCCTCGGATAACGTTTGCGCTTCGGATCCGGCTGGCGAGCAGCCAGGCGTGCCGCAGCGTCTCGACGTCGGCAGCAGGAAGCAGCTTCGCGGCCTCGATCGCGTCCAGTGCCGGTATGGTCGCCGTGACGCGCAGTTCCGGGATCCGGTGGGCGTGCTGGAGCTGCAGCAGCTGTACCAGCCACTCCACGTCGCTCAGCCCGCCCCGGCCCAGCTTGAGCTGGCGGGAGGGGTCGGCGCCGCGGGGCAGCCGTTCCGCCTCCACCCGGGCCTTGATGCGCCGGATCTCGCGCACATCCTTGTCGGTAACCTCGCCGGGGTAGCGCACCGGGTCGATCAGCGCCATGAAATCTTCGGCGAGGGCGTCGCTGCCGGCCATCGGACGGGCCCGCAGCAGGGCCTGCGCTTCCCAGGCCAGGGACCACCGCTCGTAGTAGCCGCGGTAGGATTCCAGGCTGCGCACCAGCGGACCCTGCCGCCCTTCGGGCCGCAGCCCGGCATCCAGCACCAGGGTGCGTTCGGCCAGGATGGCCGGGGTGCAGGGCTGCTGCAGGAAGGTCGAAATGGAGGACACGATTTTTTCGGCCTGGGCCTGCGCCGCCGCAGGATCAGCCCCGGCCAGGGGCCGGTGCACGTACATGACGTCCGCATCCGAGCCGTAGCCGATTTCGCGGCCGCCCTGCCGGCCCATTGCCACCACCAGCATGTCCGTAAGTTTGCCGCTGCTGCCGAAGACTTCCCCCTCCGCAACGTTTAGGGCGCCGAGGACAGCAGCCCGGTCGGCGTCGGCCAGCGCCTGTCCCACCTCCTGCTGGCTGAGCAGTCCGGCGCTGTCGGCCACCGCAATGCGCAGCATTTCCCGGCGGCGGATCAGCCGGATCAGCCGCATGGCCTCCGCCGGCCGGGGATGGCGGGACATTTTGGACTGGATTTCCTGCCACTGCGTGTCGAAGGGGACGGGGACCAGGTCCTTGTCGGAGCCGAGCCAGGCGGTGGCCTCGGGGGAAACTTCCAGCAGGTCCGTGATGAACCGGCTGGAGGACAGGATGGAGCACAACCGCTCCCCCGCCGCCGAGGAGTCCCGCAGCATGCCCAGGTACCAGTGGGTGTCCCCCAGGTTCTCGCTGAGCCGCCGGAACCCCAGGAGCCCGGCGTCGGGATCCACGCCGTCGGCCAGCCAGGCCAGCAGCACCGGCAGCAGCTGCCGCTGGAGGGCTGCGCGGCGGCTTACCCCCACGGTCAGGGCTTCAATGTGGCGCATGGCTCCGCGGGGATCGGCATATCCGAGCGCGGCCAGGCGGGCCTGCGCGGCTTCGGGGCTTAGCCGGACCTCATCGGCGCTGAGGTTCGCTGCGGTGCTCAGCAGCGGACGGTAGAAGATGCTCTCATGCAGCTGTCGGACCAGCCGTTTGGTGCGCATCCACTGCTCACGCAGGCGGTCTGCGCTGGGGCGCTCTGCAGTCAGCGATCCGGCGCTGGCCTTCGCCAGGGCGCGCAGGGCGGTGTCGCTTTCGGGCATCAGGTGCGTGCGGCGCATATGCACCATCTGGATCCGGTGTTCGAGTACCCGCAGGTAGCGGTAGGACTCGTCCAGTGCACGGGCGTCGGTGCGGCCGATGTACCCCGCGTCGCTCAGGGCGGCAATCGCCGCCGTGGTGCCGCGCACCCGCGGCGACTCGTCGACGCGTCCGTGCACCAACTGCAGCAGCTGGACGGTGAATTCGACGTCGCGCAGCCCGCCGCTGCCCAGCTTCAGCTGCCGGGACTCCTCGTGGGCTGGAATGTTCTGGGTGACCCGGCGGCGCATGGCCTGGACCGATTCCACAAACCCGTCCCGTTCGGAGCTGCTCCAGATCAGGGGTGCAACCGCTTCCTCATAGCGGCGTCCCAGCTCCGCATCCCCGGCCATGGCACGCGCCTTCAGCAGGGCCTGGAACTCCCAGCTGTGCGCCCACCGCTGGTAGTAGTTCAAGTGCGAATCCAGGGTTCGGACCAGGGGCCCGTCCTTGCCCTCGGGCCGCAGGTTCGTGTCCACTTCCCAGAGCGGCGGCTCAGGTGCGGAGGCATTAATGGCCCGGGAGATGCCGGCGGCCAGTGCCGTGCCGATGGCCGAGGCGCGCTGCTCGTCCAGCCCGTCGCCGTCGATCACGTAGATCACGTCCACGTCGGAGATGTAGTTCAGCTCCCGCGCTCCCGCTTTGCCCATGCCGATCACCGCCAGCTTTACGGCAGCAATATCCTCGGCCGGGTAGCTGGCCGCAAGTTCCGCGCGGGAGACAGCCAAGGCAGCTTCCAGTGCCGCACCGGCGAGGTCGGCCAGTTCGCGGCCGGCCGCCGGGAGGTAGTCCGTGGGCGACGCCGCCCCGAGGTCGCGGACGGCCAGGTCCAGCACGTGCCGGCGGTACCGGGCGCGCAGCGCCACGTAGGCATCGGCGCCCGTAACCCCGGCCACCGGGGCTGCTCCGCTGCCGGCGTGTACGGCGTCCAGCAGCGAGGCGCGCAGCGCCGCCCCGTCGGTACTGCCGGGCTCGGCACGCAGCTGGCGCTGCAGCACCCCGACGTCACCGGGATGGCGCATCAGGAACTCCGCCAGGGCCTCGGACGCGCCGAGCAGGCGGAACAGCGCTTCGCTCTCTTCGGCACCGGCGTTGACCAGGTCCACCAGTTCCGGGGCACGGCCGATCAGCCGCACCAGCGACTGCAGTGCCAGGTCCGGATCCGCCGAGAAGTTGAACCCGGCAAACAGTGCGTCCTCATCCACCGGGGCAAGTTCGGGCGCGGCCAGGAAACGGGTGCTCTTCTCCAGGTCGTGGAACCCCGTGGCGATCATCCGCCGGGACAGGCTCATGGGTAGTACCGTGCCTTCGCCTAAAGGATGCCCAGGTTTTTCTGCAGCTCGAACCGGGTCACGTGCTGGCGGTACTCGTTCCAGTCCGCCCGCTTGTTGCGCAGGAAATTCTCGAAGACCTGCTCGCCGAGAATGTCCGCCACCAGTTCGGATTCCTCCATAACGCGCACGGCATCATGCAGCGACGCCGGCAGCGGATCGTGGCCCATGGCGCGCCGTTCCGCGGCGCTCAGGCTCTCAATGTCGTCTTCGGCGCCCGGCGGCAGCTCGTAGCCCTCTTCGATGCCCTTCAGGCCGGCACCAAGCAGCACGGCGTAGGACAGGTACGGGTTGGCGGCGGAGTCGATGCCGCGGTATTCGATGCGGGCGGACTGCCCCTTGTTCGGCTTGTAGAGGGGCACGCGCAGCAGCGCCGAGCGGTTGTTGTGGCCCCAGGAAAGGTAGCTGGGTGCTTCCCCGCCGCCCCAGAGCCTCTTGTAGGAATTTACGAACTGGTTGGTGACCGCAGTGAATTCCGGAGCATGGCGCAGGATACCGGCCATGAACTGGCGGGCAGTCTTGGACAGCTGGAACTCGGCGCCGGCTTCGAAGAAGGCGTTGGAATCGCCTTCGAAGAGCGAGAAGTGCGTGTGCATGCCGGAGCCGGGGTGGTGCGAGAAGGGCTTGGGCATGAAGCTGGCGTAGCAGTCAGTCATCAGCGCCACTTCCTTGACGACCGTGCGGAAGGTCATGATGTTGTCCGCGGTCTGCAGGGCATCGGCGTAGCGCAGGTCGATCTCATTCTGGCCGGGGCCGGCTTCGTGGTGGCTGAATTCCACCGAGATGCCCACGGCTTCCAGCATGGACACAGCGGTGCGGCGGAAGTCCTGGGCAACGCCGCCGGGCACGTGGTCGAAGTAGCCGGCCCGGTCCACGGGAACCGGCTCGCCGTTTTCATCCAGCTGGTCCGACTTGAGCAGGTAGAACTCGATTTCCGGATGGGTGTAGCAGGTGAAGCCCATGTCGGCGGCCTTGGCGAGCTGGCGCTTCAGGACGTTGCGCGGATCCGCGGCGGAGGGCTGGCCGTCCGGCGTCAGGATGTCGCAGAACATCCGCGACGTCTGCTCCTCGTCGCCGCGCCAGGGCAGGATCTGGAAGGTGGAAGGGTCCGGCTGGGCCAGCATGTCGGACTCGAAGATGCGTGCCAGGCCCTCGATCGAGGAGCCGTCGAAGCCCAGGCCTTCCTCGAAGGCGCCTTCCACTTCCGCAGGTGCCAGCGCCACGGACTTCAGCGAGCCCACGACGTCGGTAAACCACAACCGCACAAACCGGACATCGCGCTCTTCAATGGTGCGCAGAACGAATTCCTGCTGGCGGTTCATCCTTACCTTCTTTCTGTACCTGCTCAGGGGCATGTGAAACTTTCTTCACTCTACCTACGTGCGCGCGGTTTGGGCCGCAGCGGTGCGTATGCGGCCGTTGCGTTACGCCGGGCGGATACCCGCGGGCCGGTTCCCGGCGGCCGTTCTTTAGTAGGCTCAAGTAATGACCAGTGCCGAACAGCCTTCCCCGTACGCCGCCGCACCCGCGGACCCTTCAGCTCCCGCGGCACCGCCGCTGAAGAAGATCCGCATTTCCCACCTGCAGCAGCTCAAGGACAACGGCGGCAGGTTCGCCATGCTGACCGCCTATGACCAGTACGCCGCAGGCATCTTCGACGAAGCCGGCATCGAAGTCCTGCTGGTGGGCGACTCCGCTGCGAACAACGTGATGGGACACGCCACCACCCTGCCCATCACCATGGACGAGATGATTGTTTTCGCCCGCTCCGTCACCGCCGGCGCCAAGCACTCCCTGGTGGTCTGCGACCTGCCTTTCGGCTCCTACGAAGTCTCCCCCGCACAGGCCATCGAGTCCTCCGTGCGGCTGATGAAGGAGGGGCTGGTGCACGCCGTCAAGATGGAAGGCGGCCGGCACTACGTTGACCATGTGCGCGCCATGACCGCCGCCGGCATCCCCGTGATGGCCCATGTCGGCTTCACGCCGCAGGCCGAGCATGCCCTGGGCGGCTACAAGGTGCAGGGACGCGGAGAAGCCGGTGCCGCCGTCGTGCAGGACGCCGTGGCCCTGGCAGAGGCCGGCGCGTTCTGCGTGCTGATGGAGATGGTGCCCGCGGATGTGGCCGCCGAGGTCGACGCCGCGGTGCGCGTGCCGACCATCGGCATCGGGGCGGGCAATGCCACCACCGGGCAGGTGCTGGTCTGGCAGGACATGGCCGGGCTGCGCGGCGGAAAGCAGCCGCGGTTCGTCAAGGCCTTTGCCGACCTGCGCAGCGAGCTGTCCCGGGCGGCGAAGGAATACGCCGACGAAGTACGCAGCGGTTCCTTCCCCGGCCCGGAGCACAGCTTCTAGCTAGTTGTCCTCGTCCGCGTCCCAGGCCTTGTTCCGGGCCTGGACCTTCTGGAGCGCCAGTTCGGCCTCTTCGCGGGTAGGGTAGGGCCCCAGCAGCTTCGTCCAGTCCGACTGCGGGCCTTCCTCCACCTCGTGCGTTACGACGTTGAACCAGTAATCGGCCATCAGCTGTCCTCCTGTTGCTTGGTGTGTGCTCGTCCCCCGGCCGCAGCCGCTGGCGATAAGATCGATGGTATGCCCCAAAAACTTGCCGCAGCACCCGTTGGACACCTGTCGCCCGGGAGCGTGAGCCCCCGGCTGCGCGTTCCCGCGTCAATCCCGCGTCCCGAATACGTGGACAAGGAAGCACCCGCCCCCTTCACCGGTTCCGAGGTCAAGTCAGCCGAGACCATCGAGAAGATCCGGATTGCTTCCAAGGTGGCGGCGCAGGCCATTGTGGAAGTCGGCAAGCACATTGCCCCCGGCGTCACCACCGACGAGCTGGACCGGGTGGGGCACGAATTCCTCCTCGACCACCATGCCTACCCCTCCACGCTGGGTTACCGGGGGTTCCCGAAGTCGCTGTGCTCCTCCATCAACGAGGTCATCTGCCACGGCATCCCGGACACCACGGAACTGGCCGACGGCGACATCATCAACATCGACATCACCGCGTACATGGACGGCGTGCACGGCGACACGAACTGGACCTTCCTGGTGGGCGACGTGGACGAGGAATCCCGCCTGCTGGTGGAGCGCACGCAGGAATCGCTGCGCCGGGCCATCAAGGCCGTTGCGCCGGGACGGGAAATCAATGTCATCGGCCGTACCATCGAGTCCTATGCCAAGCGTTTCGGATACGGCGTGGTCCGTGATTTCACCGGCCACGGCGTCGGCGAAGCCTTCCACACCGGCCTGATCATCCCGCACTACGACGCCGCACCGGCGTACAGCAGGCTGATTGAGCCGGGAATGGTGTTTACCATTGAACCAATGCTCACGCTCGGAACCATTGAGTGGGACATGTGGGATGACAACTGGACAGTTACGACCAAGGATCGCAAGCGTACGGCGCAGTTCGAGCACACCCTGCTCGTGACTGAGGACGGCGCCGAAGTTCTGACCCTTCCCTAATCCGCAGACCGAGCTCAGAACTACTACTGGAGAACCATGGCCAAGAAGCATAAGTCCGACAAGCACGTCGACGCCGTCATCGGAATTGATATCGGCGGTACCGGCATCAAGGGCGGCATTGTCGACCTGTCCAAGGGCAAGCTGATTGGCGAACGCTACCGCATTCCCACCCCGCAGCCGGCCACCCCCGAAGCCGTAGCCGGGGTTGTGGGGCAGATCGTCGCCGAGCTCTCCTCCCGCCCGGAGGGACCCGGCCCCGATGTTCCGGTGGGCGTTACGTTCCCGGCCATCATCTCCCACGGCATCGCCCGCTCCGCGGCCAACGTCGACAAGAGCTGGGTGGACACCGACGTCGACGCACTGCTGACCAAGGCGCTCGGGCGCGATGTCCAGGTCATGAACGACGCCGACGCCGCCGGCCTCGCCGAGGCACGTTACGGTGCCGGCCGCGAAGTGGACGGCACCGTACTGGTGATCACCCTGGGCACCGGTATCGGCTCGGCGCTGATCTACAAGGGCGTGCTGGTCCCCAATGCGGAACTGGGCCACCTGGAGATTGACGGCCACGACGCCGAGACGAAGGCTTCCGCGTCCGCCCGCGAACGGGACGGCATCAGCTGGGAAGAATACTCCAAGCGGCTGCAGCGCTACTTCTCCCACGTGGAGTTCCTCTTCTCCCCCGACCTGTTCGTGATCGGCGGCGGCATCTCCAAGCGCAGCGAGGACTTCCTGCCGATGCTGGACCTGCGCACCCCGCTGGTCACCGCCAACCTGAAGAACAACGCCGGCATTGTGGGCGGCGCCCTGCAGGCGGCCCTGCACTTCAAGTACATCAAGTAGCCGGACGGCAGCACCGCACAAAAACGGCGCGCAAAAGCGGCGGAAGGGATTCTCCCTTCCGCCGCTTTTTCGCATCTAAAGCTATTGGGTCCCCTGGCCGGATCCGGCCCGGGACCTACTGGGCGCCCAGCGGGCGCTGCGCGCCGGACGGGACCCGCCCGCGGTTTTGCTGCGCTTCGGCCCGTAGTTTTTCAATGGCCGTCTCGAAGTCTTCCAGCGAGTCGAAGGACTGGTAGACGCTGGCAAAGCGCAGGTACGCCACCTGGTCCAGTTTCTGCAGCGGGGTGAGGATGGCCAGCCCCACGCCGTTCGCGTCGATTTCAGCCACACCGCTGGCCCGGATGGATTCCTCCACTTCCTGGGCCAGCATGGCCAGGTCATCCTCGCTGACCGGACGGCCCTGGCAGGCTTTGCGCACGCCGTTGATGACCTTGCTGCGGCTGAAGGGTTCGGCTACGCCGGAACGCTTGATCACGCTGAGGCTGGTGGTTTCCACCGTGGAGAAACGGCGGCCGCACTGCGGGCACTGCCGCCGGCGGCGGATGGCCGACCCGTCGTCGGCCAGGCGGCTGTCCACGACGCGGGAGTCGGCGTTGCGGCAAAACGGACAGTACATGTCCCGTCCTTTCGGGAAGGCGCCTTATGGTGCTCCCACTATAGGGCGCACTTTGCCTGAGCACCAAGTGGAGGACCACAACATGTAGTAGGTGCTCCTACTACATGTTGCGGGTATCCCGAAGGGTTAGCGGTTATTCGAAACGGACCGTGACCGCGTCCCCGTGCGCCGGCAGATCCTCGGCGATGGAAAGGGCAACAATGTCACCGCTGACTTCCTGCAGCGCCTCACGGTTGTAGTTGATCATCTGGATGGCGCGCATAAAGGTGGTGACGTTCAGCCCCGAGGAAAAGGCTGCGGTGCCGCCGGTGGGCAGCACGTGATTGGACCCGGCGCAGTAGTCACCCAGGCTCACGGGACTGTAGTTGCCCACGAAGATGGCACCGGCACTGCGGATTCGGCCGGCCACGGCTTCGGCATCGGCCGTCTGGATTTCCAGGTGTTCGGCAGCGTAGGCGTCACATACCGCAATGCCCTGCTCCAGCCCGTCCACGAGGATAACGCCGGACTGGGGGCCGGACAGGGCCGTGCGCACACGGTCGCTGTGCTTGGTGGCCCGGACCTGGGCGTCCAGTTCAGCCCGGACCTTTTCAGCGAGGGATTCGGACGCCGTGACGAGGACCGACCCGGCATTGGGATCGTGTTCGGCCTGGCTGATCAGGTCGGCGGCCACGAGCCGCGGGTCAGCGGTTTCGTCGGCGAGAACCATGATTTCCGTGGGTCCCGCTTCGGAGTCGATTCCCACTACGCCCTTGACCAGCCGCTTGGCGGTGGCCACAAAGACGTTGCCCGGGCCGGTGACCACATCCACCGGCAGGATGGCGGCATTATTTTCATCCTCCCGCACCCCGTAGGCGAAGGCGGCAATGGCCTGGGCGCCGCCCACGGCATAGACCTCGGTGATGTCCAGCAGCTTGGCCGCAGCGAGGATGGTGGGGTGCGGCAGCCCGCCGAATTCCTTCTGCGGCGGCGAGGCCAGTGCCAGGGAGGAAACTCCTGCGGCCTGCGCCGGCACAACGTTCATGATTACCGAGGAGGGATACACCGCAAGCCCGCCCGGAACATACAGTCCCACCCGGGAGACCGGCACCCATTTGTGGGCCAGGAGGGCACCGGGGCGGATTTCCACTTCGGCGTCGGCGGGACGCTGGGCGGCAGCGAAAATCCGGGTCCGCTCAATGGCCGTTTCCAGTGCCGTACGGACCGCCGGGTCCAGCTGCTCCAGCGCTGAGTCCAGCGCGGTTTCGGGCACCCGCACCGTGTGCTGCTGAACGCCGTCGAAACGCTCTGCCAGTTCCGTCAGCGCGGCGAATCCGCGGGTACGGACGTCGGTGATGATGGCTGAGACGGCGTCGGACGCGGCGTCGAACGTCGTTTCGGCACGCGGCATGGCACCCTTGAGCTCCGCGGGGCGCAGGTGCCGACCGCGCAGGTCGATGGTGCGGAAGGAGTCAAAGGCTGCTTCGGGACTGGTTGGATTCACGCATTTCATTCTACCCAGCCAAGCCTCCGGGGCCCCTACCAGTTCCGCTGTGCGTCGCCGGGCGTCAGGCCCGGAACTCCTCCCCGGAGAAGATGTCATCAAGCATCACGCGGGCGGCGCCGCGCAGGCCACCGGTTTGGGGATGCCGGGCGACCTCCACAACAAGTTCCGCAGTGGCCATGGGCGGACAATCCGAGTAGAGGGTCGAGCGCACCGCGGCAACGAAAACCGCTGAACCCGCCAAGACGCCGCCAAGGACCAGCCGGTTCGGATTAAAGAAATTAATGCTGGTTGCGAGGACACCGCCGGTCATCACTCCGGCGCCGCGCAGCAGTCCGGTTGCAGCGGGATGGGCGTCGCGGGCGAGGTCGATCATCGCCTCCACCGTCTGTACATCATGGCCCTGCAGCTGCATCTCGCGGACAAGCGCGGTGCCGGAAGCGAGCACGTCCAGGCATCCCGTCCGGCCGCAGGAGCAAGGCACCGCAGGAGCACCCTGCACCGCCGCATGGCTGATGTCCCCTGCCCACCCGTTACTGCCCTTGTACAGTTCACCGCCGGCAATGATCCCGCAGCCGATACCGGTGCCGGCTTTGACGAAAATCTGGTGCGGATAGGTGACCGGGTCGGTGCCGTTGAGCAGTTCCCCGGCAGCCATGAGATTGGCGTCGTTATTAACGATGACGGGCACCCCCAGCTCCCGCTGAATAATCTCCGCTGCGTTCGTCCCGTTCCAGCCGGGCATGCGGGACGGGGCAACAATGCGGGAATCAGCGCTCGACACCGGTCCGGGCACTCCCACCGAAACACCCCTTAGCCGGCCGGATCCCGTTGCCTCGGCCTGCTCGACCATGTCTTTGAGCCGGGCCGTTGCGGAAGTCAGGATAATCTCCGGACCAGCTGCAAGATCGAGGGCCGCATGGTGTTCAGCGAGGAGGTTACCGGCGAAATCGGCCACCCCGAACGAGGTGCGGTCAACGCCAAGGTCAATACAACCCACCAGCCCGGCATCCGCCCTGATTTCCAGGCGCCGCGGGCGGCGTCCGCCGCGTGATTCCCCCTCGCCAACCTCTGCAACGTGCCCCCGCGCGATCAAAGCGTCGATCCGCGTTGCCACCGTGGAGGGAGAGAGTCCCGTGGCTTTTGCCAGTTCCGCGCGGGATCCCGCGCGGCCCGTTCGGATAAGTCCGATCAGGTCCACAGTGCGGGAGGGGCCAGCAGCATTTCCGCTCAATCGTTCAGCCATGTTTTCCCAATCTGTTCGATAGCTCCCTCTTAACTTAGTCCAAGTTTATAGAGAGTTAATCGAAATATCTGTGAAACTTTTACCGCTTAGGTTTATTTCTGGAAAACCTCGGATAGTGTGTGGTGAGTCACACCAACGACAGAACACGGCGCCGCGGCCGGCTAAAGCTGCAGGTCCGGGTTCAGGAAAAGGCAGCTCGATGGCACTGGTTAATGATTCCTCCGGCCTCCGCGGACCCGTTGCTCCGGATAAGCCGGGTGCCATGGTGGTACTGAGGGATGTGCAGAAACACTTCGGTGAGCACCACGTCTTGAAGGACATAAACCTGAGCGTGGCCACCGGTGAGGTGGTAGTGGTGGTTGGCCCGTCAGGATCCGGCAAGTCCACCCTCTGCCGGTGCATCAACCGGCTGGAGACGGTAACCAGCGGGCAGATCCTCGTGGACGGCAAGGACCTGCCGGCAGAGGGCAGGGCGCTTGCGACGCTTCGCTGTGACGTTGGCATGGTTTTCCAGTCCTTCAATCTCTTCGCGCACCGCACCATCCTCGAGAACGTCACGCTCGCACCTGTCAAAGTGCGGCGCGTAGCCCAGAAGACGGCCCGGGCAGATGGAATGGCACTGCTTGAACGTGTTGGCATCGCCGACAAGGCCGACAGTTATCCGGCCCAGCTTTCGGGCGGACAGCAACAGCGCGCAGCTATTGCCCGCGCGCTGGCAATGCGCCCCAAGGTTTTGCTTTTCGACGAACCAACCTCGGCCCTGGACCCCGAAATGGTGACTGAGGTGCTGGACGTTATGGTCTCCCTCGCCCAAGAAGGAATGACCATGGTGGTAGTCACCCACGAAATGGGTTTCGCCCGGCGGGCCGCCGACCGTGTTGTTTTTATGGACGAGGGCCGCATCATCGAGCACGGCTCACCGGAACGGTTTTTCGCCCGTCCGGATTCTGAACGGGCGCGGGCATTCCTCTCCAGAATCCTTACTCACTGACCAACTATCAGCGGCGTCTGCCGTCCACATCAGAAGAAAGGCCACACCTTGCGCAGCACATCCCCCTTCCGGCGGCTCCTACCTGCCGTACTTGCACTGACTGCACTGCTGAGCGTTTCGGCTTGCGGCGGCGGCGATACCGCCGTCCCCGGAGCCGAAGCCGGCAGTTCGACCCAGCCCTCCAACCTTGAGGAGGTTTACGCAAACGCGGTCGTGGCCGACGCCGCAGCCATACTGCCCGAGTCCACCATGGCCCGGATCAAGGAACGCGGAACGCTGATCGTCGGGGCCGCGCTCGACGCACCGCTGCTGTCTCAGCAGGACCCCGCAAACCCCGAAAGCATCGAAGGATTTGATGCCGATCTCGCGAAACTGCTGGCTATCTACATCCTGGGCGAACCGAATATCAAGATCGTCCCGCCGGCGTCCGAGACGCGTGAAGCCCTGCTCCAAAACGGAACGGTCGACGTAGTGTTCAATACCTACACGATCACCGAGGAGCGTGCCGAGCAGATCTCCTTCGCAGGACCGTATCTGGAATCAGGGTTGGCCGTTGCCGTGAAAGGCGACAACCAGGACATCAACGGCATCGATGACCTCGGCGGAAAAACCGTTATTGTCGGCGCAAACACACCTGCAGTGACTGCCGTACCCGAAAAGCAGCCGACGGCCACCCTGGTGTCCTTCGGCACGGATCCGCAGGCACTGCAGGCACTCAAGCAGGGCCGCGGGGATGCCTATGTGCAGGACTTCACGCTCCTGGCCTCACACAGTGCAGATGACACCTCCATTAAGGTGGTGGGCCAGCCCTTCACTACGGAGTCCTACGGCATCGGCCTGAAGCACGACGATGAGGAATTCAAGGCCTTCATCAACGAATGGCTCCAGAAGATCCAGGCCGACGGCACCTGGGGCAAGGTGTGGGATGCCACGCTCGGCGAAGCCGTGGAGGCAGAGGCACCCAGCGCCCCCGAAATCGGTTCCGTTCCCGGCAGTTAGTCCGCCTGCCCGGCGCCCGGTGTCACTGCACACCGGGCGCCGCGGCAGCGCCGCCGGGCGCCGTACCGGGCATTCGCCCGCCGCATACTCAAAGGAAATAGATGGACATCTTTGCCGACAGTGCCGACGCCTTCCTCCATGCCCTTGGAACAACGGTTGTTATGGCAATCATCGCCGGGGCGGGAGCACTGATCCTCGGCACACTCGTGGCCGCCGCCCGGATCAGCCCCATTCCGCCCCTGCGGGCTGCTGCCTTTGCCTACGTGCAGTTCTTCGTCAATGTTCCCCTGCTTGCCCTCCTGATCCTTGCCGTCTTCGCGCTGCCGGACGCCGGTTTCATCCTGCCGCTCACCCCAACGGCCGTCCTTGTCCTCACGGCCTATGAAGCTGCATACGTTTCCGAAGCCATCAGAAGCGGAGTCAACACCGTGGGCCACGGACAGATAGAGGCCAGCCGCGCCCTGGGTTTCACCCTCCGGCAAACACTTGGCCTCGTCGTCCTGCCGCAGGCACTGCGGGCGGCCGTGCAACCCATCGGCAACGTGATGATCGCTTTGACCATGAACACAGCGCTGGCCGCTGCCGTAGGTGTGGTGGAACTGACGTCCGCAGCCAACAAACTGAACCTAGTTGAGGCACAGCCCATCCTGATCTTTTCCGCCGCGGGGTTGACCTACATGCTTCTTGCCCTCTGCATCGGACTCAGCGCCGGCCGTATCGAGCGAAAGGTGGCTGTTCTCCGATGACTACCGCCGTACCTGCCAAGTCCGCTGCCCGTACCCGCGTGCAGGCGCAGGCGACCCTGTCCCTCTATGACGAGCCGGGCCCGAAGGCCAGGCGGAACATACGTATATGGTCCGTGATCACAATCTTCGCGCTTCTGGGCGTGATTATCAGCGGGCTGATCCAGTTCGGTTCCAAAGGCCAGCTCCACCCGGACAAGTGGACGCCGTTCCTCTCCTGGCCCATCTGGCAGTACCTGTTCGTTGGACTGTGGGGAACTCTGCAGGCCGGAGCCCTCGTTGCCGTCCTGGGCGGGACGCTGGGACTCCTCCTTGCCCTCGGCCGCCTGAGCCGCTTCGCACCCGTGCGATGGATCTGCGCAGGCTACATCGAAACCGCCCGGACAATACCCGTGCTGTTGCTCATCTACCTGATGCTGTTCGGCCTTCCGCAGCTGGGCCTCAACTTCCCCCTGATCTGGAAGCTGGTCATCCCGCTCACCGTCGCCAACTCGGCTGCCTTTGCGGAGATTATCCGTGCCGGGATCCTCGGCCTCCCCCGCGGCCAGCGGGAGGCTGCACTCAGCCTCGGCATGTCGGAGGGGCAGGCAAGCCGTCTTGTTGTCCTGCCGCAGGCGCTGCGTTTTGCCACGCCGTCCCTCGTGACGCAGTTGGTAAGCCTCATCAAGGACACCTCGCTCGGATACATAGTGGCCTTCACGGAGCTGTTGTACCGCGGCCAGGTGCTCTCCGCCTTCAACGGTCTGCTCATCCAGACATTCCTCGTGGTGACCCTGGTTTATCTCGTCTTCAACGGCATCCTTTCCGCCCTCGCCGCCCGCCTGCGGACACGCCCTCCCAAACGAAGCCCGCGCCGGGCCGCTGCAGGACCGGTACCTGTGGCCGGCGCACCCTTTTCCGACCTCCCCCGCCCCCAGTAAAGGAGCACCCCCGTGGTATCCCCCGCCGCGCCTGGCACGGCCAGCGCCCGCATATCCAACGCTGCCGAGCATCTTGCCGAACTCGCCGTCGTCATAAGGTCCGGTGTCACTGAAAGCCGCCATTACGGTTGGCTGGCGGCACTTGACGCAAATGGAAACGTCGCCGCCAGCCTCGGTGCCAGCTCAGGGCAGGTGCTGCCGCGTTCGACCACCAAGCCGCTGCAGGCTCTTGCCTGCCTGCGCGCCGGCGCCGACCTGTCCGGCCCGGAACTGGCGATCGCCGCCGGAAGCCATACCGGGGAGGACGCCCACGTAGAGGCGGTGCGCAGCATCCTGGAGCGGGCGGGATTGGATGATTCCGCCCTTGCCTGTCCGGCCGATTGGCCCGAGGACGAAGCAAGCCGTGAGCGCCTGATAAGAGCCGGCAAGACGCGCTCCCGGGTCCACATGAACTGCTCGGGTAAGCACGCCGCCATGCTGCTGGCCTGCACCGCCAACGGCTGGGACACCGCAGGCTACCTGGACCCGGCCCATCCTTTGCAGCTCATGGTCCGGGACACCGTGGAACGCGCTACCGGCGTTCCGGTTGAGCACGCGGCCGTCGACGGATGCGGAGCGCCGCTGTTTAGCACCACGGTCCTTGGGCTTGCGCAGGCATTCCGCGCCCTCGTCACCGCGTCCCCCGGGACTCCGGAGCGCCTGGTAGCCGATGCCATGCGTGCCAACCCTTTCCACGTCGGCGGAACAGGGCATGCAAACAGCAGCGCCATGACCCTCGTACCCGGCGTCCTTGCCAAGGGCGGGGCGGAAGGGGTTATCGGCATGTCCGCGTCGACCGGCCAGGCAGTAGCCATGAAGATTGTCGACGGCAACCCGCGGGCAACCACCCTGATAGCCCTTAAGGTCCTGGAGGCCCTCGGAGTCGACACTTCCGGTGCCGGAGCACTGATGGACCTGCCGATCAACGGCGGCTCGGAACGGGTTGGCCGGATATCGATTGGTTCGGACGTTGCTGCCTGGGCCGAAAACCCGGTGCCCCGGTGGTGAGGTCAGCAAACGGGTGTACGCCTGCAGTGCGGCGCATAGCCGTGGAACTCTGCGTCGATGACGTCGACGGGGCCCTGGTGGCGGACCGTTCAGGTGCGGACCGGATCGAGTTGTGCGCAAACCTGGGCGAAGGCGGCACCACGCCGAGTATGGGTGCGGTTCTGGCCGTGCTGCGGGCGGTGAACCGGGTAGGCGTCCAAGTCATAGTACGGCCGCGCGGCGGCGATTTTGTCTACAGCGAAGCTGAACTCGAGACAATGTGCCGGGATCTGGAAGCAATCGAAGCCGCGGCGTCCGGGGCCGGCACCCCGGTAGGAGTCGTGACGGGTGTGCTCACCAGCGACGGCGAGGTGGATGTAACCGCCATGCGCCGGCTAATGGCGGCTGCAGGCACCCTCCCCGTGACTTTCCACAAAGCCTTCGATCTGGCACGGGATCCCTTTAAGGCGTACCAGGAGCTCACGCAGTTGGGTGTCCAGCGTGTCCTCACCTCGGGCGGCCCGCACCCGGCAGCCGAGGGCATCGGAGTGCTGGCTGAGCTGGTCCGCCTCTCCAAGGCCGCTCCGTCCGCGCCGTCGGTCCTGGTGGGTGGATCGGTCCGCCCTGCCAACGTGAGGGAAATTGTCGCAGCGACCGGTGCAGGCGAAATCCACCTGCGGGCCCAGACTCCGTCGCCGCGCATGGACGGAACGCTGCAGACAGACCCGGACATGGTCCGCAGCCTCTTCGCGGCGCTGGAGTCCGCAGCAGCAGACGGCTCACCCTCTGCTCCCCGTCACGACGCAGTGGTTCTCGCCGTGGATGTAGGCGGCACCAACATCAAGGGAGCGCTGGTGGCGGCATCCGGCCGGACCCTGCTCTCCCGTACCGTCCCGGCAGGTGTTACGGGCGACGAATCCATCGAGCGGATACTGGCCCTCGCGGAGGACCTCCGCGACTATGCGGAGGATGACGGCTGCGTTGTCGCAGGGGCAGGCGTCGTCACGCCGGGAATGGTGGACTCCCAAGAGGGAATCATCCGGTATGCCTCTTCCCTCGGCTGGTCCAACGTTCCGCTGAAGCGCCTCCTCACGGAGAGGCTCGGTGTCCCCGTCCACATAGACCATGACGTCCGAACCAGTGGCCTGGCCGAAGACCTTTTCGGAGCTTCACACGGTTCCGGCGACTCCGTGCTGGTTGCTGTGGGAACAGGTGTTGCCGCGTCAATCCAAAGCGGGGGCCATCGTATTTCCGGCGCGTCTGCCACAGCCGGTGAGTTGGGCCATATCCCGGTCCTACCGGACGGGGAACGCTGTACCTGCGGCCAGTTCGGCTGCTTGGAGGCCTACTTCTCCGGCGCAGGGGTGGCCCGGCGTTTCGCCGCCTCCGGGGGCGAGGCAGGGTTGGACGTGTCGGGCATTGTTGCCCGGCTGGGTATCGATCCACTGGCCGACCGCGTGTGGCGCGAGGGCATCACGGCCCTTGCGCTGGGACTCAAGACGCTGACCCTGCTGACCGATCCTGCCGTCATCGTCCTGACCGGCGGCGTGTCCCGCGCCGGGTCAGCCTTACTGGACCCGCTGCTCCGGGAGTTGTCCGGCTCACTCGCATGGCGGGATGCCCCCGATCTCCGTCTCTCCATGCTCGGGACCTCCGGCAGCCGGATTGGAGCAGCAGTCCTGGCGTTCAGGGCCGCCGGAATGGATAACGTGGTGAACCGCTGGACCACGGAGGACGTCCTGATGCCCGTGTCCAGCGCCAGCTAGGGCGCCGGCCCGGCCGGCCTGCCTAAACGCCTAGGCGTCCAGGCAGGCCGGACCCAGCAGCACCTTCAGGTCGCCGAACAACGACGGCGTAGGGTTCACCCGCATGTCCACGCCAAGCTTCATGACTTCCACGGTGCGGGAGCCGTTCAGCCGGATCTGCACCTCGGACGTGCCCGGGTGGGTGCGCAGCACGTCACCCAGCTGGGAGACCACCGTTTCCGTGGCCTTGTAGGTGGCCATCGAAATGACCACCGGCCCGGAGTGGCCCTCGCTGAGGTCGGGAACGGTGAGCTCCTGCGCGTTCAGGGTCACCGCGCCGTCGTCGCGGCGCTGCAGCCGGCCCCGGACCACCACAATCAGGTCCTCGGCCAGCACGGCCGCGATGGGACCGTAGACCTGGCCGAAGAACATCACTTCCATGGACCCGGCGAGGTCCTCGATCTCACAGCGTGCATAGGCGTTGCCGCTGTTCTTGGCGATCCGTCGCTGCAGCGAGGTGATCATGCCCGCAATGGTGACAATGGCGCCGTCGGGCGGCCCCTCCTCCCCCACGATGTTCGTGATTGAGGAGTCGGCGTGCTGGCTGAGGATGCCCTCCAGGCCCTGCAGCGGATGGTCGGAGACGTAAAGCCCCAGCATGTCGCGTTCAAAGGACAGCTTGTCCTTCTTTTCCCACTCCGGCAGGTCCGGGATATCGATGCTGATCGAGTCTTCCGGTTCCTGGTCCGTAATGGCCGCGAACAGGTCGAACTGGCCCACGGCCTCGTTGCGCTTGAGCACCACCACAGAGTCAATGGCCTCTTCGTGGATCATGGCCAGCGGACGCCGGGCATGGCCCATCGAGTCGAACGCGCCGGCCTTGATCAGGGACTCGATGGTTCGCTTGTTGCACACCACCGCGGGGACCTTCATCAGGAAGTCCTTGAAGTTGGTGTACGCGCCCTTTTCCTCGCGGGCGGCCACCATGGCCTGGACAACGTTGGCGCCGACGTTGCGGATGGCGCCCATGCCGAAGCGGATGTCCGTGCCCACAGGGGTGAAGTTCACCGAGGATTCGTTCACGTCCGGCGGCAGCACCGTAATGCCCATCTTGCGGCACTCGTTCAGGTACAGGGCCAGCTTGTCCTTGTCGTCGCCCACGGAGGTGAGCAGGGCGGCCATGTATTCGGACGGGTAGTGCGCCTTGAGGTACGCGGTCCAGTAGGACACCAAGCCGTAGGCGGCCGAGTGGGCTTTGTTGAAGGCGTAGTCGGAGAACGGGAGCAGGATGTCCCATAGCGCCTTGATGGCTGCCTCCGAGTAGCCGCGGTCCACCATGCCCTGGTGGAAGCCGGCGTACTGCTTGTCCAGCTCGGATTTCTTCTTCTTACCCATGGCGCGGCGGAGAATATCTGCCTGGCCGAGCGAGAAGCCGGCCACCTTCTGGGCAATGGACATCACCTGCTCCTGATACACGATCAGGCCGTAGGTGGTATCCAGGATTTCCCGCAGCGGCTCTTCCAGCTCCGGGTGGATGGGGGTGACTTCCTGCACGCCGGTTTTACGCAAGGCGTAGTTGGTGTGCGAGTTCGCGCCCATGGGACCGGGACGGTACAGGGCGATGACGGCGGAAATGTCTTCGAAGTTATCCGGACGCATCAGCTTGAGCAGGGACCGCATGGGCCCGCCGTCGAGCTGGAACACACCCAGGGTGTCGCCGCTGGCCAGCAGGTCGTAGGAACCCTTGTCGTCCAGCTCCAGCTTTTCCAGGTCCAGGTCCACGCCCTGGTTGTTCTTGATGTTCTCGATCGCGTCGGAAATGATCGTCAGGTTCCGCAGGCCGAGGAAGTCCATCTTGATCAGGCCCAGGCCTTCGCAGGTCGGGTAGTCGAACTGCGTGATCACCTGCCCGTCCTGCTCGCGCTTCATGATCGGGATGATGTCGATCAGCGGGTCCGAGGACATGATGACGCCGGCGGCGTGCACGCCCCACTGGCGCTTCAGCCCTTCGAGGCCCAAAGCGGTGTCGAAGACGCGCTGCGAGTCCGGATCGGACTTGAGCAGTTCACGCAGTTCGTCGGCTTCGCCGTAGCGCTTGGCGTCTTTGTTATGAACGTCCTGCAGGGACAGGCCCTTGCCCATCACGTCCGGCGGCATGGCCTTGGTGAGCCGCTCGCCCACGGAGAACGGATATCCCATCACGCGGGAGGAGTCCTTCAGTGCCTGCTTGGCCTTGATGGTTCCGTAGGTGACGATCATGGACACGCGGTCCGCGCCGTACTTCTCGGTGACATAGTGGATCACCTCGGAGCGGCGCCGATCATCGAAGTCGACGTCGAAGTCAGGCATGGAGACGCGGTCCGGGTTCAGGAAGCGCTCGAAGATCAGCCCGTGGTTCAGCGGGTTCAGGTCGGTGATGCGCATGGCGTAGGCGACCATGGATCCGGCACCGGAACCGCGGCCCGGTCCCACCCGGATGCCGTTGTTCTTGGCCCAGTTGATGAAGTCGGCCACCACCAGGAAGTAGCCCGGGAAGCCCATCTGGGTGATGATGCCGATCTCGTACTCGGCCTGCTTGCGGACGTCGTCGGGAATACCCTTCGGGAACCGGTAGTGCAGGCCGGTCTCCACTTCCTTGATGAACCAGGATTCCTCGTTTTCCCCGGGCGGGCAGGGGAAGCGGGGCATGTAGGACGCTTTGGTGTTGAATTCGACGTCGCACCGCTCGGCAATGAGCAGGGTGTTGTCGCACGCGTCGGGGTAGTCGCGGAAAATGGCCCGCATTTCCTCCGGGGACTTCAGGTAGAACTCGTCGGCGTCGAACTTGAACCGCTTGGGGTCCGCCAGCGAGGACCCCGACTGCACGCACAGCAGGGCCGCGTGCGCGGACGCGTCTTCGGCGTGGGTGTAGTGCAAGTCATTGGTGGCTACCAGCGGCAGCTGCAGCTCGCGGGCCAGCTTGACCAGGTCCGCCTGGACGTTGCGCTCAATGTCCAGGCCGTGGTCCATCAGCTCGCAGAAGAAGTTCTCCTTGCCGAAGATGTCGCGGAAATCCGACGCCGCCTGCACGGCTTCCTTGTAGAGGCCCAGCCGCAGCTTGGTCTGTACTTCACCGGAGGGGCAGCCTGTGGTGGCAATCAGGCCCTTGCCGTAGGTCTGCAGCAGGTCCCGGTCCATGCGCGGCTTGTAGAGGTAACCCTCGAGGGAAGCCAGCGAAGACATCCGGAAGAGGTTGTGCATGCCCTCGGTGTTCTCGGCCCACATGGTCATGTGGGTGTAGGCACCGGCACCGGAGACGTCGTTGCGTCCGCCGTCGCCCCACTTCACACGGGTTTTGTCCGCACGCGCGGTGCCCGGTGTCAGGTAGGCTTCCACGCCCACGATCGGCTTGATGCCGGCACTGCGGGCCTTGTTCCAGAAGTCGAAGGCGCCGAACACAAAGCCGTGGTCGGTGGTTGCCAGGGCATTCATGCCCAGTTCCTCGGCGTGGCTGAACAGGTCGGTCAGCCGTGCTGCGCCGTCCAGCATGGAATATTCAGTGTGGTTGTGAAGATGGGCAAACGATTTGGACGTACTAGTTGCTGAAGCCACCTGTACATTCTAGGCCCCGGCGCGGGAGCGCTTTGCCGCCGCCGCGCCGGGGCCTGCGTCACTGCCGGGCCGGGCCGGGGTCCGTGCCTAGACCTCGCCGCTGCGCAGGGCGTCGACGGCGTACTGAAGGTCCTGCGGGTACTCGCTGACGAACTCCACATGCTCACCGGTGCCGGGATGGGTGAAGCCCAGCTGTCGGGCATGCAGCCACTGGCGCGTAAGCCCCAGCTCGGCGGCAAGCTTGGCGTCAGCGCCGTAGGTGAGGTCACCGGCACAGGGATGCCGCAGGGCAGAAAAATGGACGCGGATCTGGTGCGTGCGCCCGGTTTCCAGGTGCACCTCCACCAGGGAGGCCTTCCCGAAGGCCTCCAGCACCTCATAATGCGTCACCGACGGCCTGCCGCCCTCGACCACGGCGAAGCGCCAGTCATAGCCCGGGTGCCGCCCGATCGGGGCGTCAATGGTGCCCTTCAGCGGATCGGGCAGACCCTGGACGACGGCGTGGTACATCTTGTCCACGGTCCGTTCCTTAAAAGCCTGCTTCAGCAGCGTGTAGGCGTGCTCCGTTTTAGCCACCACCATCACGCCGGAGGTGCCGACGTCGAGCCGGTGCACAATGCCCTGCCGTTCCGGAGCGCCGGACGTGGAGATCCGGTAGCCGGCAGCGGCCAGGGCACCCACCACGGTGGGACCGACCCAGCCGGGAGAGGGATGCGCTGCCACACCCACGGGTTTGTCGATGACCACGAAGTGCTCGTCATCGCCCAGGATCTTGAGGTCCTCCACCGGCTCGACGACGACGGCCAGCGGGTCCCGCTGTTCGGGGACGTCGGCGGTGATTTCCTGGCCGGCGTGCAGTTTGTCTGACTTGCCCAGCACCTTGCCGGCGGAACTGAAGTACCCGTCGGTGCACCAGGTTGCGGCAGTGGAGCGGGATACATCCAGCAGGCCGGCCAGGACGGCGTCCGCGCGTTTGCCGTCAGCTTCGGGCGGGACCGCGAACACGGCGTGCAACTCGTTCATCGCTGCTCCTCGCCGTCGTTGGCCGCAGCGGGTTCCTTGGCGGAAGGAAGCGTGCGTGTCCCGTCGAGGCTGATGCCGCGGAGGGTCAGCAGGCAGACCAGGATCACGCCGCACACCACGCAGGAATCGGCGATATTGAAGATGGCGAAATTGGGGAAGGCGATAAAGTCCACCACGTGGCCCTGCCCGAAGGAGGGCGCACGGAAGAGCCGGTCCGTCAGGTTGCCAAGGGCACCGCCGAGCACCAAGCCAAGGGCCGTGGCCCAAGCAAGCGAACGGACCCGGATCATCAGGTACACGAGGAAACCTGAAACCAGCACCATGATGATGGTGAACACCCAGGTGAACTCGGTCCCGATCGAAAACGCAGCTCCGGGATTGCGGATGAAATGCCACCGCAGCAGCGGCGGCAGGACATCGGTGACCTGTCCCTCGGTCATGGTACGCACTACCCACAGTTTGGTGAGCTGGTCCGCAACGAGGGCGGCGGCCGCCAGGGCGAGCATGGCGAAGGCCGCTTTGGCCTTGGCAGGACGCCTGGCTCCGGTGTCCTGCGGGGTGTCCGGTGAAGAGTTGGTCATGGTGCTTTCTGTACTGCTGGGCGGAGCTGGGGGCGGGAAACGAGCGGCGCGCTCAGGCGCCGGGAACAAATGCAGCGGGCCGGCGGCCGGGATGACCCGGCCGCCGGCCCGCTGGAGTGGTTGTTATGCCAACCCCGCACCCCGCCGGGGCCCGGCCCGCCGGCCCCCCCCCGCGGGGGGGGGGGGGGGGGGGCCCCCCCCCCCCCCCCCCGCCCCGCTGAAGTGATTCTTATCCGAACGCGGAACGCGGCCGGGACCTGACGCTGTTACGCGTCGGCGGTCTCCGAAGCAACCGAGCCGCGTGCATCCAGATCACGCAGCTGGCCTTCGATGTATGCCTTCAGGCGTGAACGGTAGTCACGCTCGAAGCCGCGGAGCTGTTCGACCTTGCGCTCCAGGACAGCCTTCTGCTGCTCCAGGGTGCTGAGGATCTTGCGGCTCTTCTCCTGGGCATCGGTGACGAGGCCGCTGGCTTCGATCTGTGCCTCGGCAATGATCTTGTCGCGCTGCTCGACGCCGGCGCTGACGTAGTCATCGTGCATCTTCTGGGCCATGGCCAGGATGCCGGCTGCGGTTTCGGTGGTGTTGCCTGCAGGTGCAGCCGGGGCCGCTTCCTGCTTGGGCTCGACCGGAGCGGGACGCTCCTCCACGCGGGGTGCTTCAACCTTAGGCTCAGGCTTGGGCTCTTCGCGGACCTGCTCGGTGGTGGAGGCGGCCGCGACGGGCGCGGGGACGGTCTTCTCCGATACGGAGCCACCGGCTGCCGCTTCTGCCAGCTGGCGGCGGAGATCTTCGTTTTCGGCGTTCAGCCGGCGCAGCTCCACCACGATCTCGTCGAGGAAGTCGTCGACTTCGTCCTGGTCATAGCCTTCCCGGAACTTGGTCGGCTGGAACCGCTTGTTGACAACATCTTCTGGCGTCAGAGCCATCTGGTCACCTCATACTGGATTATAAGATTCGCCTGCGTGTCAGGCAGGCGGTTCTACGTAGAGAATTTCGGACATACAAAAATCTGGGGTTGTATCAATTTTCACAGTATATCTTTTGGGGGCCGAAAACTAACCGGCCCCCAGCGGGCCCGACCTAGCGGGCCACGCCGGCGACAATCTGCGTCAGGATTGACACGATGATGAACAGGACCAGGAACGCGAGGTCCAGTGCCACCCCGCCAAGGCGCAGCGGCGGAATAATGCGGCGGAAAAGCCGTACCGGCGGATCGGTGACACCGTAGATGGCCGTAGCCAGCACGAGTGCCGGGCCCTTCGGGCGCCACTGGCGGGCGAACATCTGCACCGCGTCGTAAACGATCCTCAGGATCAGGGCGAGCTGGAAGAGCACCAGCACCAGATACACCAGGGGAAGAATGATATTCACGCGAAGGGTTTCATTTCCGGAAGTCGGTTGGCAGCCCCCGCGTCCCGTTGGAACGGGAGCACGTTAGCTCTGGTTGAAGAAGGTGGACTGCGACTCGCTGATCTTCTTGTCGTCCCCAAGGACCTCCACGTGTGAAGGCGACAGGAGGAAGACCTTGTTGGTCACGCGCTCAATGCTGCCGCGCAGTCCAAAGACCAGGCCGGCGGAGAAGTCCACCAGGCGCTTGGCATCTGCTTCGCCCATGTCGGTGACGTTCATGATGACCGGGATGCCGTCCCGGAAGCTCTCACCGATGATTTTGGCATCGTTGTAGGAGCGCGGGTGGACAGTGGTGATCTGCCGAAGGCCGGAAACATCCTCGCGGGATGACGGGGCACGCTTGATGGGTGTCACGGGTGCGCGGTACTCCTCGACTGCATTGCGGACAACGGGTGCGGGAGCGGGTTCGGGGTCCAGCTCCTCTGGTTCGTGAATGGGAGCATAGTCTTCGTCCCGGACCGGGGCTTCCCGCAGGTTCCGCTGCTCGGACTCGTAGTGCTCGTCACCATCGGCGAGCCCAAGGTAGATCATTGTCCTGCGCATTGCGCCAGCCATGGTTGCTCCTCTAATCCTTCAACGCCGCAGCTGCCCGTGGTTCCGGCGCTTCCCCGGGCTACATGCCGGGCGGCGGCTTTGTGATGTTCTTACTTCGACGCTACCGCACGGGCGGGCGCGGGCCCAGAACATCGGAACCTATTCGCAGGTGTGTCGCCCCGTTGGCCAGTGCGGCTTCCAGGTCCGAACTCATACCGGCGGAGATGCCCCGCGCCCCGGGGTGGTCCTTTTGCAGCCGCTCCGAGAGCCCGCGCAGCCGGGCAAACGCCTCGGCGGGGTCCCCGTCCAGCGGAGCCACGGCCATCAGCCCGGACAGTTCCAGTCCCGGGGTGCCGGCCACCGCGTCCGCCAGCTGCGCCAGTTCCTCCGGTGCCGCTCCCCCGCGGCCGGGATCTGCCGCCCGGGCATGCTCCGTGCGCAGGTCCACCTGCAGGAAGCAGCGCAGGTCCTGCCTGACCGGCAGCGACTCCCCCGCCCGGCGTTGCTGCTCTGCCGCCATGGCCTTGCCAAGCGCAGTCACGAGCGACAGGCGGTCCACGGAATGGACGGAGGAGGCATACCGCACCACTGACTTGGCCTTATTGGACTGCAGCTGGCCGATGAAGTGCCAGTGAAGACCCAGCCCGTGCAGCTGTGCGGCTTTGGCCGCCGCCTCTTGGTCCTTGTTCTCACCCACCTCCCGCACGCCGAGTCCGGCGAGGATTTCGACGTCGGAGGCCGGGAAGTATTTGGTGACCACAATCAGGCGGGGCTCACCGGAGCGTGCCGGGCGGTCGGCGGCGGCAATCCGGGCGCGGACCCGGCCCAGCCGGTCCGCGAGTTCGACGGCCCGGGATGAATGCATAGATGTCATGGTTCTTTCATTGTCTCAGCCCGCTGCCGGCAGTTAGGCGCGGCGCCAGATGATCCCGGCGAGGCGTCCGGTGGCCGGATTGCGGCGGTGCGAGAACAGGTCCTCGTTCTCCATGGTGCAGCCGGGGATCCGTTCACTGCGGACGCCCAGCGCAGCCAGCTGCGCTTCGGCGCCTGCCGGAAGGTCCAGGGCGGGTGTACCGCTGCGGGTGCGTGACACTGCTGCCGGATGCAGGGCCGCGGCTCCGGCCTGCATGTCTGTCGGGACTTCGTAGCAGGTCCCGCAGACGCAGGGCCCGATCCAGGCTTGGATGTCCGTACCGCCGGCCGAGCGCATTTGTTCCACTGCGGCCGGCAGGATGCCGTCCAGCAGGCCTTTGCGGCCGGCGTGGACGGCGGCGGTCACGGGGTTCCCGGCCGGGCCTGCGCCCGCGAACAGGACGGGCATGCAGTCTGCCACCAGGACCGCCAGCGGAACGCTGCCCCCGATGCTGATGAGTCCGTCCGCGGTGGGTGCGGAAGTATCCGCTCCCCCGGCATCACCCGGGGCCGAGGCATCCACTACCCGGGCCGAGTGGACCTGGTTCATGAACCGCAGCGAGCCGGGCGCTACGCCCAGCTGGGATTCAAGCGCGGCCCTGCGCTGCAGGACGGCGGCAGGGTTGTCCCCTACATGCAAAGCGAGGTTGCCCGCGGAGGTGTTGGTGAAGCCCGCCCACAGGTTGTCGCCAACCTGCCGGTGCCACCAAAACATCCGGGACAACCCCGCTGCCATGCTCAGCTGTTCCTGCGGTTCCTACTTGAGGAAATCGGGGACGTCGAGGTCATCCGGACGGCCGGTGGACAGATCGGACTCAACGACGGCCGGAAGGTCGATGTCGAACCCGGCGTCTGCCGGGACGTCGCTGTGCTGGTGGGACCGCTGCGACCAGGCCGAAAGTCCTGCCGACGCCGGTGCTGCAGCAGCGTAGCCGCCTGCGGCCGGAGCCGAAGCCGGCGGGGTGGCCGGCTCAGCGGGCTTGTGCGAAGCCGGCTGGGAAGTGACGTCCACCTGGTCGAAACCGGCGGCAATAACCGTAACGCGTGCTTCGTCACCCAGGGCATCGTCAATGACGGCACCGAAGATGATGTTGGCTTCGGGGTGCGCCACTTCCTGGACCAGGCGGGCTGCCTCGTTGATTTCGAAGAGGCCGAGGTCGGAGCCGCCCTGGATGGACAGGAGTACGCCGTGGGCACCGTCGATGGAGGCCTCAAGCAACGGAGAAGCTATTGCCAGCTCGGCTGCCTTGACGGCCCGGTCCTCACCGCGGGCCGAACCGATGCCCATGAGGGCCGAGCCGGCGCCCTGCATGACGGACTTCACGTCGGCGAAGTCGAGGTTGATCAGACCCGGGGTGGTGATCAGGTCGGTGATGCCCTGCACGCCGGAGAGCAGCACCTGGTCGGCGGAACGGAAGGCATCCAGCATGGACACGTTGCGGTCGCTGATCGAGAGCAGGCGGTCGTTGGGGATCACGATCAGCGTGTCCACTTCGTCCCGCAGGGTATCGATGCCCGATTCCGCCTGGTTGGAGCGGCGGCGGCCTTCGAAGGTGAACGGGCGGGTGACGACACCGATGGTCAGCGCACCCAGGGAGCGGGCGATGCGGGCAACGACGGGAGCGCCGCCAGTGCCGGTTCCGCCGCCTTCGCCGGCGGTAACGAAGACCATGTCGGCTCCGCGCAGGACTTCCTCAATCTCTTCGGCGTGGTCCTCAGCTGCCTTGCGGCCGACCTCGGGATCCGCGCCGGCGCCCAGGCCGCGGGTGAGTTCGCGTCCAACGTCAAGCTTGACGTCGGCGTCGCTCATCAGCAGAGCCTGCGCATCGGTGTTGATGGCGATGAACTCCACGCCGCGGAGGCCAACATCAATCATCCGGTTTACGGCGTTCACGCCACCGCCGCCGATGCCGACGACCTTGATGACGGCCAAGTAATTCTGCGGTGCTGCCACGTCCTGTGTCCCTTGTTCGAATCTCTGCAACTTTTTAGTGTTCTGCAACTGCCGGCCCGGGTAAACCGCCGGGACCTCCCCTTGGAGTCCCTGCGGCTGCCCGGCCGAAAACCTTGAACCTGACCAACCCTAACCCTCAGCTTGAGAGTTATAGTTATGTCAAGTAATCCTCTACCTGAGACGCTATGGGGCCAGCGCTGCTTCTGCAATTACCGGCCCCGCGTGTCGGCGGATTCTTTCTGCGCCTCTTGCGGATCAGCGGGTAACCGGCCGGTCCGGAGTGCTCACGTCGTAGACCTGCACGGGCGGATCCGTCGGTGCCATCCGCATCAGCGCTTCGAGGACACGCGCTTTGGCCGCATTGTCGTCGGCGCTCCCCCAGAATACCGTCTGCCCGCTCGCCAGCTTCAGTTCCACGGAGTCCACGGTCTGGGCCGAAGCACTTTCCAGCAGGGCCAGGACATTGGTCGGCAACGCGGCAAGCACCGAGGTGATGCTGGGGAAAACCTGCGCATTCACAGCCTCGGCACCGCCGTCGATCAGCGGCAGCGGCACCGCCGCCCGGTCAGCAGCGGCTGCAAGGCGCCTGCCCTGCTCATCGATCAGCGCCAACTGCGGACCGTCCTGCAGGACGGCCACCGGAACGCGCTCGGTGACGGTGACCACCAGTGTGGACGGCGGCTGGGCCGCGACGTCGATCTTCTCGATTTCCGGGCGGTCCCGCAGCAGCGCTTCAACGTCCCCGTCGGAAATGGTGGGCAGCGTCTGCCCTTTCAGGGGCTCGAGCGCGGCTTCGGCCTGCTCGCGCGGCAGCAGTACCGTGCCCTCCACCACCACGGTCTTCAGCGCCAAGACAGGCGAATAGACCAGGAAAACGAAGAACAGGGCCACGGCTGCCAGCGCGGACACAGCAGTGATCCATACGATCCGGCGACGGCGCTTGCGCGGAGGCTCGGGAAAGGCCAGGACGGTGCCTGCCGGGCGGGGGGCACCCTTGGCCCCGCCGGTCCTGCCGGCTCCCCTTGCCCCGTTGCCCGGGGCGTGCGTAATTTCGTCCCGAGGGTCCAGCGCCCGGGTGGCGGTAATGATCTCGGCGTCGCCTCCGGGGCGCTTCCTACCGGCCATGGACGGCTTTCCCGGCGGCCAGCCGGCGGACCAGTTCGCTGCCCAGGGCCGTGACATCGCCGGCGCCCACGGTGAGGATAATGTCCCCCTCGCCGGCGTTGTCCGCCACCTGCGCCACGGCTTCGTCCGCAGAGCCGGCGTAGCCGCCGGGCACGTGCAGCCGCGAGGTGATTAGTTCGCTGGTGACCCCGTCAATGGGATCTTCACGTGCGGGGTAGATATCCAGCACCGTGGCGGTGTCCGCCAGGTCCAGGGCAGCCGCGAACTCGGCCGCGAAGTTGCGTGTGCGGCTGAACAGGTGCGGCTGGAACAATACATGCACCCGGTGAGAGCCGGCTACGGTCCGGGCGGCCTTCAGGGCCGCGTTCACCTCGGTTGGGTGGTGCGCATAGTCGTCGAAGACCTGCACGCCCCGGGCGCTGCCGCGTGGTTCGAAGCGCCGTGCCGCACCGGAGAAGGTGCCCAGTCCCGCCGCGGCGGCCTGCGGGTCGACGCCCAGTTCCAGGGCGACGGCGAAGGCCGCCGCCGCGTTGAGGATGTTGTGGGCGCCCGGAACCTGCAGCGCCAGCTCCACCTGGGATTCGGTTCCGTCCACCGTGAAGTGCAGCGTGCTGACCGACCCTGCGCCCGCGGCGCGGGTATCCGAGACCCGGACTCCGGCCGTCGCCGCGTAGCCGTAGGTCAGGACCCGCGGGGCACCGCTGCGGTCGGCCAGCGCGCTGGCGCCGGCGTCGTCGGCGCAGGCAATCAGCAGTCCGCCGGCGGGCAGCAGGGCCGCAAACGCGTCAAAGGAGGCGAACACCGCTTCTTCGGTGCCGTAATGGTCCAGGTGGTCCGCTTCGACGTTGGTCACCACAGAGACCCGCGGGCTGTAGTTCAGGAACGAAGCGTCGGATTCATCGGCCTCCGCCACGAAAACCGGGCCGGTACCGTGCATGGCGTTGACGCCTAGCGCGGCAACGTCGCCGCCGATGGCGAACGAAGGGTCCAGCCCCGCTTCGCGCAGCATGACCGTCACCATGGCGGAAGTGGTCGTTTTGCCGTGGGTTCCGGCCACGGCCACCAGGTCCTGCGTCCCCATGGCCGCGGAGAGCGCCACCGACCGGTGGATGATCCGCAGCCCGCGGGCACGGGCCTCGGCCAGTTCGGGGTTCTGCTCGCGGATGGCCGTGGAGACCACAACGGTGTCTGCGTCCGCCACGTGTGCGGCGTCGTGCCCGACGTAGACCGTGGCACCCAGCGCCTCGAGCGCGCGCAGCCCCGGGGAATCCTTCGCATCGGAACCGGAAACAGGCACCCCCTGGGCTACGAGCACCCGCGCCACGGCGGACATTCCCGCGCCGCCCAGGCCGATGAAGTGTACCTGTCCCAAGTCACTGGGGTTGAGCCGGTTCATGCCTTTGACCTATCGCTTGCTTCGAGAATAAATGCCGCCATCCGCTGGTCCGCGTCACGGATTCCCAGGCTGGACGACGCCCGGGACATGGCGTCCAGTGCTGCCGGATCGGCCAGCAAAGGTATCAGCCTGCCCGATATCCATTCGGCTGTGAAGAGTGGGTCGGCCACGGTGAGCGCACCGCCGGCAGAGACCAGGGCCTCGGCGTTCAGTGCCTGTTCACCGTTGCCGTGCGGCAGCGGCACCAGCACGGCGGGCAGGCCCACGGCACTGATCTCGCAGACCGTGCCTGCGCCGGAGCGCGCCAGCAGCAGGTCCGCTGCCGCGTAGGCGGTCTCCATCCCGTCCACGTACTCCACCTGGGTGTAGCCGGGGGCGGCCAGCGGCCGGCCGGCAGCATCCAGCAGGGACTTTCCGCGGCCGGTGATGTGCAGGGTCTGGATCCCGGCGGCTGCCAGTGCCGGGAGGGCCTGTTCCACGGCACGGTTGATGCTGGCGGCTCCTGAGGACCCGCCGGTGACCACCAGTGTGGGCATGTCCGGTTTCAGTCCCAGCGCGGCACGGGCACCGGCCCGGGCAGCGTTCCGGGCAGCGTTCCGGTCCAACGAGGAGATTTCCCGTCGCATCGGCATGCCCACCCACGTGGCCTTCGGCAGGCTGGTGGCTTCGAAGGCGACCCCGGTGACGGCGGCAAAGCGGGCACCCACGCGGTTGGCCAGGCCCGGACGGGCGTTGGCTTCATGGACAATCACGGGCAGTGAGCGGCGGCGGGCCGCCAGGTACACCGGCGTGGAAACGTATCCGCCCACGCCCACGACGACGTCGGCCTGTGCAGCGTCCAGGATCGCACCGGCCTGCTTCACGGCACGCACCAGACGGGCCGGGAGCTTCACCAGGTCCGCCGAGGGACGGCGGGGCATGGGCACCCGGTCAATGGTGGCCAACTCGTAGCCGGCAGCCGGGACCAGGCGCGTTTCCATGCCTGACGCCGTTCCCACCACGGTGATGCGGGCGTCGGGGCGCTGCGCGGTCACGGCGTCTGCAATGGCCAGCAGCGGGCTGATGTGCCCGGCGGTGCCGCCTCCGGCCAGGACTACGGACAAGGGGTGCTGCGTCATGGAGCTGTTGGTTCACTTTCAGGAATTTTGCGGGCAAAGGAAAGCAGGACGCCGATGGCCGCGAGGGTGAAGGTCAGGGACGATCCGCCGTAGGAAATGAAGGGCAGCGGAACACCGATGACAGGCAGCAGGCCGGTGACCATGGCGATGTTCACAGCCGCCTGGCCGATGATCCAGACCAGGACGGCACCGCATGCGATCCGGATGAAGGGGTCCGTGTGGCGCATGGTTACCCGGACGGTGGCGATCGCCAGCACGGCAAACAGGCTGACCACCACGAGGGTGCCCAGCAGGCCGAACTCCTCGCCGATGATGGCGAAGATGAAGTCGTTGTGTGCTTCGGGAATCCAGTTCCACTTCTGCCGGCTCTGCCCGATGCCCACGCCCAGCCAGCCGCCGGACGCCAGGGCGTACATGCCCGCGTTGGCCTGGTCACACAGTCCGGTGCCGCAGTCCAGCTTCAGCCAGGCGCTGATTCGGCCGGACCGGTTGCCGCTGAGCGCAGACATCAGCAGGGCTCCGAAGGCTGCGGCAGCGGCGAGGGCAGCCAGGAACCGCCCCGGGGCGCCGGCGAAGAACAGTGCGGCCACCATGATCAGGCCCATGATGATCACGGTGCCAAGGTCGCTGCCGGCCATGACCAGCACAATCAGGATGCCGCCGCCGGGCACCACCGGGATCAACGCATGCTTCCACTCAGTGAGCAGCCGCCCCTTGCGGGAGAGCACGGCCGCAAACCAGATGGCCATGGCCAGCTTCGCGGCTTCCGACGGCTGTCCGGTAATGGGACCAATCTCGATCCAGTTCTTGTTGCCGTTGACTTCCTTGCCGATCGCCAGCACCAGGATGAGCAGGAAAATCGCGAGGAAGTACAGCGGCCAGGCCAAGACCCGGTAGTGGCGGGTGGTCAGCCGTGAGAGCACCAGCATCGCGATGACGCCGGCCGCTGCGAACATGGACTGCTTCAGGAACAGGTCGAACGTGGTGGCCGCTCCGGCGTCGCTTCCGGCGGCTGCAGCGATGGATTCAACCGAGGAGGCCGAGAGGACCATCATCAGGCCAATGGCCGTCAGCGCCAGCGTGGCGCCGAGGATGGTGTAGTAGCTGGAACCGGTGGCAAGGCGGCCGCTGCCTTCCAGGAAAACCATAAAGCGTTCCCGGCGGGAGACCGGCTTGGCGGCGGCGGCTGCCGTCTCCGCGGCCCTGCTGGCCGTGGCGGTCCTGTCCGCTTTGCCTGCGGAGGACCTGCCCGCGGAGGGCCTGCCCGCGGAGGGCCCGCCCGCTGAGGCCCGGCCGGAAGACGGCCGGGGTGCGGAGGAGGCCCGGCCGGCGCCGGACGCTGCCCCGCCAGTCCCTGATACCGCGCCCGTTCCGTTACTGGATCCCGCGCCCGGATTCCGGCGCAGGACCGGTTTGCGCTTGCTGCCGGTGGGCGTGGTGGCCAATCTAGGGCTCCTTCGGGGTTTGGACCTGTCCCGGCGTGGTGTTTTCCTGCTGCTCGCCCACATACCCGGCAACCGCTTCGATAAAAGCCTCGCCGCGGTGGGCGTATGACGTGAACTGGTCCATGGACGCAGCTGCCGGAGCCATCAGGACGGTGTCACCGGCCTCCGCGACGGCGGCCGCTGCAGCAACGGCACGGACCATGATTTCCTCGGCGCTGGTGACCGGGGACTGCTCTTCACCAGTTTGCTCTCCGAGTGCACGGATCACCGGTACATCGGGTGCGTGTCTTGCCAGGGAATCCTGCAGGTCGCGGGTCTCTGCGCCTATCAGGACCACGGCCCTGAGCCGGTCCCGGTGCGCCGCGATCAGGTCGTCGTAGCCCACGCCCTTGGACAGGCCGCCGGCAATCCAGACCACGCTGCTGAAGGCGGCCAGGGAGGCCGAAGCCGCGTGCGGGTTGGTGGCTTTGGAGTCATTGACCCAGAGGATGTCTCCGAGCCGGGCAACCGCCTGGATCCGGTGGTCTCCGGGCGAGTAGGCGCGCAGTCCCTCACGGACGGCAGCCGGTTCGACGCCGTAGGCCCGCACCAGTGCCGCGGCGGCCAGTGCGTTGGCCACCATGTGCCGCGGGGCGTACTCCCCCAGGTCCGCCATGGCGGCGAGCTCAGCGGCCGAGTCCTTCCGCTGTTCGATGAACGCGCGGTCCACCAGCAGGCCTTCGACAACGCCCACCATGCTGACGGCGGGAACACCGGTGGTGAAGCCGATGGCACGGCAGCCTTCCACCACGTCCGCTTCCTCGACCATGTGTTCGGTCTCGTACTGTTCGGCGTTGTAGATGCAGGCAACCTGCGTGTTTTCGTAGATCTTGGCCTTATCGGCCATGTAGGCCTCATAGGAGCCGTGCCAGTCCACGTGGTCTTCAGCAATGTTCAGGCACACACTGGCCAGCGGCGAAATGGAGTGCGTCCAGTGCAGCTGGAAGCTGGACAGCTCCACGGCAATGGCGTCGTAGCCTTCCGGGTCCCGGATGGCGTCCAGGATCGGCGTGCCGACGTTGCCGGCCGCGATGGCTCGCAGTCCGGCTGCGCGGAGCATGCTCTCCGTCATCGAAACGGTGGTGGTCTTGCCGTTGGTTCCGGTGATGGCAAGCCACTGCGCTGTCTTGCGGCCTTCGCGGATGCGCACCCGCCAGGCCAGCTCGACGTCGCCCCACACCGGGATACCTGCCTCGGCGGCTGCTGCCAGCACCGGATGGGTCGGGCGGAACCCCGGGGAGGTCACCACCAGGTCGGGCGCCTGCCCGTCAACCGGCGGCAGGGACGCAACGGCGTCCGCACCCAGCAGGATGTCCGTTGCACCCACAATCCGCAGGGTGTCCGCCTTGGCACGGTTTTCCTCCGTGTCGCACGCGTCAACGACAACCACCCGGGCACCGAGTTCCACGAGGGTGTCCGCGGCGGAGAAGCCGGAGAGGCCGATGCCGGTCACCACCACGCGCAGTCCGCTCCAGTCAGCGTCCCAGGTTGTCAGTTCCTCAAGAGGAGCACTCACAGTCCCACCACCCATTCGGCGTAGAAGATTCCCAGTGCCACGGCTACGCATAGTCCGGCGATGATCCAGAACCGGACCACCACCGTCACTTCTGCCCAGCCCTTGAGTTCAAAGTGGTGCTGCAGCGGGGCCATCTTGAACACACGCTTGCCGCCGCTGATCTTGAAGTACCCCACCTGGATGATGACCGACAGCGTGATGATCACGAACAGTCCGGCCAGGATCACGAGAAGCAGTTCGGTGCGGGAAAGGATGGCGAAAGCGGCAATGGCACCGCCGATGGCCAGCGAACCGGTGTCGCCCATGAAGATCTTGGCGGGCGCCGTGTTCCACCAGAGGAAACCGACCAGCGCGCCGGCCAT
This sequence comes from Arthrobacter sp. zg-Y1143, assembly GCF_030125565.1. Lineage (NCBI taxonomy): Bacteria > Bacillati > Actinomycetota > Actinomycetes > Micrococcales > Micrococcaceae > Arthrobacter > Arthrobacter sp. zg-Y1143. The sequence continues at coordinate 69,942 of NZ_JASKLW010000005.1, read as the reverse complement.
GGCTCCGGCCAGCAGTGCCAGGTCCATCGGATCGCGGACCTCGTAGCAAACGGAGCCTGCATCCTCGGCACCGCAGCTCTGGTTGTACTGCCAGATGCCGATCAGGAAATAGGCCCCGAAGACCAGGATCGAGGCGCCGGCGGCGAGGCCGTCCAGGCCGTCGGCCAGGTTCACGCCGTTGGTGGTTCCGGTGGTGATCAGCAGGGACCAGATCACGAACAGGACCGCGCCGATGATGGTTCCGGCAAACGCCAGGTCCACGCCGGTGTCACGGACGAATGAGATGGCGGTGGAGGCCGGTGTGCGTCCCTGGTCGTTCGGGAACTGCAGGGCCAGGACGGCGAAGGTTATGCCCACCGCGGCCTGCAGGATGATTTTGGCCTTGGCGTTCAGGCCGAGGCTGCGCTGTTTGGAGATCTTGGTGTAGTCGTCAATGAAACCGACCATGCCCATGCCCACTGTGAGGAGCAGCACCAGCAGGCCCGACGCCGTCGGGCTGAACGATCCCGATCCGAGCATGCCGCTGATGAGGTGGGTGATGAAGTACGCAGCCACCACGGATGCCACAATGACGGCGCCGCCCATGGTGGGGGTGCCGCGCTTGGTGTGGTGCGAGGTGGGGCCGTCGTCGCGGACAAACTGGCCGTAGCCTTTGTGCACCAGGAAACGGATGAACAGGGGTGTTCCGGCAAAGGCAAAAACCATGGCCAGCGAAGACCCTACGAGCAGGGAGATCACAGGTTCTCGCCTCCGGTCCCTTCGGCACGGGCCGGCTGTGCGGCTGAGTCTGTGACTGCGGACGGTGGTACAGGGGTCAAGGCTATCCGATCGCCGAGGTAGCGCAGGGCTGCTCCGTTGGAGGATTTGAACAGGACAAGATCACCGGGCGCCAGGGATTCGGCGAGGATACGTTCGGCGTCCTCGGCGGTCTCCACGAAGGTGGATTCATCCCCCCATGAACCCTCCATAACGGCCCCGGTGTGCATGGCGCGGGCGCCGGTGCCCACGACAATCAGTTTGGAGATGTTCAGCCGGACAACGTACCGGCCGATCGCGTCGTGTTCGGTGACGGAGTCTTCACCGAGTTCGAGCATTTCGCCCAGCACCGCCCAGGTGCGGCGTTCGGCGCCGAGTTCGGCCAGGGTCCGCAGCGCTGCCCGCATGGATTCGGGATTGGCGTTGTAGGCGTCGTTGATGACGGTGACGCCGTCGGCCCGGTCGGTGCGTTCCATCCGCCAGCGGCTGGCCGCGGTGCGTCCGGACAGTCCCGCGGCGATCTGCTCGCCGCTGATGCCGGCGGCATACGCAGCCGCAGCGGCTGCCAGCAGGTTCGCGGTGTGGTGCGCGCCAATGAGCCCGGAGCGGATCTCGTGCTTGCTGCCGTCGGGCAGCAGCAGCGTAAAGACCGGGCGGCCCTCGGCGTCGGTACGCGCGTCCAGGGCGCGCACGGCGTTCTTGGCCCCGTGGGCTTCCTCCGGCGAGGAGGTGAAGTACAGCACCGGGGCCTGGGTGCGGGAGGCCATCGCGGACACGCGGACGTCGTCTGCGTTCAGGATGGCGGTACCGCCTTCGGGCAGCGCCTCCACCAGTTCACCCTTGGCCACGGCAATGTTTTCCACGCCGCCGAATTCGCCGGCGTGGGCGGACCCTACGAACAGGACCACTCCGATGTCCGGCTTCACCATGTCCGCCAGGTAGCGGATGTTACCGATGCGCGTGGCACCCATTTCCATCACGAGGTAGCGGGTCCCGTAGCCGGCGTTGAACACAGTCAGCGGCAGGCCTACTTCACCGTTGTAGGACCCGACGGGCGACACGGTGGGGCCCGCCTGCGACAGCACCCCTGCCAGCAGGTCCTTGGTGGTGGTCTTTCCGGCGGATCCGGTAATGCCGATGACGGTCAGCTCGCCGTGGGCCCGGAGCCTGCGGACTATTTCCGCGGCGATGGCGCCCATGGCGAGGACGGCGTCGGGAACCATAACGGCGGGGTACAGCGCGCCGGCGTCGTCGGTCACGGGACGCTCCACCAGCGCCAGCACGGCGCCGCGTTCAAAGGCCGTCCCCACGTACAGGTGGCCGTCGGAGTTCTCCCCCGGCTTGGCTATGAAGAGCGAACCCCCGGTTACTTCACGGGAATCCGTAGTGGCGGAAGTCACTGCCGGAACCGGTGCCTGCGCGGCCGGACCGATCAGTTCGCCGCCCGTGATTGCCGCTATTTCGGCTGCATTAAGTTCAATCATAACGATTTAGGACTCTACCCCGTCGCTGGAAAGGGCAGTGAATCCGTATCTTGTCAAAGCCCGGCGCAGCTCCACCCTGTCGTCCAGGGCGAGGTTCTCCCCCATGACTTCCTGCCAGACCTCGTGGCCCCGGCCCGCCACCAGGACAGTGTCCTGCGGCCGGGCAAGTTCCACGGCGCGGTCAATGGCTGCAGCACGGGGTGCCACTTCCTCAATGACACAGGTGAGCCCCTCCCGGGACTGCGCTGCCGATGCACCGCGGAGCACGTCGGCGCGGATCGCCGCCGCGTCCTCACCGTGCGGGTCGTCATCGGTGACGACGACGACGTCGGCCAGCCGCGCTGCGATGGCCCCCATCAGCGGGCGCTTGGTCTGGTCGCGTTCGCCGGTGGCACCGAAGACGATGATCACCCTGCTGTCCTCGTCAGTGCGCCGCACGGCCTCCAGGGTGCGGGTCAGCGCATCGGGGTTGTGCGCAAAATCAACAATGGCAGCCGGCTCTTCGCCGATCAGCTGCATCCGTCCCGGCACCTCAACGGTGAACGGGTCATGGGTATCGAGTGCCTCCTGTACGGCGTCCGCGGGGACACCGGAGGCCAGGACCATAACGGTGGCCAAGGCTGCGTTGGATACATTGAACCCGCCGGGCAGGGCGGTAGACACGCGCAGCTGTACGTTGTCCGGGCCGCTCAGCACGAAAGAGTGCCCGAGGCCGCGGGGAGCCACCTCGGTCACGTTCCAGTCCGCACCGGCACCTGCACCGTCCGTGGACAGGGTCAGGACCGGCACCCCGGCCCGTTCGGCCATCCTGGTGCCCCATTCGCCGTCGACGGTCACCACGGCGCGGCGGGCACGGTCGGGCTGGAACAGCGCGGCCTTGGCGGCGAAGTATTCCTCCATGGATCCGTGCAGGTCCAGGTGGTCCTGGGTGAGGTTGGTGAACCCGGCTACGTCAAAACGGATCCCGTCCACCCGCCGGTAGCTGATGGCGTGCGAAGAGACCTCCATGGTGGCCGCGTCCAGGCCCCGCTCGCGCATGAGCGCCAGCAGCCCGTGGACCTGGGGCGATTCAGGGGTGGTCAGCACACTGGGAATCGATTCCCCGCCGGCCAGGATCTCGATGGTGCCGATGAGCCCGGTGGTCCGCCCGAGTGCCTGCTGCAGGGAGTTCACGAAGTAGGAGGTGGTGGTTTTGCCGTTGGTGCCGGTGACGCCGAGCAGCACCGGGCGCTGCCCGTCGGCGGGCATGCTGTTGAACACGGCAGCGGCGAGCGGGCCCACCAGGCGGCGGACGTCGCCTGCGAGGAACACGGGGATGCCGAGTCCTTCGAGGTGTTCCAGCCCGGCCTCGTCGGTCAGAACTGCGGCGGCGCCGGCCTTTTCGGCTGCGGCAGCGAAACGGGCGCCGTGGTGGCGCGCCCCGGCAACACCCACATACAGGTCGCCCGGCAGCACCTCGCGGGAGTTGATGGTGAGACCGGTCAGTTCAGTGCCCCAGGCGGTGTTCCCGGTTCCTGCTGCGGGCGCCACCGCGCGCAGGGCCGCCGGCAGCCGGTCTACCGCAGCACGCATGGTGACGGGTTCCACGGCGGCAGGGCGGAACCCGGAACCGGGCTGCTGATCTTCACTTGTTGCCACTTCGTTGCTCCAGGAATTAGTACTCAATGGGGTAGGTCTCCGGCTCACCCTTGGACGGCGGCACGTTGTTGCTGACCAGGGCTTGTTCCATGACCTTTTGGAAGGACTGGCCGGGAACGATGTAGTAGAGGTCGCCCTGGGGCCGCTGGAGGGTCACCACAACCACGTACTTGGGGTCGTCCATGGGTGCAATACCAGCATAGGAGAGTGTGGAACCGTCGTAACCGCCGTTGGCGCCGGGAGCCTCCGCGGTACCGGTCTTGGAACCCACGCGGTACTGCTTCAGCGCGCCGGTGGCGCCGGAACCATCCGTGGTGACCGTCTCCAGCATGTGCTGTACCTGCGTGGCCGTCTCTTTGGACACCACCCGGGTTCCCGTGTCCTTCTCCACCGGATGCTCCGTGCCGTCCTCGTCGATCACTGAGTCAATGATGCTCGGCTTCAGCCGGACGCCGTCGTTGGCGATGGTCTGGTAGACGCTGGCGGTGTGCAGCGCGGTCTGGGTCAGGCCCTGGCCGAAGAGCACGGTGTACTGCTGCCGGTTGTCCCAGTCCTCCGGGTCGGCCAGCAGGCCTGCGGTCTCTCCGTTCAGGCCCACGCCCAGGGGCTGGCCGACTCCAAACTTCGTCAGCCAGTCGTACCGTTCCTGGGGAGTCAACTGCTGGCCGATCTTCACGGTCCCGGTGTTCAGCGACTTGGCCAGGATTCCCGAGGCCGTCATGTGCAGCACTCCGTGGGGCGAGGCGTCCTTGAACGTCTGGCCGTCGACGGTGTAGGTGGGCTCAAGTTCGAACTGCGACTGCGGGGTGATGATCCCCTCTTCGATGCCGGCGGCCATGGTGATCACCTTGGTGGTGGAACCAGGTTCGAAGGAGTCCGTGACGGAGCGTGCCTTGCGCGATTCCGCCGGTGTTGCGCCGGGATCGTTCGGGTCGGCAGTGGTGGATTCGGCCAGTGCAACAACCCTGCCCGTCTCCACCTCCATGGCGACGATGTTGCCCCACTCGGCGTGGTATTCCTCCACCTGCGCGGCAATGGTCTGCTGGGCGAACCACTGCAGGTCCTGGTCGATGCTGAGCTTGATGGACTGCCCGTCCCGGACCGGTTCGTCAGTGTTGGTGGCGTACGGGATGCGGATGCCGTCACCGCCGATTTCGTACGTCTTGCTGCCGGCAGCACCGGCCAGGATGCCGTCCTGGGTAAGCTCCAGGCCTTCCTGGGCACCTTCCGTGCCGAGGAAACCGACAATGGAACCGCCCACCGCTCCGGAGGGGTAGGTCCTCAGCGTGGTGCGGTCCGCGTAGATCCCCGGGAACTTGACGGCCAGGACCTTCTCCTTGATTTCAGGGGTCACGGTCTTGGCGACGAAGTTGAAGCCCTTCTCCCCCAGCACAGCAGAACGCAGGGTCTCCGGGTCTTGGCCCAGTACGGCCGAAAGTTCCGTAAAGGCCTGGTCGAAGGTGACTTCCTGCAGGGTGCCTTCGGCGTCGCGGCGCTTGTACTTCTCCTCGATGTCCTGGGAGAGGCGCTGGTCCACAACTATGTCGAAGCGCTCCACACTGCGGGCCAGGTAGTTGCCCTTGGCATCCAGGATGCTGCCGCGCAGGGCCGGAACAGGGACGGTCACCAGCCGCTTGTCGACGGCGGCCTGCGCCATGCCGTCCGGGTCCACCGCCTGGACCCAGAACAGGCGGAGCCCCAGCAGTGCCAGCAGTGCCAGTGCCAGGACCAGGCCGACACGCAGCCGCTTGGCTACGATGGCCACCCTGTGGTTGTCCGGGCCGGAAGTTTGTGCCACAACGTGTCCTTGTTTATGCCTAAATTCGATGCCTGCCGGCCTGGATCAGTTTCCGCTTCTCTGGCCCGGAACCGGGATGGTTCCACCGTTCAGCTCAGCTTCCGGTACCGTCTCGGGCGCTTGGGGTACAACCGTGGGCGCGGCGGGAGCCGTGTCCTGTTCCCGGGGAGCGGTTTCCTCCTGCTCCTCGGTCGCCCTCACAGTATCCCGGGATTCCTCCGGAACCACGGAAGGCGCGGGTGCCACCGGTTGTGTCAGGACACTGGGAGCACCGATCAGTGCCTTGGCCGGGTCTGCTTCCTTGGCGGCTTCGGGGCTGCCCGTAACGCCCAAGGTCATCAGGTCGATGGTGCCGAAGGTGGGTGAAGACACCATGCCCAGCTCCCCTGCGGCCGCTGCCAGGACCTGGGGCGCCTGGTGGTTTTCGATTTCCTGTGTCAGGGCCTCGTTGCGCTGGGCGAGTTCCGCCTGCTGGCTCTGCAGCTGTACAAGCTCGTACTGGCCGCTGGAAACGGAGATGTTCAGGAGCAGCACGGACGCCAGTCCCAGCACCAGGGCCGCGAAGCATACGACAGCGAACGGAGTGCGCTTCCTGCGGGCGGCCGCAGGGACCAGCGACAGCGGAGTGCGCCGCTTGGGCGCGGGAGCGGCTGTGGCTGTGTCCCAATCGAGGGCACGGGCGGTGTTGCCCACAACCGACTGCGCTGCGCGGCCGGAGCCGATTCGGGCCGATGGCCGACGTTCACTCATTATTTCCTGGCCCCATCCATGGGTTTGCGGATTCGTTCTACTGCCCGGAGCTTGGCCGATGCCGCGCGGGGGTTCTCTGCTATTTCTTCGTCGGTGGGCACTTCGGTGCCCTTCGTCAGCCGTGTGAGCTGGGCCTTGTGCTGCTCAAGCTCAACGGGGAAACCCTTGGGGGCGGAAGACCGGGCTCCCGCGGCGAAGACACCCTTGACGATCTTGTCTTCAAGCGAGTGGTAGGAGAGCACCACAACCCGGCCGCCCAGGTTCAGCACCGACAGTGATGCCGGGATGGCGCGCTCCAGCACGTCCAGTTCCTCATTCACTTCGATCCGCAGGGCCTGGAAGGTGCGCTTGGCGGGGTGTCCGCCGGTGCGGGCCGCAGCAGCGGGAACCACCTTGCGGATGGTTTCCACCAGCTCGCCGGTGGTGGAGAAGGGCTGGACGGCGCGGGCCGCAACGATGGCCGATGCAATGCGGCCGGCGAACTTCTCCTCGCCCCACTTGCGGATGAGGGTGACCAGTTCGGTTTCGCTGTAGGTGTTGACGACGTCGGCCGCGGTCTGTCCGCGGGTGGTATCCATCCGCATGTCCAGCGGCGCGTCGTATGAATACGCGAAGCCGCGGTCCCTCTCGTCCAGCTGGAGGGAGGAGACCCCGAGGTCGAAGAGTGCGCCGTCGATGCCGTCGAAGCCCAGATCTGTGACGACGTCGGCAATCTCGTCATACACGGCGTGAACCAGGTCGATCCGGTCGTTGAAGGGTTCGAGCCGCTTTCCGGCCAGCGCCAGGGCCTGCTGGTCACGGTCAATGCCGATCAGGTGCAGTTCCGGGAACCGCTGCAGCATGGCTTCGCTGTGTCCGCCCATTCCCAGGGTTGCATCCACGACGACGGCGCGGCCGCGTTCTGCGACTGCGCGTTCAATCGAGGGAGCCAGGAGATTGATGCAGCGGTCGCGCAGCACCGGAACATGCCGTTCCTCGGTGGGGCGCTCTTCGCTCATCTGAGGCTTCCTTCCGTACGTAGTGAGTGGTACCGGCAACAGCTGCTGGTTCTTGGATCAGGCCCCCATCCGCGCCTCACCGCTGCCGGCCGCCTGGCTCCGGGGAAGGGAAGCCAGGATGGCTCGCGGTGGGGCGGCTGGAGATCTCATACAAGAAACAACTGCCTGCGGGATTGTCTTTGCGGGTGGTGCACCTAGAAGATGCCGGGAATCGCGTCCTCGTCCGTTTCCGAGAAAGCGGTCTCCTGCTCTTCCAGGTACTTCTGCCAGGCAGCCGCATCCCAGATCTCGGCCCGCGTTCCTGCGCCGATTACGGCGAGTTCGCGTCCGAGGCCTGCATACGACCTCAGGGCCGGCGGGATAGTGACCCGGCCCTGCTTGTCTGGTACTTCGTCAGAGGCTCCGGACAAAAAGACCCGAATGTAGTCGCGCGCCTGGCGGGAGGAAAGTGGAGCTTCCCGCATCTGGTCGTGGACCCGTTCGAATTCCTTCTGGCTGAAGACGTAGATGCAGCGCTCCTGACCCCTGGTCAGGACGAGGCCGTCAGCCAGTTCCTCGCGGAACTTGGCCGGCAGGATCAGCCTCCCCTTCTCGTCCAAACGCGGTGAATGTGTTCCCAGGAACATCACTCACCACCCTGTCCGATTAGGGGAAAACCCCTCGAGTACCGCCCCTACCCTCTTATGTCCCCCACTTTACTCCACTTCCCTCCACAGTCAACGATGCGGGGCATCTGATTCCGGGCGCGCCGTATTCCAAATTCCGCGAATTCCCGCGGGATGCAGGCGGTGGTGCAAAGTGGAGGGACTGGACCGCCCGCCTGGCCCGCAGGGGACACAAAAAAGGACCCGCCTAAGCGGATCCTTTATGCCAAGCCTGTGCCTGGGGTGGTTTCAGGTGGACACTGCCGGGACCGGGAGCGGGCACCGGGGAAGGTTAGGGTTGGTCACGCTTGCGTTCGTCCCATTTGTTTTCCAGATTGTTCATGAATCCGCGCTGGGCACTTGATTCGCGTTCCTTGCGGCCGTCCGCAGGTTTGGGCGCATTCTTGCGGCCGCGCGTGGTGGCGTAGTAGACCCCCGCACCCATAACCAGGAACCCAAGGACGCCGACCACTATGCCGGCTTCGGTGATGCCAAGGAGCAGTATCGCCAACCCCACCACGGCCATGAGTGACCCGAGGACAATGCGCCTGGTGGAAATGCCGCGGCCGGCGGACGTTGCCATCGAGTTCGCGAATTTCGGATCTTCGGCGTGTAGTTGCTGCTCCAGTTGATCCAGCAAGCGCTGCTCGTGTTCCGAGAGTGCCATTGCTGCCTCCTTGCCGTCCGGTTTGTGCCCCTGTAAACCAACCAACGAACCCGTTACGCCGAATGTTCCCGCGCAGGCCGCTGCTGCTTTGCACTTAGTCCAAGGATAGGTGTCAACGGGTCCGCATGAAAGCGGCCCGTGTACGTATTCCGGCGGGTAGGCCGCCGGAGCCGTTCCGGTGCCTCATTCCGTGCTCTCCGGCGGTGTCTTGCGGGCTGAGGGTGCGATCAACCGGGCCGGCACCACACCGAGTTCGCCAAAGCGCCGGTTGATCCGGTCCAGGGCATCCTCCGCCGAACGCCAACTGTCTTCCCGCCCGTCCAAGGTGAGCTGCATGGCGGCACCCTGCGCCGGCTCCAGCTGTTCCGCCCGCAGGCCAATGAGGCGCACGCTTTGGGGCCGCCGCTCCAGGGCCGTTAGCAGGCCCTTGGCTGCCTCGTAGATCATCTGGGCACTGTCCAAAGGTTCGGTGAGGGTGCGGGTGCGGGTTAATGTCGTGAAGTCGGTGTAGCGCAGTTTGAGGGAAACCGCCCTGCACTGCAGGCCTGCGGCGCGCAGGCGCACAGCGCTTTTGTGTGCCAGGCGCAGCAGTTCGGTATGCAGCACGTCATCGTCGCTGACATCGGCCGCGAAGGTTTCTTCGGCCCCGATGCTCTTTTCCCGGCGTACCGGTGTCACTGCGCGCGCGTCCCGCCCCCAGGACAGTTCGTACACATGCTCCCCCGTGGCACCGAGCAGCCGCCGGAGTACGCTCGGCGGAGTATTGGCGACGTCGGCGACGGTGGCTATGCCAACCCGGGCCAGCACCTCGCGGGTCTTGGCGCCCACCCCCCACAGTGCGGATACCTCCAGGGTGTGGAGGAAGTCCACTGTCCGGTCCTTGGGCACCAGCAGCAGTCCGTTGGGCTTGCAGCGGGTGGAGGCGATCTTGGCCACGAACTTGGTGGCGGCAATGCCTACGCTGGCGGTCATCCCCAGCTCGGCCGCCACCCTTTTACGGATCAGTTCGCCTATGACGCGTGGCGGGCCGAGCCTGCGCATGGAACCGGAGATATCCAGGAAGGCCTCGTCCACGCTGAGCGGCTCCACCAGGGGCGTGATGGATTCGAAGATTGCCATCAGCTGCTTGGAATAGGACCGGTAGACCTCTTGGTGCGGTTCCAGCACCACCGCCTGCGGACACTGGCGCCTGGCCACCGCCATAGGCATGGCTGAGTGCACGCCGTAGCGGCGGGCCTCATAGGAAGCCGACAGCACAACGGACCGGCCCCCCAATCCTCCAACAATCACCGGCTTGCCCACCAGGTCCGGGTGCTGCAGCAATTCGACGGAGACATAGAAGGCGTCCATGTCCACGTGCATGATGGTGCAGTCGCGGTTGCCGCTGCCGTTCTCGGGGCCATTGCTCACCAACTCATCGTAGCCACCGCCACCCCCATAACTCCTTTCCTGCCCGGGCGGTCCGGTCGCCTAGACTTGGGTGCAGGACCCTGACCCCCACCGATGCGGAAACCGATGAACAAGTCCCTCCCTGCACTGACCATCGCGGCCCTGGCCCTGGCTGTGTCCGGTTGCACCGCCGGAGACGGCGCTGCTGCGGACCCTGAATCCAGCTCCTCCACGGCCGCCGCTCCTGCTCCCTCAGCTTCTCCCACGAAGACGCCGGTGGCGCTGGCGGACGGTTTCCCGACCGACCGGATCCCGGTTATGGACGGAGCCGAGATCCTCTCCAGCACCGTGGACCGCTCGGGGAAAACCATTACCTCCGTACTGGTCGCCTCCACTGCTGTGCCGGCGGCCGAGGTCATCGCTTACTACGAAGCAGCCCTGACGGCCCAGGGGTTCGCTGCCTCACCCGCAGAACCGGGCACTCCCACGTCCCGGGACTTCCTGCGGATAGGTGCAGGGGAACCGGAAACCGTTAATATCACGGTCACTGCCAAGGACGCAGATTCCTCCACCGTCACCGTAGGCTCCACTCTCCTCGTCGAAGCGGAGGGCTAGCCCGTGGCTCCCGGCACTGCTCCGGAACCGGGTTCCCCCGCCGCGGCAACCGGATCAGGTCCCGCTTCGGCCAGCGGGGTCCACGGTTCCCCCGCCCCGCTCCCGGCAGAAGCGGCCGAACATGAGCAGGCCGGGTACAGGGCCCTGCTGGGCGCGGAACTGGAAGACTTCCTGGCTGTCCAGCATTCGGTCCTCGCGGAAGTGTCCGCAGAAGCCCTCCCGCTGCTGGACGCGGTCCGCAACCTCGCCCGCGGCGGAAAACGGCTCCGTGCCCTGCTGGCCTATTGGGGCTGGCGTGGAGCGGGCGGCGCCGCCCTGGCGCCCGATGCGGTCCGGGCCGGCGTAGCCCTGGAACTGTTCCAGAGCGCAGCACTGATCCATGACGACATCATTGACCGCTCGGACACGCGGCGCGGCGGACCCAGCGTCCACCGGACCTTCTCCATCGCGCACGCGGATTCCAACTGGCATCTGGACGGATCCCACTTCGGTGCCTCGGCCGGCATCCTTGCCGGCGACCTGTGCCTTTCCCTCAGCGAGGAGATGTTCACCGCCGTCGGGCAGCGCGCTGCACACGGCACGACGGCTCGGAGGATCTTCAACCGGATGCGCACGGAGGTGATGGCCGGCCAGTACCTGGACATCCTTGAAGAGGTTGTCGGCCCGAGCCACGAACCTGAGCACGCGGTTGTCCGGGCCCGGAATATCCTGCGCTACAAGGCAGCCAAATACACCACGGAACATCCCCTGACCCTGGGCGGCGCGCTTGCCGGAGCGGAACCTGACCTGTTGTCCGGCTATTCGCGTTTTGCCCTGCCGCTGGGCGAGGCCTTCCAACTGCGTGACGATGTGCTGGGGGTCTTCGGGGATCCGCAGACCACGGGCAAGCCTGCCGGTGACGATTTGCGGGAGGGCAAGCGTACGGTCCTGATTGCCTATGCACTCGCCGGCGGTGAGCACGCGCGCAGGGAGATCACTGCCAGGCTCGGGGATCCGGAGCTGGACGACGACGGCGTTGCCGTCCTGCGCGGAATCATCCAGGACACGGGTGCACTGGCTGCCACCGAAGAGCTCATCTCCCGGCACACGGAAACTGCCTTCTCCGCGCTCAGGGATCTGTCCCTGGACGAAGTGTCACGGGCCGCGCTGGATGCATTGGCGCATGCAGCCGTCCGGCGCAGCGCCTAACGGCCGACAACCAGGCAGCACAGGCAACACAGGCAAGGGAGCATCCCAAGACACAAAGCCGCCCCGTCAGCGACGGGGCGGCTTTGTGTTGTCCAGCTGTGTTGTCCAGCTGTGTTGTCCAGATTTTGTCCAGCTATTTTCCTGCGGTTACCGGCGGTTACCGCCGGTTACCGGCGGAAGCGGACCACTACCAGGCCAGGGCCTGCGCCCGCCGGCGGATCTCAGTCTTGCGTCCTTCCCGGAGCGCGTCGACGGGACGTCCCGGCAGGGTGTCATCAGCAGTGAACAGCCAGCGGATCATTTCGTCATCATGGAAGCCCGCATCGTTCAGCACCGAGATAGTGCCCTTGAGGCTGTCCAGCACGGCGCCGTCAGCGATAAAGGCAGCCGGGACGCTGCGGATCTTCCGCTCCCCCAGGCGGACGGCCACGAGGGCGCGCTCCTCCAGCAGGCTGTGCACCTTGTTAATGGGGAGGTCGAGTTGTTCAGCCACATCGGGCAGGGTCAGCCAGTCGGAAACCAGTTCCTGAAGTTCATTCACCCTTCAAGGGTGCCACGACCCGGGCACCCCGGGCCACTCGGGCTTTAGTGGCCTAACTGAAACACAAATGGGACTACTCAGGTATTGTGCGGCACCGCCCTTGGTGTAAATTCACAGGAGTACCTAAAGTCACATCAGTAACAAATGCAACAGTAGTAACAGAAATAACAGCTTTCGAGCCCTATCACTTGTTTTTAGTCCCAAGGATTGCGGTAAAGGCCGCGGCCATCACAGATGAGGAAACAGCACCATATGAACGCATCGTCAACAACGGGAACGCAAAGCGCACGTCCCGCTGGTACCGGAATGCCGCGCAAACTGAGTGTCGCGGTGACAACCGCCGCCATTCCGGCAGTGATGATGTCCGCCCTGGCCCTTGCCGAGCCGGCCGCTGCTGCGCCCGCCGCCCCGCAGAACACGCTGTTCCCCCAGATGCCGCTGCAGGCCATCAAGAACCTGAACACCGGTGCATCAACCGGAGTTGCCGCCTCACAGCTGGCCACCCAGGTTCCGGCTACCCTGCCGGCCGAGTCCTCCGTCCCAGCCACGCACCGCATTGTCCGCGGCGACACCGTGACCTCGATCGCCGCCCAGTACGGTCTCTCCGTGACCGAGCTCCTGCGCGTGAACAACCTGCAGTCCACGTCCCTCATCTTTGCGGGCGAGGAACTTCGGCTGACCGGTGCTGCTGCCCCCGCCGCCCCCGCTTCCCCCGAAGCTCCGGCTGTCTCCGCCGGCACCTACACCGTGGTCTCCGGGGATACGCTCAGCGGCATTGCAGCCCGCCACGGCGTCAGCCTCTCCAGTGTCCTCTCTGCCAACGGACTGACCCTCACCTCGGTGATCTACCCCGGCCAGTCCATCCGCGTTGACGGTTCCGCACCGGCCGCACCGGCCGCCCCGTCCGCCACGCCGGCCGACGTCGCCGTCGCGCCCGCTGATGCGGGAGAGTCCACCTACACTGTGGTCTCCGGCGACACGCTGAGCGGCATCGCCGCCCGGCACGGAGTCAGCCTAACCACGGTCCTGGCCGCCAACGGCCTCACCACGACGTCGGTGATCCACCCGGGCCAGAAGATTGCCGTCAGCAAGAGCACCATCAGCATCGCGTCCTCCGCCCCGGTTACCGCGGCACCCACGGACCTGGTGCCCAGCACCTTCCTGCACTACACCTACCCGGAGCACACTGTTGCCGGCGCCAACCTGAACAAGCAGACGCTGAACTCCCTGCCGGTTCCCAGCCGCGCCCAGATGCAGCAGATTGTTGCCGATACCGCAGCCCAGATGGGCGTCGACCCGGCCCTGGCGCAGGCTTTCGCCCTGCAGGAGTCCGGCTTCGACCAGCGGGCGGTATCCCCCGCCAACGCCATCGGCACCATGCAGGTCATCCCGTCCTCGGGTGAATGGGCCTCGCAGCTGGTGGGACGCCAGCTGAACCTGCTGGACCCCTATGACAACGCCACGGCGGGCGTGGCCATCATCAGCGCGCTGGTCCGCAGCAGCGACAGCCTGGAGACCGCCATCGCGTCCTACTATCAGGGCCAGTACTCGGTGAACACCTACGGCATGTTCGCCGACACGCAGGGGTACGTGAACTCCGTGCTCGCACACAGGTCCTCCTTCCTGTAGGCAAAACACAAGGCCTGAAGCGCAGCGAAGGGTCCGGATCGGGTGTCGATCCGGACCCTTTCGCCTACCCCCATTAGGATCGAAGAGTGCAAGAGCCCCTGAAAGACTCCCTCGTTGAGACGCTGGTAGACGAGCGCTACTACGTCCGGTCCCTGATTGCGCGCGGAGGCATGTCCTCCGTCTACCTCGCCACCGACCGCCGGCTGGACCGCGACGTCGCGCTGAAAGTGCTGTATCCGCACCTCGCCGCAGACCGTGGATTCCTGCGGCGTTTCGAAAGTGAAGCCAAGTCCGCCGCCCGGCTGTCCCACCCCCACGTTGTGGGCGTACTGGACCAGGGCATTACCGAGGACCTCGCCTACCTGGTCATGGAGTACGTGCCGGGACGCACCCTTCGCGGATTGCTCGATGAGCGGGGTTCCCTGTCCCCGCGGCTGGCCCTGGCGCTGATGGACGCCGTAGTTGAGGGACTCGCGGCTGCGCACGACGCCGGCCTGGTCCACCGCGACGTCAAGCCGGAGAACGTCCTCCTGGCGGAGAACGGCCGGATCAAGATTGCCGACTTCGGCCTTGCCCGGGCCGTCTCCACCAGCACCAATACCGGAACCCTGGTGGGAACCGTTGCCTACCTGGCACCAGAACTCGTGACGGGGGCCGTAGCGGACGAGCGCAGCGATGTGTACTCGGCCGGCATCATGCTGTACGAGATGCTGACCGGGCGCCAGCCGTACACGGGCGAGGTACCCATCCAGGTGGCTTTCGCACATGTCCATTCCACCGTTCCGGCACCCTCCGTCCTCTGCCCGGGACTTGCCGAGGATCTCGACGAACTTGTCCGTTGGTGCACGGCCCGGGACCCGGAAGACCGTCCGGTCAACGGCCGGGCGCTGCTGGGGGAACTGCGGCATATCCGTACGTCCCTGAGCGATGCGGAACTGGACTTCCACTGCCCGCCCGCCGGTGCCGGCGTTGGCTCCCCCGGCGACGCCACCCAGGCCCTGCCGGCACTCCCGAAGATGCCTCCCGGTGCCACCGAGGTGCTTTCCGCAGCAGGTGCCACCAGCATCATCGACACCTCCGACCTTCGTCCGCCCGCTTCGGGAAGCAACCACACAGAGGTGATCCGCCGAAGCGACAATGACACCACCGTTTTCCCGGCCGGCGGCTTCTCCGGACACGGGCCCGCAGACGAAGACGACGACGAGGACGACGACAGCGCGGACTACGGAGACGATGACGGGTACGACGACGAGGGGCTCAGTGCCCGCGCCAGGCGCCGGTTGGACAAGCGTCACGACCGCGACCGGCTGCGCGAGAGCGATCGGGAAGCCCGACGTCCGCAGGTATCCCTGCGCAGCGGCAAATCCCGGCGCCGCGGCATCCTGCTGGGGGTGCTGATAGCTCTCCTGCTGGCCGGAGCAGCCTTCGCCGGCTGGTTCTTCGGCGCCGGGCCTGGAGCACTCGTTTCCGTGCCCGACGTCAGCAACGTTTCCGTGGAAGAGGCCGGCGCGCAGCTCGGTGATGCCGGACTGTCCTACACCACGAACGAGGTGTACGACGAGGTGGTGGCGGCCGGGCTTGCCGTGGGCACGGATCCGGCCGCAACCCTGGAGGTCCGCCGCTTCCGGCCGGTCACATTGCTTGTATCCAAGGGACCGCAGTTGTTTTCCGTGCCCAACCTCGTACAGCGCAACCTCGAGGCTGCACAGGCAGACCTGTCCGAGTCCAGCCTGGCACTCGGTACGGTCACGGAGGAGTACAGCGAAAACGTGGCGTCCGGCAACATCATCAGCCAGGATCCGCTGCCCGACACGGAGCTCCGCCAGGGCACGCCTGTAAACGTCTCCGTATCCAAGGGCCCGGCCCCGGTTGAGGTCCCCGCCGTGACGGGACAAAGCCGGGACGCCGCGGTGAAGGCCATAGAGGCCGCGGGGCTCACCGCCGCTGTTTCGCCCGAACAGGTCAACAGCAGCACTGTTCCTGCCGGTGCCGTGGTGTCGCAGACACCAGCGTCGGGCCTTCTGGAACGCGGTTCAACGGTGACCCTGACTATTTCCCTCGGCCCCCGGATGGTCGAGGTACCCAACTATGTGGGGCGCCGGGCCGAGGATGCCAAGGCAGATCTGGAAAGCCGCGGATTCAGCGTCCAGGTCGAAAACCTGCTGGGCGGATTGCTCGGCCTGGTCCGTGACCAGGAGCCCGGCGCCGGAACGGCACCGGAAGGTTCCACCATCACCCTGAAGGTGGTTTAGCCGGCTTTCGGTATGCCGGCCGGGGAGGAGCCAATCCTCCCCGGCTGGCGGGGAGTTACTGGCCCCTGCCGGACAGGGCTCCGGCCACCAGGAACGCCATCTCCAGTGACTGCATGTGGTTCAGGCGGGGGTCGCACACCGATTCATAGCCCTCCGCGAAGGCTTCCTGGTCAATCGGATCGGCACCGCCCAGGCACTCTGCGACGTCGTCGCCGGTCATTTCCACGTGCATCCCGCCCGGGAACGTGCCCAGGGAGTCGTGGACTTCAAAGAAGCCGCGGACTTCATCCATCACGTCATCGAAGTTGCGGGTCTTGTACCCGTTGGGAGATGTAACGGTATTCCCGTGCATGGGATCCGTGACCCACAGGACCTGGGCACCGGAGGCAGTGACCTTCTCCACCAGCTGCGGCAGCTTCTCGCGGATGTTGCGCGCGCCCATTCGGGTAATGAAGGTCAGCCGCCCGGGCTCGCGGTTCGGATCGAGCTTGTCGATCAGGGCCAGTGCGTCCTCGGCACTTGTTGAGGGGCCGAGCTTAACGCCAATGGGGTTGCGCACCCGGGACAGGAAGTCCACATGCGCGGCATCCAGGTCGCGGGTCCGCTCCCCGATCCACAGGAAATGCCCTGACGTGTCATAGGGCTGCCCGGTCCGCGAGTCCACCCGGGTCAGCGCACGTTCGTAGTCAAGGAGCAGGGCCTCATGGCTGGCGAAGAACTCGGTCCGCTTCAGGGCTTCGAAATCGGCCCCGCATGCTTCCATAAAGCGCACTGCACGGTCGATTTCCCGGGCAAGTGACTCGTAGCGCGAGTGTGCCGGGTTGGAGGTGAAACCCTTGTTCCAGTGGTGCACCAGCCGAAGGTCCGCGAACCCGCCCTGGGTGAAGGCACGGATGAGGTTCAGCGTGGAGGCAGAGGTGTGGTAGGCCCGGACCATGCGGGCCGGGTCGTGCCTGCGGGACTCAGGCGTGAACTCATAGCCGTTGACCATGTCACCGCGGTAGGCCGGCAGCGTCACGCCGTCCCGGGTCTCGTCGTTGGAGGAGCGCGGCTTCGCGAACTGGCCTGCCATGCGGCCCATCTTGATCACCGGCACCGAGGCGCCGTAGGTCAGCACCACGGCCATCTGCAGCAGGGTCCGTACGCGGGCGCTGATCTTATCGGCGGTCGCGGCCTGGAAGGTCTCTGCGCAGTCACCGCCCTGCAGGAGGAAGGCCCTGCCCTGCGCTGCTTCAGCCAGACGGGACCGCAGGACATCCACTTCGCCCGCAAACACCAGCGGCGGAACCATCGACAGTTCATCGATGGCGGCCTTATACCCGGGATCATCCTGCCAGGACGGCTGCTGGCCGATCGGGAGGGAGCGCCAGTTATCCAGTTCGGGGTGGCTGGCGGAAGTTGCTGCCGCACCGGAAAGGGTTGTAGGAGTGGAGTCGCTGTCTACGGGTGTGTACGTCACGGCTTAAATCCTACTGGCTGCCTGCCGGGAACAAACAAGAACGTCATATTCCGCCGGACACAGCGCAACACGGTGCCGCCGTGGGCCCGCCCCTAGGCGGTGTGTGAACGGCGCGCGCGGCCTGTGCCGCCGTCGGGCTCCGGCGCACCGGCGGCGCGCTTCCCCTGCTTCCCCCGGGCAGCATCCCGGGATCCCTTGGCCGAACCGATTACCGTAACGGTTCCGGGCAGCTTGTCCCCGGACTCGGTTGGCAGTTCGGAGCCGCCGGTTGCGGGACCGGCCCCCTTGCCGGCGGAAAGCCGTACTGCCGCGCCACGGGCTTCCGCCGCCTTTCCGCCCTTGCGGGCGGCCAGCTGTTCCTTGACGGTGCTTGCGTACACGTCGACATATTCCTGGCCGGACAGCCGCATCAGTTCGTACATGATTTCATCGGTCACTGCACGCTGGACAAAACGGTCGTTCTCAAGCCCGGCATAGCGGGAGAAATCCAGCGGCCGTCCCACAATGATGCCGATCCGGCGGATGTTGGGGATCCTGCGTCCGATCGGCTGGACTTTGTCAGTACCGATCATGGCCACCGGAATCACCGGTACCCCGGTGGAGAGCACAAGCTTGGCCACACCGGTCTTGCCGCGGTAGAGACGGCCGTCGGGGCTGCGGGTTCCCTCGGGGTAAATACCCAGCAGGCCGCCGTTCTCCAGAACGTCCACGCCTGCCTTCAGCGAGGATGCGGAGGCGGCACCGCCGGAACGGTCCATCGGCAGCTGGTTGGAAAGCCGGAAGAAAGCAGCCGTGAGTTTACCCTTGAGGCCTTTGCCGTTGAAGTAGTCACTTTTCGCCAGGAAACTCACCGGCCGGGGCACGGCCAGCGGAAGGAAAATCGAATCTGAGAACGACAGGTGATTGCTCACCAGGACGGCAGGACCGGATTCGGGGATGTTGTCCATTCCCTTAACCCAGGGCCTGAAGAGAAGATTTACCACCGGCCCGATGAATATCGTCTTCATCACCCAATAGAACACGCGGTTTGATCTCCCGTCCGGACAAGGCAAAGCTAGGGACCTGTTTGGTTCCCCAGACTCTACTGTATGCGCGCCCCACCCCGCTGGTTAATTCCAGCGAACGGCGCCTACGAATAGTTTGCCCCTTTTGGGGTGGAAAAAGCGCCCTCTAATGCAACCATAGAGATATGACTTCCCTCCCCGGCGCTGCTGCCTTCTCCTATGAGGGGCACGGTCCCAACGCGGGTGTGGGCGTGCTCCTGAGCCACGGATTCACCGGTTCCCCGGTGAGCATGGCGGCATGGGCACGCCATCTCGCCCATCAGGGATACGCCGTGGAGCTGCCGCTGCTGCCGGGCCACGGGACAAGCTGGCAGGAACTTGCCGTGACGCCCTGGCAGCGCTGGTATGAGGAATACGAGGACGCGTATTTCTCTCTCCGTGCCCGGACCCGGTGTGTTGTATCTGCCGGACTGTCCATGGGCGGCGCCCTGGCCCTGCGCCTGGCGGCCCGCCAGCCGGTGGCCGGTGCCGCCGTCGTGAATCCCGGCCTCACCTTCGGCGACCCGCGTGCCCGGTATTCCGGGGTGCTCAAGTATGTACTCAAATCGGTTCCCGCCATCGGCAATGACATCCGGCTGCCGGGCCAGGACGAGGGCGCCTATGCCCGGACCCCGGTGGCAGCCGTTCAGCAGCTCGGCCGTCTCTTCCGGGACACGGCGGCCAGCCTGCCGGCCGTCACCGCCCCCGTACTGGCCTTCCGCTCGCGGACGGATGCGGTGGTCCCGGAATCCAGCATGGACCTGCTGCGCCGGAGGCTGGTGAACGCCGAGCTGGAAGTGGTTCCGCTGGAAAACAGCTACCACGTGGCAACCATGGACCACGATTCGCTGTTGATTTTTGTCCGTTCGCACGAGTTCATCCAACGGGTTAGCGCCGGGGTCCGGACATGAGTGAACGCGAACCCGAGCACAACGAGTCCACCGACGAAGAGGTCTGGAAGGATCTGGTGGCCCGCCTGGAACACATGGACGACGCCGGCCCCGCACCGGATACCCGGCCGTCCCCGCCGGCGGAGCCCGGCCCGGAAGCCTCCGGGGCTCCCGCGTCCCCCGGCACAGCATCGCCGGCTGAACGCACCAGGGCCCTTTTCGAGAACCAGGCGCTGGCGGGCGGGCCGCGGGACTATGCTGTCCCCGACGAGCAGGACGGTGCGTTTGTTCCGCCGGAACCGCCGCCGCTGGGCCTCGGCGAACCGACGGTGGTGCTTGCCTGGCTGGGCGCCGTCGGCGGGCCGCTGCTCCTGCTGGTGTTCGCCATGTTCTGGCGCAGCGCTCCGCTGGCCGTCATCCTCGGCACCGTTGCCGTTTTTGTCGGCTCGGCCGGCTACCTCTTGTTCCGCCTGCCGCAGTACCGCGATGAGGGCGACGACGGCGCGGCCGTCTAGGCGCAGCAGTGCGCCCGCCGCTCCCGTGACGGAGCGCGGCGGGCAATGCCGCCGGGGTCTGCCCCACCGCCGCGGTTCAGCGGCGCGCGGCTATCCGGGAGAGGTCTGCGGCGCCGATCAGTCCGGCCGCTGGTCCCAGTGCGGCACGCTCCATGCGGGCCGCGGGGCGGAAGCCCCGGCCGGTGAGGTTGCGGGCGAACGAACGCCGCGCAGGTTCCAGCATCAGGTCTCCTGCATCGCTGACGCCGCCGCCGATCACGAACATTCCCGGATCCAGGGCGGCTGCGAGGTTGGCGAGGCCCAGGCCCAGCCACTGCCCCACCTCGTCGAGGAGCTCGATCGACGCCGGATCTCCTTCCAGGGCCAGCCGCGTGACCACTGCCCCGGTCACGTCCCCTATGTTGCCGTCCACGGCCCGCAGGATTTCCTGGGCTACCGGCGAGTTGGCGGCCGCAAGTTCACGGGCTTCCCGGCCAAGGGCATTGCCGGAAGCGTATTGTTCCCAGCAGCCGCGGTTGCCGCATTCGCAGCGGTGGCCGCCGGGCATGATGATCTGGTGTCCGAACTCGCCGGCCACGCCAAAGCGGCCGCGCTCCAGCCGCCCGTCCATCACCATGGCGCCGCCTATCCCGGTGCCCAGGGTGACGCAGACCATCCTGCTCTCCCCCGCCCCCGCACCGAACCGGTACTCGGCCCAGGCCGCGCCGTCGGCGTCGTTGACCAGGAACACGCGGCGCCGCAGAAGCCGTTCCAGGTTTTCGCGGAGCGGCTCATTGCGCCAGGCCAGATGCGGACTGAACAGCACGGTGCTGCCGGCCAGGTCCATCCAACCGGCCGCGCCTATGCCAACGGACCAGACATGATGGTCCGCGGAGAGTTCCTGCACCAAATCCACAATGACCGCTTCGACCTCGCGCGGATCATGCCCGGGAGTCAGGCGGCGGGCCTGCCTGAGGACCCGCCCGTCGCCGTCCACCAGGCCGCCTGCCACCTTTGTGCCGCCGATATCAATGCCGATCGCGAGTCCGCGGCGGCGCATCCGGTTGGGCAGGCGCATGGGCCGGCGGGTACGGAAAGGCCCGGCCGCGTCGGGACGGCGCTGCAACGGGGAGGCGGGACGGGGAACAGGTGCTGGGGTAACGGAACGCATCAGAAACCTATTCTAGGGAAACTGCAAGAGGGGTGGCACGAACGTTATCGATCCGCAAGGTTACCGACGGGTACAGAAGTGTGATCTACGTTATAGGCTGGCAGTGCCTACGGGCCTACCGGATATCAAAGGAGCTATCGTGCGAGAATTCAGCGTTCCCGTCCTAGCGGAATCCCCGCCGCAGACAAACATCACCAACATGCTGCTGGACCAGGCTGCCAAGCCGAGCAACCCGGCGCTGTTTGCTGTCCGGGACGGCCAGGGCGAATGGCAGCGCATCAGCGCCACGGAGTTCACCAAGGACGTCCGTGCCCTGGCGAAGGGCTTTGTGGCCGCGGGAGTAAAGGCCGGGGACCGCGTGGGCATCATGTCCCGGACCCGGTACGAATGGACGCTGGTTGACTTTGCCCTGTGGTTCGCCGGAGCCGTTTCGGTTCCGGTCTATGAGACATCCTCCCCGTCCCAAGTCGCCTGGATCCTGAGCGACTCCGGTGCCGTGGGTATTGTGGTCGAAGCGGCCCGGCACGAGAACATTGTCCGGCAGGCGGCCGCCGACGAAGACCTGTCCGCAGTGGCAAACGTGTGGCAGATCGACGGCGGCGGACTTGATACGCTTCGCAGCGCCGGCACGTCCGTCAGTGACGAAAATCTCGAGGTCCGCCGCGCTGCGGCCACCATGGAAGACCTCGCCACCATCATTTACACCTCCGGCACCACCGGGAAGCCGAAGGGCTGCGAACTCACGCACGCCAACTTCGTGAACCTGACGAAGAACTCCGAGCTGGCCGAGCCTGAAGTTGCCCGTGAGGGCTCCCAGACCATCATGTTCCTTCCGCTGGCCCATGTGCTTGCCCGTTTTATTTCGGTACTCAGCGTGGGCACCGGTGCCACCGTTGCCCATACCCCCGATGTGAAGAACCTGTTGCCGGACCTGCAAAGCTTCAAGCCCACGTTCATCCTGGTGGTTCCGCGCGTACTGGAAAAGGTCTTCAACGCTTCCATGCTCAAGGCCGAAGACGGCGGCAAGGGCAAGATCTTCCACGCCGGTGTGGCCACCGCTGTGGAATGGTCCCGCGCCAAGCAGGAAGGCAAGGTACCGCTGTCCCTGAAGCTCAAGCACGCTGTGTTCGACCGGCTGCTCTACGGAAAAATCCGCGAGGCCATGGGCGGACGGGTGCAGTATGCCGTTTCCGGCGGTGCTCCCCTGGGTGAGCGGCTGGGGCACTTCTTCCACGGGATCGGCCTGCTGGTGCTCGAAGGCTACGGCCTCACCGAAACCACCGCCCCATTGACCACCAACACCCCGCAGCTGGTCAAGCTCGGCACGGTGGGGGCGCCGCTGCCGGGCAACAGCGTCAAGATCGCCGACGACGGCGAGATCCTCGCCAAGGGCATCAGCGTGATGAAGGGCTACTACAAGCGCCCGGAACTGATGGCGGAAACCTT
The DNA here is from genome assembly GCF_030125565.1 of Arthrobacter sp. zg-Y1143. Taxonomy (NCBI): domain Bacteria; kingdom Bacillati; phylum Actinomycetota; class Actinomycetes; order Micrococcales; family Micrococcaceae; genus Arthrobacter; species Arthrobacter sp. zg-Y1143. Next base: position 47,090 of record NZ_JASKLW010000005.1, on the reverse strand, counting down.
TACCGACGGCTGGTTCCACACCGGGGATATCGGCGAGCTGGACGCGGACGGCTTCCTGAAGATCACGGGCCGCAAGAAGGAAATCATTGTCACCGCCGGCGGCAAGAACGTGGTCCCCTCCCAGCTGGAGGACTCAATCCGTGCAGACGCCATCGTTTCCCAGTGCGTGGTGGTCGGCGACGCCAAGCCGTTTATTTCCGCGCTGATCACGGTGGATGAAGAAGCACTGCCAGGCTGGTTGGAACGGCACAAGCTGCCGGCCGGCATGACGGTGACCGAGGTGGCCAAGACCGACGAGCTGCAGGCAGAACTCCAGGCCGTGGTTGACCGGGCCAACAAGAAGGTCTCCCAGGCCGAGGCCATCAAGGTGTTCCGGGTGGTCCCCACGGACTTCACCGAGTCAAGCGGGCACCTCACCCCGTCACTGAAGATCAAGCGTGCCCAGGTGCTGCGCGACTTCTCCGAAGTGATTGACGAGATCTACAGCGGGCAGCGCGTCTGATCCTTGCCTGCCGGCCGGGCAGGAACCCCTTAAAGGCGGTTCCTGCCCGGCTTTTCGTTTGTCTTGAGCGAGAGCAGCGCGTTCTCCACAACTTCGGTCAGGGCCGGGTGGATCCAGTACTGGCCGCGGGCCATGGTCGCTGCGTCCAGCCCGAATTCCATGGCCTGGACCAGCGGCTGGATCAGCATGGAGGCCTCGTGACCCATGATGTGCGCGCCCAGCAGCCGGCCGGTTTCCTTTTCAGCCAGGAGCTTGACGAAGCCGGTGGAGTCCTCCATGGCCCAGCCGTACGCCGTTGAGCCGTACTCCTGCACCGCCAGGGCGAGTTCCACTCCCCGGGCTTCAGTGTCGGCGCAGGCCTGCTCTTCGGTCATTCCCACGCTGGCGATCTGCGGGCTGCTGAAAACTGCCGCAGGGACGTACCGGTGGTCCATCTCCCGCAGGTCATCGGGGTGCACCAGGTTGTGGGCCACCACGCGGGCCTCATGGTTGGCTACGTGCTTGAGCTGGTAGGGGCTGCTTATGTCGCCCAGGGCCCAAAGATCCGGCACCGGTTCTCCGCCGGCCAGCACCCGGCCGAACCCGTCCACCGCGAGCCGTCCGTCCGGCGTGGCGTCGAAACCGGCCGCGGCTATGTCCAGCCGGTCGGTGTTGGGTTTGCGCCCGGTAGCGGCCAGCACCAGGTCCACGTCCAGTTCCCGGGTGCCGCCCGGGCTGCTGAGCACGGCATGTACGGAACCGTCGGCGTTTTCTTTCAGCGAATCCACGGTGGTGTTCAGCTGCAGGTCCCACTGCTTGGCTGCTTCTGCGGTAAAGCGCTCGGATAGGGTGCCGTCCAGGGAGCGCAGCAACGCCTCCGAGCGGACGGCCATGGTGACCCGGGACCCCAGTGCCGAGAAAACGAAACCGAATTCGGCCGCAATGTATCCCCCGCCGATGATCAGTACCCGGGCAGGCAGGTCATCAATGCGCATGACCGTGTCGGAGGTGTGCACCTGCGGCAGGTCCATGCCCGGGGTGTCCGGGAGTACCGGACGGGAACCGGCAGCCACAACGATCCGGTCAGCGGTGATCTTCTCCCCCGACTCGGTGACCAAGGCGTGCGGCGAAGTGAAGCGTACGTTCTCGCTGTACAGCGTGACGTTGTCCAGTTCCTCGTCCCGGTACCGCCGGCCGCCCTCGGAGATGGCATCAATGCGGGTAAAGATGCGGTCCCGGACCTCCCGCCAGCGGACCCCCTGCATGGACGTATCCACGCCCAGCCGGACGCCGTCGGCAGCGGCGGCCGCCAGCTGGGCGGGATATACGAACATCTTGGTGGGGATGCATCCGACGTTCAGGCACGTTCCCCCGAACGTGCCGCCGTCAATGACGGCCACCCGCTTGCCGTCCCAATCCGGGGTGATTATGGAGTTGCCGGAGCCTGAACCGATGATGGCTAGATCGTAGTGGGTCACTCCCCCAGTCTAGGCAGTCGGCCCCGCCGGTACATTTCCGCGGACCTCACTTGGGTGCGATCACCAGCAGGAGGTCCCCGCCCTGGACCTGCTCCACGGTGGAGATGGCCACCCTCTCCACGGTGCCGGCGACAGGTGCCGTAATGGAGGCTTCCATCTTCATCGCCTCAATGGTGGCCACCGTTTCCCCGGCGGCCACTTCGGCGCCTTCCTTGGCCGTGACGGTGACGGCTCCGGCGAACGGAGCAGCGACGTGCCCGGGCTCGGCCGGGTCGGCACGCTCCGCCGTTTTGCTGGAGCTCTCGATGCTCCGGTCCCGGACCGAGACGGGCCGCATCTGCCCGTTGAGCGTGGTCATGACCGTACGCATGCCCTTCTCATCGGGTTCGGACACCGCGTCCAGGGCCGCAATCAGCTTTACGCCCTTCTCCAGCTCAATGACATGCTCCTCACCGCGGCGCAGCCCGTACAGGTAGTCCCGGGTTTCCAGCACGGAAACGTCGCCGTAGGTTTCCCGGACCGTGGCGAATTCCTTCGCCGGGCCTGCGAAGAGCAGCCGGTTCAGGGTTTCCTGCCGGGTGGCGGAATCCGCCTGCAGTCCGGCCTTGTCCACCTCCGTCAGCTCAACGCGGCGGGGCTTGACCTCGCGTCCCTGCAGCGCCTTGGTCCGGAAGGGCTCGGGCCAGCCTCCCGGCGGGTCGCCGAGTTCACCGCTGAGGAAGCCGATCACCGAATCCGGGATGTCGTAGTTCTGCGGGTTCTCCTCGAAGTCTTCCGGGGAGACATTGGAACCGACCAGCTGCAGGGCCAGGTCCCCCACGACCTTGGACGACGGCGTGACTTTCACCAGGCGGCCCAGGATCCGGTCTGCGGCGCTGTACATGTCTTCGATGGCTTCAAACCGCTCGCCAAGCCCCAGCGCGATGGCCTGCTGGCGGAGGTTCGAGAGCTGCCCGCCGGGAATCTCGTGCATGTAGACCCGCCCGGTGGGTCCGGCCAGGCCCGACTCGAACGGTGCGTAGACCCGGCGCACTGCCTCCCAGTAGGGCTCCAGCGCCCCTACGTTCGCCAAGCTGATACCGGTCTCACGTTCGGTGTTGGTCAGCGAGGCGACCAGTGAGGACATGGCCGGCTGGCTGGTGGTTCCGGCCAGCGGCGCGCTGGCAACATCGACGGCGTCCACTCCGGCTTCCGCCGCCGCCAGCAGCGTGGCGAGCTGTCCGCCGGCGGTGTCGTGGGTGTGCAGGTGCACGGGCAGGTCGAAACGCTCCCGCAGGGCTGACACCAGTTTCGCGGCAGCGGCCGGGCGGAGGAGCCCGGCCATGTCCTTGATGGCCAGAATGTGCGCGCCGGCGTCCACCATCCGCTGGGCCAGGTCCAGGTAGTAGTCCAGCGTGTAGAGCGTCTCATCAGGGTTGAGCATGTCTGCGGTGTAGCAAAGCGCCACCTCGGCCACGGCTGTTCCGGTCCTGCGGACGGCCTGGATGGCCGGTTCCATCTGTGAGACGTCATTGAGCGCGTCGAAGATCCGGAAAATGTCGACGCCGGTGGCTGCGGCCTCCTCCACGAAGGCATCCGAAACCTCCGTGGGGTACGGGGTGTAACCGACGGTATTGCGGCCGCGCAGCAGCATCTGGATGCATACGTTGGGCAGTGCGTGCCGCAGTGCGGCCAGTCGCTCCCAGGGGTCCTCGCCCAGGAAGCGGAGGGCGACGTCGTACGTGGCACCGCCCCAGGCCTCCACGGAGAGCAGCTCCGGTGTCAGTGCTGCCACTGCCGGTGCGGCGGCGACAAGGTCACGGGTCCGCACGCGGGTTGCCAGCAGCGACTGGTGTGCGTCGCGGAAGGTGGTGTCGGTGACGGCCAGCGCGGTTTGCCTGCGCAGCTCCGCAGCAAAACCCTCCGGGCCCAGCTCCTGCAGCCGCTGCCTGGAGCCCGGCCGAGCCTCCGGCAGCGGGGACGGGAGCTTCTCTGCCGGGTCGATGTGGACGGCTGCTTCGCCGTAGGGCTTGTTGACGGTAACGTCCGCCAGCCAATTAAGCAGTTTGGTGCCGCGGTCCGCGGAGCCGCGCGCGTTGAGCAGCTCGGGGCGTTCCTCAATGAAGGAGGTGGCAACGTCGCCGGCCACAAAATCAGGATCATCCAGCACGGCCTGGAGGAAGGAAATGTTGGTGGCCACCCCGCGGATCCGGAACTCGGCCAGCGCCCGGCGGGCACGGTTCACGGCAATCGGGTAGGTCCGGCCCCGGCAGGTCAGCTTCACCAGCATGGAGTCGAAGTGCGGACTGATCTCGGCACCTGCGTAGACCGTGCCGCCGTCGAGCCGCACTCCGGCGCCGCCGGCTGACCGGTACGCGGTGATCCGTCCAACGTCGGGACGGAAGCCGTTGGCCGGGTCTTCGGTGGTGATCCGGCACTGCAGTGCGGCACCGCGCACCTGCAGCTCGTCCTGTGCCAGGCCCAGGTCCGCCAGGCTCTCCCCCGCCGCGATCCTCAGCTGGGACTGGACAATGTCCACGTCGGTGATTTCCTCCGTGACGGTGTGCTCCACCTGCACGCGGGGATTCATCTCGATAAAGACGTGCTGGCCGGCCCGCTCACCCACGGTGTCCACCAGGAACTCGACGGTTCCGGCGTTGACGTATTTCAGTGCCTTGGCGAACTTCACCGCGTCGCGGTAAAGCGCCTGCCGGATGTTCTCGTCCAGGTTGGGCGCCGGGGCAATTTCCACCACCTTCTGGTGGCGGCGCTGCAGCGAGCAGTCCCGCTCGAACAGGTGCACAATATTGCCCTCGTTGTCCGCCAGGATCTGCACTTCAATGTGCCGGGGGCGCAGCACCGCCTGTTCCAGGAAGACGGTGGGATCACCGAAAGCGGTCTCCGCCTCGCGCATGGCGGCCTGCAGCGCCTCCGGAAGCTTGTCCGCGGTATCCACGCGGCGCATTCCGCGGCCGCCTCCGCCCGCGACGGCCTTAACGAAGATGGGGAAGCCGATGTCCTCCGCCTCACCCAGCAGCTTCTCGACGTCGGCGCTGGGCTGGGTGGAGCGCAGGACCGGGATACCCGCTTCCCGGGCGGCGTTCAGGGCATGGACCTTATGGCCTGCCAATTCCAGGATGTCGGCGGCGGGCCCCACAAAGGTGATGCCGGCGTCGGCCGCTGCCCGGGCCAGCTGCGCGTTTTCCGACAGGAAGCCGTAACCGGGGTAGATGGCGTCGCAGCCGGACTCCTTGGCCACTCGGACGATTTCGTCCACATCCAGGTACGCCCGGACCGGATGCCCCTCTTCACCGATCAGGTAGGCCTCGTCGGCCTTTTGCCGGTGAATCGAGTTGCGGTCCTCGTGCGGAAATACGGCTACGGTCTTGGCACCGAGTTCATAGGCCGCCCGGAAGGCACGGATGGCGATTTCACCCCGGTTGGCTACCAATATCTTCGAGAACATGGGTCTCCTGCGTCTATTGCGGGCTGGGGCACCTGGACAGTACCGCCTGTATCGGATTCTACCTACGCTGTCGGGCCATCGGCAGAACGCACCGAAGCCCGCCTGCGGGCGCAACTCCGGGAGAACAGCGCTGCCTGGACCGTGCCGGGGCTCACACTGTGGCACCAGTGTAAGCGCCACCCCTGCAAATCCCTGATGCGAGGGTAACCGTAGTCCGTCACATAGAATGAGTGTGCAGCCTCCAGTGATTCCTAGACACGTTAGGTTTTGGTTCAACAAGTGCAAGTAGTGAGCATCAGCAGCCTGAAGGGCGGCGTCGGCAAGACCTCCGTCACTCTGGGTCTGGCATCCGCCGCGCTGGCCGCGGGCATTCCGACCCTGGTCGTGGACCTGGACCCGCACGCTGATGCAACCACGGGCCTGGGCGTCAGTGCGGGAAACCAGCTGGGCATCGGCGAGATGCTTCGCAGTCCCCGCCGGGTCCAGTTCAGCGACAACGTGGTGCCCAGCGGCTGGGTGGAGAACGCCCGCCGCCTGGCCAAGGACACCGGCAAGCGCCCCGTGCTGGACGTTGCCATGGGCTCGGCTTATTCGGGTATCTACGACCGCCCGGATCTGGGCAAGCGGGATCTCCGCCGCCTGACCAACCTGCTCTCCCGGGTCACCGGCTACGGGCTGGTCCTCATCGACTGCCCGCCATCCCTGAACGGGCTGACCCGCATGGCATGGACCGCCAGCAACCGGGTGCTGCTGGTTGCCGAACCCGGCCTGTTTTCCGTTGCCGGAACCGAGCGGACCATGCGTGCCCTTGAACTGTTCCGGGAGGAGTTCGCTCCCAACCTCGCTCCGGCGGGGATCATTGCCAACCGGGTCCGTCCCAGTTCCAATGAGCATGTTTTCCGGCTGGCTGAAATGAAGCAGATGTTCGGCGATCTGCTGCTTAGCCCCACCATTGCCGAGCAGGCCAACTGGCAGCAGATTCAGGGTGCAGCGCATTCCGTCCACCACTGGCCCGGCGAATCCGCCAAGCAGGCCTCCGGAACCTTTGATGCGTTGCTGAAGAACCTCATGGACACGGGCAGTGTGCGCAACCGCGTGATGCGGCGCCCGGTCGCGTAAACCAAGACAGCATCTGAGCATCCGCTGAGGATTCACCGTACAAATGCAGGAAGGCCACCCCGCGGGGTGGCCTTCCTGCATTTGTCATAGCGTTATTGCCGGCGCTGCCGGCAGGAGACTAGCTGATTTTGCGGGCGATCCGGCGCTGGCTCAGCTCGTCGCCGGGAAAGTCATTGACGTGTTCGCTCGGGAGCTGGGCCAGGCTGCCTTCAACCTCTCGCCACACGCGGCCGACTGCGATTCCGAAGACACCCTGTCCGCCCTGCACCAGGTCAATGACCTCGTCTGCGGAGGTGCATTCGTACACACTGGCGCCGTCGCTCATCAGGGTGATCTGCGCCAGATCCTCCACGCCGCGCTCCCGCAGGTGCTCCACCGCGGTACGGATCTGTTGGAGCGATACCCCGGTGTCCAAAAGGCGCTTGACGACTTTCAGGACCAGGATGTCGCGGAAACTGTACAGCCGCTGGGTACCGGAGCCGGCCGCACCGCGTACGGCAGGTTCAACGAGCCCGGTCCGGGCCCAGTAATCCAGCTGGCGGTAGGTGATTCCGGCGGCCTTGCAGGCCGTGGGACCGCGGTAGCCGGCGTCTTCATCCAGCACAGGCAGGTCCTCCGTGAACAGCAAGCCCTGCGCACTCTGGGAAGGGATGCTCCCCGGTGCTGCGGCATGCTGGCCGGCATCGCCTTTCGGACTCACTTGTGCCTCCTAGTAACGGTTCCCCTGGGGGTCGGCACTGGCCGGAGCTGTCGGGGCTTTCTCAGTGTCCCCCGAGAACTCCCCCGGTGCAATGGGAACTCTATGTCTTCGACGTTAGAACTGACGGGCACCAAGGTCAAAGAGGCGGCGGAACTTTCCGCAGCGTGTCGGACCCGGGGACCGGAAAAGCGTCTAGCGCTCGAAGTCTTCAGGCTCGACGTCGGCCAGGAACTCGCGGAACTGCCGCATTTCCTGCTCGGCGTTGTCCTGCTCTTCCTCGCCGTCGTCGTCAGCGTCGGCAATGCGGACGCCTGCCTCGTCAAGGACCTGGTCGGCGCAGTAAATAGGGCAGGGGATGCGCAGGGCCACTGCGATGGCGTCAGAGGCACGTGAATTGACCGCTGTGCCGTCCTCGAAGACGATCTCGGCGTGGAAGACGGTGTCCTCCACCGAGATCAGCCGGACGAGGCTGACCTCGCGCTTGAGCGCGTGGATGAGGTTCACCAGCAGGTCATGGGTCATGGGGCGCGGCGGGACAATGCCCTGCTGCACAAAAGCGATTGCGCTGGCCTCGGGCGCCCCGATCCAGATGGGCAGGTGGCGTTCCCCGTTTATTTCCTTGAGCAGGACCAGCGGTTGGTTGGACGGCAGTTCAATCCGGACACCCACAACTTCGACTTCCTGCATGCTCAGGACTCCATCCGCGCGATCTGGCCGTGGACCAGCGCACTGTGCAGGCTCAGGCACAGGTCGCTGATTTCCCGTGCGGTTTCGGCAGCTCTGGCTTTGGACGCAACGTCGCGCCGGGACGCAACCGGAGCAACCACACGTTCCACCAGGCCCAGTTCACGATCCGCTGCGGCACGGAAAGGGCGCAGGTGCCGCGGCTCGATGCCATGGGCTTCAAGCTGGGCGCACGCCTTGGCCACTTTCAGCGCGTGCTCGTCGTAGTTCTCATCGGCCGGCCCGATCAGGCCGTAGCTGGCCAAACTCCGCACCAGGTCGGCGCTGGCTCCGGATTCCTGCACCAGTTCGTCAAACGTCAGTGTCCGCGCGTGTGTTCGGGCCGACAGCTCTCCGGCCAGCTGGTCGGAAACAACTCGCGGTGCCAAGGACATCCCGCCGGGGAGGGATTCGGGCCGTTCACCCCGGTCGATCGCATCAAGGTAATCCTTGATGACCTTCAGGGGCAGGTACTGGTCTCGCTGGAGGGCAAGCACGAAGCGGAGGCGCTCGACGTCGGCGGTGCTGTATTTCCGGTAGCCGGCCGCCGTACGCTGCGGCGTCACCAGACCCTTTTCCTCCAGGAAACGGATCTTGGACGCGCTGATGGCGGGGAAATCCCCGCTGAGCTCGCCGAGTACTTCACCGATGTTCAGCACCCTGCCGCGCAGCCGTTCGGGTCCGGTGCTGCGCCTGACGGACTGAGATGCTGACATGACTACTACCTTATCTGCCCTACGCCTGTGCCGGCGCCTGGTTTCCTGCAGATGCGGGCCGGGCAGCATAGAAAGTCAGGCGGAACTTGCCGATCTGCACTTCGCTGCCGGTGCGCAGCAGCACGCTGTCCACGCGGTCGTTGTTGACATAGGTGCCGTTCAGGCTCATGGCATCCACTACCCGGAATCCTTCCGCAGTGCGCCGGAACTCCACATGCTTGCGGGACACCGTCACGTCGTCCAGGAAAACGTCCGCGTTGGGGTGCCGTCCTGCAGTGGTGACGTCCTGGTCCAGCAGGAAACGCGCACCTGCGTTGGGGCCGGTGTGGGCAATCAGCAGGGCGGAGCCCGCCGGAAGGGCCGCGACCGCGGCGCGCTCGTCCGGGGTGAGCTTAGGCTCCACCGTGGTGGAGTCTGAGATTGGCGGAAGACTGATGGATGTGGTGTCTTCCGAGCTGGGTTCCCGTCGGTCGCCCGTTCGTTCGGCGCTGTACTGCTCGCCCGCCATGTGCAATTTCCTCCCCAAAAAGAAAACTGATCAGCCAGTTGTCCTGGCTGACCCGGTTCCGATGACTGTTTCTGCCTTACCTGCTGTATTAGCCTACCCGCTGCCGGCCTCCAACGGCACTGGTTGTTCAGGGGCGTCGAAACATGCTGTCGCGCCGGGTCCCTTCCACCTCCGTCTGAGCGGTCGGATGAGGCGCTGCGGCGGAGCACTGTGTCGCCGGACCGGCCATGCCCCCCCTCTCGCCCTGCGCAACGCGGGGCGGTTCCAACTGGCCGGCGCCCTGCCGGCGCCCCGTCAAGTACGGGGGCCGGCAGGGACCTTTGCTATGGGAAGGATGGACCGGCAGAGCGTTCTACTCCCGAACTCCGCGTCGGCGAACGAAGTAAAGCCCGGCCGCACCGGCTGTCAGCATTCCGCCTGCGGCCAGCAGGCTGAGCGACGTACCGGTTGTTCCGGTGTTGGCCAAGCCTGCCCGTTCGGGCTGCGATGAATCCACAGCACCCATGCACGGAGGCGTGACGGCCAGGACCCTGTCAACCGTCAAGCCCGTTACGGTCAAGGAGGGGTCAGTTGCCGTCGAACTCGGCTCGGGGTCCGTCATCGGCGGGCTCGGCTCCGAGGTAGTCATCGGCGGGCTCGGCTCCGAGGTAGTCATCGGCGGGCTAGGCTCGGTCGTCGTCGGGCTGGGCGCAGGCTCCGTGGGTGTCGGGATCGGCGCCGGGACTGTAGGCGTAGTCTCCGGGACGCTTGACGTGGGCACGGGATCCGGATCGGTTGGCGTTGGTGCCGGCTCTGTAGGGGTGGGCACCAGCGAGGGGGAACACGTGGGTGTGGGGTCGGTGAGGGACATAAGTATGCCGTTTTCCAACGAAACGGCATTGCTGACCTGGGCCGAGGACGCCGGTTCAAGCGCGGCGGCGGACGGGGCGGTGGCCAGGGAGCCTGTCAGGGCGAACCCTGTCGCGAGGCTGCACATAGTAGTGACAATTAGGGCTCTTGAGTGACGTTTAGTGTGCATAGGCCAGAGGCTTGCACCTTGGTTTCCGCTCGACAACAGTAAATGCAGAAGTCCGCATGAGTTTCACGCTGACCCCACCCGCCACATAGGTAGTGCCTGCACCGATCCGTGCCTGGCGTGCGTTCCCGGCTATTCGCGCGATCCACGGCCCCGGGCAAGATAGATTCCCGTGCCTCCTGCCAGCACGAGCGCTGCGGAAAGCCAGCGCAGAGCCGCAGGCCCGGTACCAGTGTTGGGTAGCTGGGGCCGCACAGTCTGGGCCGGTAGCGGGTTGGCGGCTGGCAGACAGGCCCGAGTAGTGGTCGGTTCCGGAGTAGGCGTGATTGTCGGGGTCGGCGTGATCGTCGGTGTGGGAGTGGGCGTTGGGGTGGGAGTGGGCGTTGGGGTGGGCGTTGGGGTGGGAGTTGGGGTCGGCGGGCACGTCGTGGGGGTGGGCGTGGGCTCCGGAGTGGGAGTCGGCGTCGGAGTGGGAGTCGGCGTCGGAGTCGGAGTGGGAGTAGGTGTCGGATCTGCGCAGCTCAACGTGGTGGCGAACGCCTCACTGTGGATCTCGCGCGGTCCTGTCTCCCGCTCGTTCAAAGCCCCGTGGGTGAGCGAGCCCGCGATAATGTTTCCTTCAATGTTCTGGGTGGTGAGCCAAGCGACGTCCGCGTTCGGTGCATACAACGTTCCCTGCAGGGCGGCCCCTCCCGTGGCGGTAACACTGGTGGCGAAAGGGAAGTTCCACATGATATACGGTGCTTGGTCCCGGCCTATGCCGGCAAGGTTCGGGGTGGTTCCGTTGAACGAGGTCCCAGAGACATTGACCAGCAATGGTGTGGCCGCGGTGGGCTGGTTGGTGAAGGTAAGGACGTCCAGGGCGTCCAGTTCCTCGGCCGTGAGGTTCAGGACGTTGGTCTGGCCTTCCACGAGGGTGATGTAGGCGTTGGTCCCGGCAGCCACCGGACGGGGCAACGGATCGCCGTTGGCGTTGCGCAGTGCCAAGGTCTCGGTGCAGGCCCCCATCTCCTGGGTGAGCGCCCGGTATTGGGTGAAAGCGCCGGGAATGTCGACAATGCCCTCGGTCGCGGCGACGGATGCGGGAGTCTGGCGGACCGTGCCATTGATCTGGGGCGTGGACGTGTACGGCTGACCGAACTCGGTCAACCGGTAATTCACTTGAGCGCCGTTCGGGTCCACGTCGTACGCCGTGTAGGTGCTCGTGTCCCCGACCTTCGTGGTGCCCTGGTTCACGCTGACGATTGACCCGTTGTCCGGCCAGGCGATTCCTCCCCCGACCCAAAGCGACACCGGAGCCGGATCACCGGGTGCAGTGGGTGTCTGGAGTACTTCCGAAATGGCGATGTTGTAGGAGGTGCTGAAGCTCAGGTTCCCTCCAGTTGCGATGGAACCTTCCGATTCATCTGCATTGATGGCCGTATTTCCTTCCACAAAAACGAGGAATCCTGAGTTTGCCGGGGCGGCGTCGTTGATCCGGACAGGATTGACCGGCGCCAGTGCCGCGGCCGCGGGAGCCGTGAACAGCGTTCCTGCCACTGCAAGCCCTGCCGCCAGGCTGCAGACGGAAGGTAGGACCAGGGCCTTACGGAGCTTCAAATTTTGCATGCACCGAGGCTTCCATCCCGCCTTTCACCCTGCAACCGAAACGGTGGTAATGGATGCTTCGGGACCCGGATCCAAAGAAAGCGGGCAGCTATGGCGCCTCTACTGTCTGCTGATGATGGATCAACTGAGGCCAACCCGCGTCGAGAAGGTAGCTGGACAGCATCACGGCCCGGTACTCGTCCGCTCCCCGGCTGCCCGTGAACCTGTACGCGATGCTTGCTGTGTCGGCCGTACCGAAGTACCAGAACGGGTCGATATCGATCCGGGCCCAGGGAGCGGAGGCTTCAATGGCTGCAACGCATTCCCCCTTGTTGAGCACGGCACCGGGGACGATGACCAGGGCGTCCCGGTGCAGCAGGTCCTCATATGCCGGTGCACCTTCCAGGGCCAGCCGCCGTTCCAGACGGACAAGCTCCTCCCGTGCGAGCTCCGTTGGGATGTTGTCACTCATGTCCCTCCACCCACTCAACGAGTTGGACTATCAGACCGTTCGGATCCCGATACTGCGCAAACCGCTCGCCCCAGGGTTCGGTTTCCGGAGGCGTGACGACATCTATGCCCCGTGTACCAGCTGCTCATGGACTCCGTCCAAGCCCTCTACGACCAGCACCTGCAGCAGGCCTTCCAGCAGCGGTCCGCCGGTTTCCGGTGACAGGATAATGCGCCGGCGGCGGCACCGGAAGCGCGCTGCCCCTTAACCTCCGCCGGGGCAATAGCGCGGCCACGGGTGACACTGGTGTTCCCGGCCTGCAAGGTTGCGGGATAGAGCTGACCGAAGGAGAAAACATGCCGGTTCAAGGATCAGTTGCAGTTGTCTACGGAGCCGCGGGCGCCATCGGCAGCGCGGTGGCTTCGGCCTTCGCCGCCCGGGGCGCCCGGCTCTTCCTGGCGGGCAGGACGGACGAGCACCTGTCCCGAGCCGCCGCGGAGCTTCGGGACCTCACCGCCGAGCCGGTGTCGACGCACGTGCTGGATGCCGCCGATCCTCTGGCGGTGGAGGACTTCACCAGGGAGGTAATCTCCTCAGCCGGACGGATCGACGTCGTGATCAACGCCGTCGGAATCCCGCTGGTGCAGGGAATCCCACTGCTGGAGATGCCGCTGGCCGACCTCCTGGACCCGCTCACGGCCTGGCCGCGGACACAGTTCCTGACCGCGCGGGCAGCGGCCCGGCACATGGTCCGGCAGCAGGCGGGGACCATCCTGACCCTCTCCGCCTCGCCCGCCCGGATGTCGCTGGCGGGCGTGGGCGGATTCGCCGCGGCCTGCGCCGCCGTCGAGGCCCTGACGCGTACACTGGCGGCCGAGCTGGGCCCCTCAGGTGTACGCACTGTTTGCCTTCGGCCGCAGCGGATCGCCGAAACACTGGGCGACACACCCGATCTGCCGATGCCGGTGAGCGAATTCCGGACCTTTCTGGAATCCCTGACCAGCAGTAAAACCCTGCCGACGCTCGACGACGTCGCCCGCGCGGCGGTTTTCCTGGCCGATGGCGGGGCCGAGGCCATGAACGGCGCCGTGCTGAACCTTAGCTGCGGCATGAGCCCGGATTAAGCGGTGGGCAACCGGGACACTGGTCCGGCGGTGCGCAAAAATAGGCGTATGGATTCGGAGGACACGGGTTCGGCAAGCACGGGGTCGGCAGGTGCAGCTTCGGCAGGTGCAGCTTCGGCAGGCACCCGGTCGCGGCGACTGGAGAACATCACGCTGATCCGCCGCGTTCGGGACCGGATCGACCGGGAGTATGCCCGGCCCCTGAATGTGGAGGAGCTGGCGCGCGGGGTGTATCTGTCCGCGGGACACCTCAGCCGTGAGTTCCGCCGCATCTATGGCGAGTCGCCGTATTCCTACCTGATGACCCGGCGGATTGAGCGCGCCATGACCTTATTGAGGCGCGGGGACCTCAGCGTGACGGAGATCTGCTTTGCGGTGGGTTTCTCCTCGCTGGGCACCTTCAGCACCCGCTTCACCGAACTGGTGGGGGTGCCGCCCAGCACCTACCGGCGCAGCCATGCTCCGGACGCGGCGGGCATTCCACCGTGCCAGGCGAAGCAGGTGACCAGACCGGTCAGGAATCAAGAAGCGCACGCTGGCGCCCGCGCGTAGCGTTTCGAGCATGAACCTCAACATTCATTACACCTTCCTTCCACAGACCAACGCCGAAGCCGCTCTGGGCTTTTACCGCGATGTCCTCGGCTTAGAGGTGCGCAACGACGTCGGCTACGAGGACATGCGGTGGATCACCGTTGGCCCCGTGGACCAGCCGGAGACTTCCATCGTGCTGCAGCCGCCGGCTATCGATCCGGGGATTACCGACGCCGAGCGGCAGACCATCCTGGACCTCATCGCCAAGGGTGTGTATTCGTCCGTGACGCTGGCCACCGATGACCTCGACGGGTTGTTCGCGCGGCTGGAAGCGGCCGGGGCCGACGTCGTCCAGGAACCCATCGATCAGGACTACGGTGTGCGCGACTGCGCGTTCCGGGATCCGACCGGAAACCTGATCCGGATCAACCAGATCGTTTAGCCGCCGTCACCCTTCCGGCTCCAGCCGGAGGACGCGGTCATCGTCTGGGCCTGGGCTTCCGCGGCCGTCAGTGTTGTTGGTGAGCACCCACAGGCTGCCGTCCGGTGCATTCACGACGTCGCGCAGCCGGCCGTACTCTCCGGCGAAGTACTCCGCGGAGCTGCCGGGGTCGCTGAGCGGAACCCGCCGCATGCGCTGGCCCCTCAGGTTCGCGATGTAGGCGTACCCGTTGGACACCGCCATCCCGCTGGGGCTCGCATCGTCCGGCGTCCACTGCTGCACCGGGTCAGTGAAACCGGCTTCCCCGGTGATGCCCTCTGCTTCAGGCCAGCCGTAGTTTTGGCCGGGAACAATCACGTTCAGCTCATCCCAGGTGTCCTGCCCGAATTCGGTCGCGTAGAGGACACCATTGGCGTCCCAGGCAATTCCCTGCGGATTGCGGTGCCCGTAGCTGTACACGAGCGAGCCGGGGAAGGGATTGTCCCCGGGCGCGGCGCCCTCGGGCGTCATCCGCAGGATCTTGCCCGAGACGGATTCCAGGTCCTGCGCGCTGGCGCGGTTTCCGGCGTCGCCCGTGGTGGCGTAGAGCATGCCGTCCGGGCCGAAGGCGATGCGTCCTCCGTTGTGGACCGGACCGGCGGGAATCCCGTCCAGTACCGTATCCGGCGGCCCCAGCTGCAGCGATCCGGCTGTTCCGACCAGTTCCCGCCGTTCAATCCGGTTCTCTTCCCCAGCGGTCAGGTAGGCGTAGAGGAACCCGTCCCGTACAGCAATCCCCAGCAAACCGCCCTCTCCCCTGCCTGCTGCATCGGCGACGGTTCCAACTTCGCGGCTGGTGCCCTCGCCGTCGAGCTCCAGGATCCGGCCGGAGTCGCGTTCGCTGACGAGCGGGACGCCTTCAAAGAACACGATGGACCACGGGGTGTCGAGGCCGGTGGTGATGGTGTCCGGGGCGGCAGCTCCAGACATAACCGTGGCCGGTGCCGGCGTTGCCGGGAGCGGCGTTCGCTGTCCGGTTCCGTCCGTTCCTGAACAGGCCGTAACCCCGGCCAGAGTCAGCACTGCCACAGCCGCTGCAGTTTGCCTGCTCCGCATCCCTTGTCCGTTCTCATGCCTGTTCCAAATGCCCCGCGTCCCGGTCCTGCCCGGGACCCGTACCATATCCGCTGCTTTCGTTGGAAAATAGCGGTACGGGAATGGAGCACCATATGGAAATCCTCTTTATCCATGGTGCCGGCGGCTGGGAAGATGACCAGCCGATGGCCGAGGCACTGTACGAACTACTGGGAGTACCTGTGTCGGCGCCCCGCTTTCCGGACGAGGACATGTCCGCAGCGGCCTGGCGCAGCGAAATCGAACGGCAACGGGCGGCCCTCGGGCCGGAACTGGTGATCGTAGGCCATTCATTTGGAGCGTCCATGGCCCTGCAGCACTTCTCGGGCAGCCGGCCGGGCAGCGGGCCGGGCGACCCTCCGCTGGGACTCGCCCTCCTGGCCATGCCGTTCTGGGGCGCAGAGGGCTGGCAGGCGGAGTACGCCCTGCCGCCCGAAGCAGAACTGCCGGCGGGCCTGCCGGTCTGGCTGCACCACTGCCGGGACGACGACGTCGTGCCCTTCGGCCACCTCGGGCGCCACGCTGCCCGGCTGCCACACGCCCGGGTCCGCGGCCATGCGACGGGCGGGCACCAGTTTCGCGGCCGGATGACCGCGGTGGCCGATGACCTGGCGGCGCTGGGGCCGCAGCCCTGAGTCGGTGCATATGGGCTTGTTAACGACAAAAGCCTGACGAAACTTGCGTTTCATCAGGCTATCTGTCGGGTTGACAGGATTTGAACCTGCGACCCCTTGACCCCCAGTCAAGTGCGCTACCAAGCTGCGCCACAACCCGTTACCCGGCCGGTTTATTTCCGGCCGAACCAACTCGAATACTCTACATCATAGTTGGCAAAAGTCCCGAATCGGCACGTACCCTCCCGAACAAATCCCTCTGCGGCAGCCCGGCGGCCGGGAAATCCGCCTACTGTACAGCTCCTGCTGTCCGGAGGTCCCGAAGGCAGCGTCAGCTGTACAGGAGACGGCCCGGGAGCGGTTCCGCGCCGCCTCCAACGCGGCGAGGTGTCCCGCAGAACGCGAAACCCCGGCCCCGCTCGCCCAGAAGGGAAGCCGGACCGGGGCACAAGACGCCGGAACTGACGGTTTAGCGCTTGCTGTTCTTGCCGCGCTTCTCGCGCACCCGCATGGAAACCTCAATCGGCGTTCCTTCGAAGCCGAAGGTTTCGCGCAGCCGGCGGGTGATGAACCGGCGGTAGCCCGGGTCCAGGAAGCCGGTGGTGAACAGTACGAACTTCGGCGGGCGGGAGGACGCCTGCGTGCCGAAGAGGATGCGGGGCTGCTTGCCGCCGCGGACCGGGTGCGGGTGCGCGGCCACAAGCTCGCCCAGGAAGGCGTTGAGCTTGCCGGTCGGGATGCGCTTGTCCCAGTTTTCCAGGGCGGTGTCCAGGGCGGGCACCAGCTTGTCCTTGTGCCAGCCGGTCTTGGCCGAGATGTTCACGTGCGGGGCCCACTCCACGTGGGCGAGGTCGCGCTCGATTTCGGTCTTGAGGTAGCGGCGGCGGTCGTCGTCGAGCAGGTCCCACTTGTTGAAGGCGAGGACCAGTGCGCGGCCGGATTCGATCGCCAGCTGCAGGATGCGAACATCCTGCTCGCTGAGGACCTCGTCCACAGCCAGCAGCACGACGGCGACCTCGGCCTTTTCCAGCGCGGCCTGGGTACGCAGCGAAGCATAGAAATCCGCACCCTGGGCCATGTGCTGGCGGCGGCGGATGCCTGCGGTATCCACGAAGCGCCAGGTACGGCCGCCCAGTTCAACCATTTCGTCCACCGGGTCGCGGGTGGTGCCGGCGAGGTCGTCAACAACCACGCGCTCGGATCCGGCCAGCTTGTTCAGCAGTGAGGACTTGCCCACGTTCGGGCGGCCGATCAGGGCGATGCGGCGCGGACCGCCGGAGCGGTCCAGTCCGCCGTAGGCGGAGTACTCCGGCAGCACGTCCAGGACGGCGTCCAGCATGTCGCCGGTGCCGCGGCCATGCAGGGCCGAAACCGGGTACGGCTCGCCGAAGCCCAGGCCCCAGAGGGACGAGGCGTCGGCTTCGTTCTGGATGTCGTCCACCTTGTTGGCGACGACGACGACGGGCTTGCCCTTGCCGCGCAGCATCCGCACCACGGCTTCATCCGTGGCGGTGATGCCTACGGTGGCATCAACCACCAGCATGACGGCGTCGGCGTGGTCGACGGCGATCTCGGCCTGGTCGGCCACGCGGGCGTGGATGCCGCGGGCGTCGTGTTCCCAGCCGCCGGTGTCCACAAGGGTGAAGTTCACGCCGTTCCAGGTAGCCGGGTAGGACACCCGGTCGCGGGTGACGCCGGGGGTATCCTCGACAACCGCTTCGCGGCGGCCCAGGATGCGGTTCACCAAGGTGGACTTGCCGACGTTCGGGCGGCCCACAATGGCCACCACGGGATCCTGGCGGAGGGGTGCGTCTTCGTCGAATTCGTCAAAGCCGCCGTCCAGCAGGGCAGCGTCTTCTTCGTCGAGCTCATAGTCGTCAAGACCGGCGCGGAGGGAGCGGGCGCGAACCTCGGCCTCGTCGTCGTCGATGGCTGCGAGGCGCTCGTTGACCGAGTCGGTTCCTGCGGGGATGTACTCCTCCGCGGAGGCCCAATCACCGGCGGTGTCGTCGTTGAGAGGTTTTCCGTTCATAGAATTGCTTTCTTTCCGTTGAGGTCTGCAGCACTGCGCGTACAGGCCGTCGCCGGACGTTCAGCCCGGTAAGTGTGCGGGAGGATCCGCGCGGCATTGCCGCGCCGGCCCTCCTCCCATTGAAACACGGGCAGGTGCCCGTGTTCGGTGCCGGAACCCCGGCGGGGGTGGTTAGTGGGTGCTGGCGTAGACGACGTCGAGCACCGCGGCAACGGTCTCTTCGAAGTCCAGGTCGGAGGAATCGATGGTGACGACGCCGTCGGCGGCCTGCTGGAATTCCACCACCGTGGAGTCCTTGGCGTCGCGGACCAGCACCTGTTCCTTCAGGGCGGCGGCGCTCTGCGTTCCGCCGAGCTGGATGCCGCGGCGGCGCAGACGGGCTTCTTCGCTGGCCGTGAGCAGGATGCGGACCTCGGCGTGCGGCGCCACCACCGTGGTGATGTCGCGGCCTTCGGCCACAATCCGCAGCCCCGAATCCCGGATCAGCTGCTGCTGCCGGCGGACCAGTTCGGCCCGGGCGCCAAGCGTCGTTGCCACGGCGCTGACCGAAGAGGAGACAGAGGGTTCCCGGATGGCGTCGGTGACGTCCCGGCCGCTGACCCGGACCCATTCCTCGTTCGGAGAAACGCTCAGGGCAATGTCGGCGCTTTCGGCAGCCGCTTCCACGGCCACCGAATCGGTCAGGTCGATTCCGGCTTCCATGCAGGAGAGGGTCACGGCGCGGTACATGGCGCCGGTGTCGAGGTAGGCAGCGTGCAGCCGGCGGGCCACCTCGCGGCTGATGCTGGACTTGCCGGAACCGGACGGCCCGTCAATGGCCACCACCAGCGGCTTGCCCTGCCGGAACTGGGCCGGATCAATCTTGGAACTCACTGCACTACCTTCCACCCGCGGGCGCTTAATTCAGAAACAAGGTCATTCATCCGGCCGGGCAGGACGGAAATCTCCGCCCGGCCCACCTGGCGTCCGGAGGCATGCTCCAGGCGCAGGTCTTCCAGGTTCACGCCGATCTCACCGATTTCGGTGAGCAGCCGGGCGATCTGCCCGGGCGTGTCATCCACCAGGACGGTGAAGGACACAAAGGACTGGGCCGGGCCGCCGTGCTTGCCGGGAATGCGGGCCTGGCCCACGTTTCCCTCGGCAATCAGCTGGGCCATGTCCAGCCGGGCACCGTCCGCCACCGGATCCTCCAAGGTCCGGATCAGCCGGTTCAGGTCCTCGCGGACCCCGTGCAGGATGGGCACCAGCCGGTCCGCATTGCCGCTGAGGATCTGCACCCACAGCCGCGGGTCGCTGGCCGCTATCCGGGTGACGTCCCGCAACCCGTTCCCGGCCAGGGCCAGGGACTGCGGCGGGGTTTCCTGCAGCCGGCTGGCCACCAGGGAGGCCATGACCTGCGGCAGATGAGAGGTCAGGGCCACCGACGCGTCGTGCTCCTCCGCGGACATCCGGGCCACCACGGCACCCAGGTCATATGCCAGGGCCTCCGCGCGGCGCACAGCTTCCGGGGCCGCTTCCACCGGCGCACAAATCACCCACGGCATGCCGTTGAACAGCTCCGCACGCGCAGCAACCGGCCCGGATTTCTCCCGGCCCGCCATCGGGTGTGTGCCCACGTACCGGGACAGGTCGGCGTCGTAGCCGCGCAGGTCCGCCAGCACTGCCGACTTGACGCTGGCAATGTCGACGACGACGGCGTCCGGCCAGTCCTTGAGCGCGGCCGCCGCGAGGGACGCGGTGACGTCCGGCGGTGCGGCAACCACCACCAGCGAAGGCGCAAAGCCTTCGCCCACGGTACCGAGCAGCCGGCCGGCGCCGATGTCGCGGGCCACCGCCTCTGTGGAGGGAGAGATGTCCGAGAGCACCACATCCACGCCGCGGGCGGAGAGCCCGAGGCCGATGCTGGTGCCCAGCAGTCCCGTGCCGGTGATCAGCACGGATCCGGACAGGTGGGTGCCCCCGTCAGCGGCAGCGGCCATGGCCTACAGTCCTACGGAAGCGAGGAGGTGTCCCACCTCGGTGCGGCCGAGGACGCGGATGCTGCCCTGGCGCTGGTCACCCAGGCTGATCGGGCCGATCTTGGTGCGGACCAGGCGCTCCACCGGGTGCCCGACGGCGTCGAACAGGCGGCGGACAATACGGTTGCGGCCTGAGTGCAGGACGACCTCCACCAGGATGTGCCCGGGGGTGGAGTCCACCAGCTTGAAGGAGTCGACCTTCTGGAAGCCGTCTTCCAGCTCAATGCCCTCGCGCAGCTGCGCGCCGACGCCCTGGCCCATGGGTCCGCGGACCTGGACCAGGTAGGTCTTGGGCACTTCGAAGGAGGGGTGGGTGAGCCGGTTGGTCAGCTCGCCGTCGTTGGTCAGCAGCAGCAGGCCCTCAGTCTCGTTGTCGAGGCGTCCCACGTGGAACAGGCGTTCGTGCTTGCTGGAGGGCTTGAGGTAGTCGCTGATGCACGGACGGCCTTCGGGGTCCTCCATGGTGGAGATAACGCCGCGCGGCTTGTTGAACACGTAGTACTTCTGGGTTTCGTCCAGCTGCAGGCGCATGCCGTCAACGTGGATGGCAACGGTGGCCGGGTCAACGCGGACACCGAGCTCGGTGACAACCTCGCCGTCAACCTCCACGCGGCCTTCGGCGATCATTTCCTCGCACACGCGGCGGGAGGCGACGCCGGCACTGGCCATGACCTTCTGCAGGCGGACGCCCTCGGGGTTGTGGTGCTCGGAGATGACCGGCGCGGCAGGGCGGCGGGTGGTGGAACGGCGGACCGGTCCCAGGTTCTGGCCGAAGCGTTCGTTGCGGAAGGCACGGTCCCCGCTCTTGCGCTGGCCGGCCTGCGGGCCGCCGAACTTTCCGGCACCGGTTTTGCCGGCACCGGGGCGGGCGCCGCCGGACTTGGGCGCACCCGTGCGGGGGGCGGACTTGGCGGAACTGTCGCCGAAGGCCTTCACGGCGTCTGACTTGAACTTCTCCGGACGGACCTCGGGGGCGGGGCGGTAGCCGTTGGCGCGGTCTTCGCCGGGCTTCAGGCCGGAGCCGGAGCGGGGTCCGCCGGTACGGGAGGAGCCGGGCTTCGAGCCGCGGCCGCCGCCCTTGCCGCCGAAGGTCTTGCCGCCGGCGGGGCCACCGGCACTGCGTCCGCCGCCGCGGGGGGTGTTGCGGCCGGATCCGGAACGGGGTGCTGGGGTCATGAGTAAGTCCTTTGGGGTCTAGCGGTTAGTAAGTAGTGTCTTCAAATTCGGCCAGGTTTTCCAGCCCGGGCAGGTGCGGTGCAATCTGCGGAAGTTCGTCGAGGCTCCCCAAGCCAAGCCGTTCCAAAAAGTACGGCGTTGTCCGGTACAGCAGCGAACCCGTAATAGCTTCGGTGCCGGCGTCGACGATCAATCCACGCTGAACCAGCGTGCGGACCACCGAATCGACGTTTACTCCCCGGATCGCTGAGACCCGGGCCCGGGAGACGGGCTGCCGATAGGCAATCACCGCCAATGTTTCCAGTGCGGCCTGCGACAGCCGTGCACTCTGGCCTTCCAGTACAAACTTCGACACAACGGGCGCAAAGTCAGCGCGGGAAAAAATCCGCCATCCGCCTGCTACGTCGCGGAGTTCAAAACCACGCGGTGCGCCCTCGGGTCCATCCCCAGTATAGCCGTCATACTCACGCTGCAGTTCCGTCAGGGCCGCGAGCACCTCAGGCTCGGGAACTCCGATCACTGCGGCCAGCTCCGCCGGCGCGGCGGGTTCGTCCACAACCATCAGCACCGCTTCGACTGCGGCCTTGACTCCGCCGGGCATGCCGGCGATGTCCGGGATGCCGGTTTCGGGCCCGGCACCGTTGACACGCCACGTGTCCTGGTTGGCAGTCGTCATGCCTGCGCTCCTTCTGTATCTGCGGCGGCGCCCGGTCCTGGGCCGTCATATTCGTCCGTTATGTCCCGGGCCGAGGGGTCGCCGCCGGTCCAGGTGATGCGCAGCTCACCCAGAGGTGCCTGCTGTTCGAAACTCACTGTGCCGTCCCGGAACATTTCCAGCAGCGCCAGGAAACGCGCCACCGCCACCGGACCGTCGGCGTCGGACACCAGCGCAGCGAATGTGGCGGCGCCTTCGGCGAACAGCCGGCCGGCAATGATGCCGCCCTGCTCCCGGACGCTCGTCTTGGGGGCGTGCAGGTGCTCCAGGCCCACAGTGGGCGGTTGTTCGTCCCGGGGCTGCAGGGCACGCTCGGCCAGGTCGGCGAACTGCCGGGGCGTGGTGCGCCAGATTAATTCCGGGAGCATGGCGGCAAAGTGCGGGTCCAGGGAGACCTGCCGCGGGAAGCGCCGGGCCTCCTCCTGAAGCCGCTCCCCCATCCGGGAGGCCATCTCCTTAAACGCCTTGTACTGCAGCAGGCGTGCAAAGAGCAGGTCGCGGGCTTCCAGCAGCGCCACGTCCTCTTCGTCTTCGACGTCGCCTGCCGGCAGCAGGCGTGCGGCCTTTAGGTCCAGGAGGGTGGCGGCAATAACCAGGAATTCGCTGGCCTCGTCCAGTGCCACTTCCGGCCCGGTTCCGAAGAGCTCGCGGATGTAGCCCAGGAACTCGTCGGTGACGGCCGCCAGGGCAATCTCGGTGATGTCCAGTTCGTGCTTGGAGATCAGTCCCAGCAGGACGTCGAAGGGTCCGGTGAAGTTTGCCAGCCGTACTTCGAAGCCGCCGCGTTCCGGGGCATCGGAGACCTCGGCGGCCTTTGCTGCGCCCGCTTTGGCAGCCGCCGCGCCGCGCGCCGGCTTAGGGCGCGCCGCCGCGGGCAATCAGTTCCTTGGCCAGGCGCCGGTAGGAGTCGGCCCCGGGGTGGTTCCCGGCGTAGGTGGTGATCGGCTCGGCGGCCACGGTGGCGTCGGCGAACTTGATGGTCCGCTTGATGACCGTTTCGAAGACCTTGTCGCCGAAGGCTTCCACCAGGCGGGAAATGACTTCACGGCTGTGCAGTGTGCGGGCGTCGTACATGGTGGCCAGCACGCCGTCCACCTGTAGGCCGGGGTTGAGCCGGTCCTGCACCTTCTCGATGGTCTCCACCAGCAGCGCTACGGCGCGCAGTGCGAAGAATTCGCAGATCAGCGGGATGATCACGCCGTGCGCGGCGGTCAGCGCGTTGACCGTCAGCAGGCCCAGGGAGGGCTGGCAGTCGATGAGGATGACGTCGTAGTCGTCCGAGACCCGGCGCAGCGCGCGTTCGAGCACCTGCTCGCGGGCTACCTCGTTCACCAGCTGGACTTCGGCAGCGGAGAGGTCGATGTTGGCCGGCAGCAGGTGGATGTTCTCGATGGAGGTCTCGTGGATGGCCTCGCGGATGTCCACCTTGCGGTCCATCAGCACGTTGTAGACCGTCAGGTCCAGCTCGTGCGGGTTGGCGCCCAGGCCTGCGGACAGGGCTCCCTGCGGGTCAAAGTCCACCAGCAGCACGCGGCGGCCGGCTTCAGCCAGGGCAGCACCGAGGTTGATGGTGGAGGTGGTCTTGCCGACCCCGCCCTTCTGGTTCACCATGGCAATGATCCGGGCAGGACCGTGCGAGGTGAGGACGGGAGGTTCGGGGAATTCAGTCAGGGGACGTCCCGTGGGGCCCATGGTCGAGTCGGTTGCGGTTGCGTCCTGCAGAGTCGATGAACTCTGATCGATGCTCACGTATTAATCCACGCTTCCGTATCTAGCTGTCCTGCGGGCTGTCTGTGTCAAGGTTACAGCCGGGCCGCAGGCTTACCGTGAATCAGTGCGCGGAACACCGGCGAGCCTTGACGCTCAAGTAGAACTCGAACCTTGCGGATTCACGGCGGCGTGGAGGTGCATGTCATGCCACCCGTCTAAGTGCCTCAGGGCGCTGCGTTTGGTTCCCTCCAGGGCGAATCCGGTTTTGCCGGCCACCCTGCACGACGCCGCGTTTTGCACGGAGTGGGACAGCTGGAGCCGCTTCAGCCCGCCGACGTCGAAACTCCAGCTGCGCAGGGCCGCCACAGAGCGGGAAGCCACACCTTGCCTCCGCGCGGTTTCCAGCACCCAGTAGCCAAGCTCCCCCTCCCCCTCATACAGGTTCAGCCGGCTCAGCGCCGCACGCCCCACCACCTGCCCGCCACGGGTGCAGACGGCCCAGTTTGCGCCGGTCTCGGCCCGCCAGCGGGCGGACCAGCCGAGGATCCATGCGATCGCTTCTTCTTCGGTATCCATGCTGCGGCGGTTGTAGCGGGCTATCGCCGGTTGCTTGTAGGCCTCAACCAGGACGGCGGCGTCGTCTTCGATCCAGGGCCGCAGCACCAGTCCGTCGGCGGTTAGAACCGGCTGCACCGACGAGTTCAGTGATCCCCGCCGCAGATAAGGACCTAGTGCACCCACCGGGGCCCGCCTTTCGTTTAGTGCCGGCCAGTGCCGGAAGTGGAAAAGCCGGGCACCATTATGCCCGCCCGCAGCTTTTGGCAGGCAAAGCGCACCGGACGCAAAAACGCGCCCCGCCCCGGGGAACCGGGACAGGGCGCGTTCGCTGCGTGGTGAGGCGCTAGTGGCGCGGCCCGGGCGCTGCCGTGCTTCCGGCGGGGCCGGGAACCGTCTGGGCCAGTTCCGCGGACTCGGCCGTCTGCAGCGGCTCGTCGGTGCCCGCATCCACGTTCATGCTGGCCTCGTCGAAGGGACGTTCGCGGTTCAGTACCGCGGTGACCTGTCCCTTGTCGATTTCCTTGGTCCAGGTGCCGATCAGCACGGTGGCCACGGCGTTGCCGGTGAAGTTGGTCAGCGCGCGCGCCTCGGACATAAAGCGGTCGATGCCCACAATCAGGCCGACGCCGTCGATCAGGTCGGGCCGGTGCGACTGCAGGCCGCCGGCCAGGGTGGCCAGGCCGGCACCGGTGACGCCGGCTGCACCCTTGGAGGCGATGATCATAAAGACCAGCAGGGAGATCTGCTCGCCCAGTTCCAGCGGCTTGCCCATGGCCGAGGCCACGAACAGGGAGGCCATGGTCAGGTAGATGGCCGTGCCGTCCAGGTTGAAGGAATAGCCGGTGGGTACGGTCACGCCGACCACGGGCTTGGACACGCCCAGGTGCTCCATCTTGGCGATCAGCCGGGGCAGGGCCACTTCCGAGGAAGACGTGGAGAAGATCAGCAGGTATTCCCGGCCCAGGTAACGCATGAGCTTGAAGATGCTGAAGCCGGTGACCAGTTTCAGGATGCTGCCCAGCACCACCACGATGAACAGGATGCAGGTGAGGTAGAAGGCGATCATCAGGGTGGCCATGCTGACGATGGCCTGGATGCCGGTTTCGCCGACGACGGCGGCAATGGCACCGAAGGCGCCCACCGGGGCCAGCCACATGATCATCATCAGGATGCGGAAGACCAGCACCTGGATGTAGCCGATGCCCTTAAGGACCGGGGCGCCGGCGGGGCCCATCTTCTGCAGGGCAAAGCCGACCAGCAGGGCCACGAACAGGGTCTGCAGGATGCTCTCACCGGTAAGGGAAGCCAGCAGGGTGGTGGGGACAATGCTCAGCAGGAACCCCGTCATCCCCGCTTCGTCCTCAGCGGGGGCCGGCGCTGCCGCACCGGAGGCCTGCAGGTCCAGTCCCTCACCGGGGTGGATGAAGTTGCCCACCACCAGGCCGATGGCCAGGGCGAAGGTGGACATGATGATGAAGTAGCCCAGCGCCAGCCCGCCGACCTTGCCGACCGTGGCTGCTTTGGCGATTGACCCGATGCCTAGGACAATGGTGCAGAAGATGACCGGCGCGATCATCATCTTGATCAGGTTGATGAACCCGGTGCCGAGCGGCTTCAGGGACTTGGCGAACTCAGGAGCCACCAGTCCGATGACGGCGCCAAGCACTACCGCCGCAATGACGGCAATGTAGAGGAAATGGGTTCGGTCCGGCCGGCGGCTCTTCTGTGAACCGGCGTACGGATTAGTGGCAGCTGCCATGGCGGTACTCCTTGGTGCGTGGGGTCGGCTTCCATCTTCTTGTGTTGTGTGATCACAGTCACCCTTGTGTTCATACTGTTCGCGGCAATGTACCTACCCCCGGAAAATGCACCAGCGAAACGAAGGATGGAACGTGCGCAGATGGAGCCTGGCCGGCCGGTTGTTCCTGGGCCAGCTGGCATTCATCCTGTGCGTCTCCGGGGGAATTGCCTGGGGCCTCTACCAGCAGGCCGAAGAGAACACGTATGAGGAAACCGGCGAGCGCATGCTGGCTGTGGCCGGAACGGTTGCCGCCAGCGACACCGTACGGGCAGCAGCAGGCGCCTTCCCGGACGGCCCGGTGTCCGGCGACTCTGCCCTGCAGGACTATGCGCAGGAAGTGATGGCCGGCGTCGGCGTCGATTTCGTGACCATCATGGATACCGACCGCACCCGCCTGACCCACCGCAACCCCGAGCAGATCGGCAAACCCTACATCGGCTCCGTGGACCAGGCCCTGGCCGGGAAGAGCTTCACGGAGACCTACACCGGCACCCTCGGCCCTTCGGTCCGCGCCATCACGCCGGTGCGCGACGACGCCGGCAATGTCACCGCCCTGGTGGCAGCCGGGATCACCGTGGACCGGGTGGGGATTGCGCGCGACGCACGGCTGCCGGAGCTGTTCGCGATCGATGCCGCTGCGCTCGCTGCGGGAGCGCTGGCCTCCTATCTGCTCAGCCGGTACCTGCGCCGCGCTACGTACGGACTGGGTCCGGCCGAGCTGGCGCATATGTTCACCTTCTACGACTCCGCCCTCCACTCAGTGCGGGAAGGACTGCTGCTGCACAACAACCGCGGAGAATTGGTCCTCTACAACGACGAGGCAGCCGCCCTATTGGGACTGCCGCCCCGAGGCACCGGCCCGGAGGTCCCAGAGCTCCCGGACCTGCCCGGCCCGCTGGCCTCCCTGCTGCGCACCGGCCGGGATGCGCGCGAGGAAGTCCACCTCACCGGCGAGCGCATCCTGGTGGTCAACCAGTCCGACGCCGTCTCCCCCGGTCCGCACGGCCGGCGCTTTGGCATCGTGACCACGCTGCGGGACTGCACCGACGTCGAATCCCTTACCGGCGAGCTCGCCTCCATGCGCACCTTGGCGGACGCGCTCAGCGCGCAGGCGCACGAGCATGCCAACCGCGTACACACCCTCGTCTCCCTGATCGAACTTGGCCGCAGCGAGGAGGCGCTCCGATTTGCCACCGCGGACCTTGAACAGTCCCAGCACCTCAACGACGAGGTCCTGGCCGGCGTGGAGGAACCGGCGGTGACCGCACTGCTGATGGGCAAGGCCGCCCAGGCCCGCGAGCGCGGCATCGACCTCGAAATCACCGTGGCAGCCGCGGGCGGGCGGTTCAGCGGCGGCGGTGTGGAACCGGTGGAACTGGTGACCATCATCGGCAACCTGCTGGACAACGCCTTCGACGCCGCCGCAGGTTTAGTCACGCTCTCACTGGGCAGCGACGACGGTGCGCTTCTGATCGCAGTAGAGGACGACGGGCCGGGGGTCGACCCCGGCGTACTCGAACATATCTTCGAACAGGGGTTCAGTACCAAGCAGCTCCCCGAGGGGCGCACCGCCTCCGGACGCGGCATCGGCCTGGCCTTGGTCCGGCAGGCCGTCAACCGGCTGAGCGGTCGCATTCAGGTGCTTCCCGGCCACGGGGCATGCTTCCGGGTGGATATTCCCCTCCCCTCCACTGAGGCCGCACCCGCTGGGGGACGGCCATGACCGATTCCAAGACGATCGGTGTCCTGGTGGTGGAGGACGAGGAAATCCCCGCCGAGGCGCATGCCGAGTATGTCCGCCGCATCCCCGGCTTCCGGCTGGCAGGCATTGCCCGCACCGGCACCGAAGCCATCACGGCCCTGAAGGTCGACGCAGCACCGGGCAGCGGGCCGGGCAGCGGGCCGGGCAGCGGGCCGGGCAGCGGGCCGGGCAGCGGATCGGGCAGCGGGCCGGGCAGCGGATCCGACGCCGGACAGGGAATCGACCTGGTACTGCTGGACATGAACTTGCCGGACCTGCACGGGCTGGACCTGCTGCGCCGGATCCGCGGGGCGGGCCTGCCCGTGGACGTTATTGCCATTACCGCGGTTCGGGACCTGGCCGTGGTCCGCGGCGCGATGTCCGGCGGCATTGTCGGTTACCTCATCAAGCCCTTTACCTTCTCGGCGTTCAGCACCAAGCTCACCACCTACGCGGAATACCGGCGGCGGATGGGCGAGCAGGCGGCGTCGACCACCCAGAGCGAAGTGGACAGCGCGTTTGCGGCGCTGCGCCCCACCGTGGCCACCCCGCTGCCCAAGGGAATGTCCGGGGAAACCCTGGAAGCGGTGGCCGACCTGCTCAAGCGTGCCCCTTCCCCGCTGTCGGCCTCCGAGGTTTCTGCGGAACTGGCAATGTCCCGGATTACGGCGCGGCGGTACCTGGAGCACCTGGCCGAGGAGCAGTCGGTGCTGCGCTCGCCGCGCTACGGGACCCGGGGCCGGCCCGAGCTGGAGTACAGCTGGCGCTGGTAGCTAACGGGTTGAGGCTTCGGGCCGCAGCAGCGGCGCCAGTGCGTCGATGACTCCCGGGTCCTCGATGGTGGAGGGCACCGTGTGGGGCACGCCGTCGGCGATCTGGCGCATGGTCTTGCGCAGCACCTTCCCGGAGCGGGTCTTGGGCAGTGCGTCCACCACCTGCACGTCCTTGAAGTCCGCCACGGCACCGATCCGCGAGCGCACCCGCTCCACCAGCTCCGCCTGCAGCCGGCCGGCGTCGATCTCCGAGCCGGACTTGAGCACCACAAAACCGCAGGGCCGCTGGCCCTTGACCGG
This sequence comes from Arthrobacter sp. zg-Y1143, assembly GCF_030125565.1. Lineage (NCBI taxonomy): Bacteria > Bacillati > Actinomycetota > Actinomycetes > Micrococcales > Micrococcaceae > Arthrobacter > Arthrobacter sp. zg-Y1143. The sequence goes on along the minus strand of NZ_JASKLW010000005.1, from coordinate 18,219 downwards.
ATCCGCGACGCCGATCACCGCGCACTCGGCCACATCCGGATGGGAGCCTACGGCCTCCTCCATGGCCCCGGTGGAGAGCCGGTGCCCGGACACGTTGATGACGTCATCGGTGCGGCCCATCACGTACACGTAGCCGTCCTGGTCCCGGTAGCCGGAGTCACCCGTGGCGTAGTACCCCTCGAAGACTTCCAGGTATGCGGCCCGGTAGCGGTCATCACTGCCCCACAGGGTCCGGAGGGTGCCCGGGGGCAGCGGCAGCTTCAGGGCAATGTTGCCCTCGGTTCCGGGCGGAACCTCGGTGCCGCTTCCGTCCAGGATGCGCACATCGAAGCCCGGCACGGGCACGGTGGGCGAGCCCGGCTTCACCGGCAGCTCCTGCAACCCCACGGGGTTGGCGCAAATGGCCCAGCCGGTTTCGGTCTGCCACCAGTGGTCGATCACCGGCACCTCCAGGGCTGTGCCCGCCCAGTCCATGGTGGCGGGGTCCAGGCGCTCGCCGGCTGAGAAGAGGTAGCGCAGCCGGGAGAGGTCGTAAGTGTCCGGCTCGGCGGCGTTGGGGTCCGCCTTGCGGATCGCGCGCAGGGCGGTCGGGGCGGTGAACAGGACGTCCACGCCGTAGTCGGCGGCCACCCGCCAGAAGGCGCCGGCGTCGGGGGTGCCCACCGGCTTTCCTTCGTACAGCACGGTTGTTGCCCCGGCGATCAGGGGCGCATAGACGATGTAGGAATGCCCCACCACCCAGCCGACGTCCGACGCGGTCCACATCACCTGCCGCGGGCCGATTCCGTAGATGTTTTCCATGGACCAGGCCATGGCGACGGCGTGGGAGCCGTTGTCCCGCACCACCCCCTTGGGTGAGCCGGTGGTGCCGGAGGTGTAGAGGATGTACAGCGGATCCGTGGCGGCCACGCTCACCGGTCCGGCGGGTGCCGCGGCGGCGGCGAGCGCCGTCCAGTCCAGCCAGGCCGCCCCGCCGGTGCCGTCGTACTGCTTCCGGGAGGCGGTGAAGCCGTCGCGTTCGGCGACGACGACGGCGCCCACCCGGTGTGCCGCGGTCTCCAGCGCTTCGGCCACGGCGGGCAGGTACTCCACCCGGCGCTTGGGTTCCAGTCCCCCGCTGGCCGTCACGATCACCTTGGGCCCGGCGTCGTCGATCCGGGCTGCCAGTTCACGGGGCGCGAAGCCGCCGAACACCACCGAGTGCACCGCACCCAGCCGGGCGGTGGCAAGCATGGCGATCACGGCCTCGGGGATCATCGGCAGGTAGATGATTACCCGGTCCCCCGCGGCCACGCCCAGGCCGCGGAGCACCCCGGCGAACGCCTCCACTTCCGCCAGCAGCTCGCAGTAGGAGTAGGTGCGGCTGGTGCCGAGCATCGCGGAGTCATAGATGAGGGCTGCGTTGTCTCCGCGGCCCGCTGCAACATGCCGGTCCAGGGCGTTGACGCTGGTGTTCAGCCGGCCGTCGGGGAACCAGGCATAGAGGGGCGCCTTGGAAGTGTCGAGGGCGAGTGCCGGAGGGGTGTCCCAGTCCACCAGGGCCGCAGCCTCCAGCCAGAAGCCCTCGGGATCCGACATACTGCGGGCATAGGCCTCTGCATAGGTGTCGCGCTCGCCCATCTGAATCCTCCTTGATCCGGCGTGGTAGGCGCCATGGTACCTGCGCAGCTGCGCCGCTCAATGGTGGGCCGGAAGACCCGGGTGGGGATCTCGACCGGATGCAGTACTCCCGCATAGCTGCGTCACACGGACGGCGTCGACCAATGAAGGCCCATCTGTATACAGAGCCGTAGGTCCAGCGGCCAATTGTGAGCCCGGATACGTTAATTTGCCCTCTCGTGTATACACTGTGGTGAAAGTAACGCAGGTATCTGACGCAAGGAGGCGGACTATGCGGGCAAGTGACCGCGCTTATGCCACCTTGCGGCAGGACATTGTGGATTGGCAGCTACCTCCCGGGACGGTACTGGGCGAAGTTGAGCAGTCCGCCCGGCTCGGGGTCTCCCGCACTCCGCTGCGCGAAGCCCTCAGCCGCCTCACCGCCGACGGCCTGGCCGCTCCGCACAGCGGGCGCGGCGTCGTCGTCACCGGCATTTCCCTGGACACCGTGGCTGAACTCTTCGAGCTGCGGCAGGCGCTGGAATGCAAGGCAGCGGCGCTCGCCGCGGTCCGCGGGCAGGAAGCTGCCTTCCGTACGCTCGCGACCCGGTTCCGTGCCGCCGGGGAACTGATCGGATACGCGGACAGTGACCGCACCGGGTACTACGCCCTGGTGGCCGAACTGGATGCCGCCATGGACGAGGCCGCAGCCAACGCCTATCTGGTGCAGGCACTTCGCAACGTCCGCCTGCATCTGGCCCGCGTCCGGCGCCTGGCGAAGGACAACCCGCAGCGGCTGCTTGAAACGGCCGCGGAACACGCCACCATTGCCGACGCCGTTGCCGCCGGAGATGCGGACCTTGCCTCCGCCGCCGTCGCCGTCCACCTGCACAAAAGCCTCGAACACCTCCGGTCCGCCCGGACCGCCGCCCCCGGGACCACCGTCCCCGGGCGGACCACTACCCCTGAAATAAAGGACAAACCGTGAACCTGCATAAAGTACGCGTCTACCGCAGCGATGAGAAGCTGGCCCGCGAGGACCAGCTGGCCTACAAGATCGCCAAGGTTGCCGCCGACCCCGTGGACGTCACCGACGACGTCACCGACATGGTCATCAACCGCATCATCGACAACGCCTCCGTGGCCATCGCCTCCCTGAACCGCGGACCCATTGTCGCCGCCCGCGCCCAGGCGCTGTCCTTCTCCCCTTCCGCCCACGGCAAGGGCGCCTCGCTCTTCGGCGTGCTGGCCAAGACCAGCCCCGAATGGGCTGCCTGGGCGAACGGTGTGGCCGTGCGCGAACTGGACTACCACGACACCTTCCTGGCCGCTGAGTACTCCCACCCCGGCGACAACATCCCCCCGGTCCTCGCCGTCGCCCAGCACACCGGCGCCTCCGGCCGGGACCTGATCCGCGGCATCGCCACCGGCTACGAAATCCAGGTCAATCTGGCCAAGGCCATCTGCCTGCATCGGCACAAGATCGACCACGTGGCCCACCTCGGCCCCTCCGCCGCCGCCGGCATCGGCACCCTGCTGGGGCTCGACGTCGACACCATCTTCCAGGCCGTGGGCCAGGCCCTGCACACCACCACCGCCACCCGGCAGTCCCGCAAGGGCGAGATCTCCACCTGGAAGGCGCACGCCCCGGCGTTCGCCGGCAAGATGGCCGTGGAAGCCGTGGACCGCGCCATGCGCGGCCAGACTTCCCCCACCCCCATCTACGAAGGCGAAGACGGCGTCATTGCATGGATGCTGGACGGCCCCGACGCCGCCTACGAAGTGCCGCTGCCTGAAGAGGGCGAAGCCAAGCGCGCCATCCTGGACACCTACACCAAGGAACACTCCGCCGAATACCAGGCCCAGGCCTGGATCGACCTGGCCCGCAAGATTTCCGGCGAGCACCCCGAAGCAGCGGATCCGGCCAACGTGGAAAGCGTCCTGATCGCCACCTCGCACCACACCCACTACGTGATCGGCTCCGGTGCCAACGATCCGCAGAAGTACGATCCCACCGCATCGCGCGAAACCCTGGACCACTCCATCCCGTACATCTTCACCGTTGCCCTGCAGGACGGCGCCTGGCACCACGTGGACTCCTACTCCCCCGAACGCGCCGGACGCCCGGACACCGTGGAGCTGTGGCACAAGGTCACCACGGTGGAGGATCCGGAATGGACCCGCCGCTACCACTCACTGGACATCAACGAGAAGGCCTTCGGCGGCAAGGTCACCATCGTGCTGACCGACGGCACCGTCATCACCGACGAAATTGCCGTGGCGGACGCACACCCGCTGGGCGCCAAGCCGTTTGCCCGCGAGCAGTACATCAACAAGTTCCGCACCCTGGCCGCCGGCCTGGTTCCCGAAGAGGAGATCGAACGGTTCCTGGCCACCGTGCAGCGCCTGCCCGAACTGGCCGCCGGCCAGCTGGACCAGCTGAACATCACCGCCGCCGACGGCGTCATCAGCCCCGCCGCCGCACCGAAGGGACTCTTCTAAATGCTGTACTCCTCCGTTACCCCCGAAGCGAAGCGGATCGCCTTCCGCGAAGGCCTGGCCTCCGGTACGCTCCAGCAGTTCCCCGGCGCCTTCAACCCGCTCTCGGCCCGCCTCATTGAGGAAAAGGAATTCGACGGTGTCTACATCTCCGGCGCCGTGCTGGCCAATGACCTCGGCCTGCCGGACATCGGCCTGACCACCCTCACCGAGGTGGCCACCCGGGCCGGGCAGATTGCCCGAATGACCAACCTGCCCGCCATCGTGGACGCAGACACCGGATTCGGCGAGCCGATGAACGTGGCCCGCACCATCCAGGAACTCGAAAACGCCGGCCTGGCCGGCTGCCACATCGAGGACCAGTTCAACCCCAAGCGCTGCGGCCACCTGGACGGCAAGAACGTGGTGGACACCGAAACCGCAGTCAAGCGGATCCGTGCCGCAGCGGACGCCCGCCGGGACCCGAACTTCCTGATCATGGCCCGCACCGACATCCGTGCCGTGGACGGCCTGGAAGCGGCGCAGGACCGCGCCCGGGCGCTGGTCGACGCCGGGGCCGACGCCATCTTCCCCGAGGCCATGAAGTCGCTGGAGGAATTCGCCGCCATCCGCGCCGCCGTCGACGTCCCGATCCTGGCCAACATGACCGAGTTCGGCAAAAGCGAGCTGTTCACCTATGAGGAGCTCTCCTCGGTGGGCGTGAACATGGTGATCTACCCGGTCACCTTGCTGCGCAGCGCCATGGGCGCAGCCGAACGGACGCTGGAGACCATCAAGGCGCACGGCACCCAGGAAGCGGACGTGCCCAATATGCTCACACGTGCGCGTTTGTACGATCTGGTGGATTATGAGGCGTACAACCACTTCGACACGTCCGTTTTCAATTTCCAGGTTCCGGGCACCCGCTAGGACCGGCCAGGCATTTACCGCACTTTCGAAGGAGCCAGCAGCAATGACTGATACCCAGATCCACAAGGGCCTGGCGGGGGTACTCGTAGACACCACCCGCATTTCCAAGGTCAACCCGGAAACGAACTCCCTGCTTTACCGCGGCTACCCGGTGCAGGAACTCGCCGCCCGGTGCATCTTCGAAGAGGTGGCCTACCTGCTCTGGAACGGCGAGCTGCCCACCGAGGCCGAGCTGGCGGAATTCACTGACGGGGAACGCGCCCAGCGTGCCCTCACCCCGGAACTGAAGGCCGTGATCGATGCCCTGCCGGTAACCTGCCACCCCATGGATGTGTGCCGTACCGCGGCGTCCGTCCTCGGTGCGTCGCATGAACTGGCCGAGGACTCCTCGGTGCAGGCCAACATGGAGAAGGCAGTCAGCCTGTTCGCTGCCATGCCTGCCGTGGTCGCCTATGACCAGCGCCGGCGCCGCGGCCAGGACATGGTCGAGCCCCGTAAGGACCTGGGGTACTCCGCCAACTTCCTCTGGATGACCTTCGGCGAGGAAGCCGCACCCGAGGTGGTGGAAGCGTTCAACGTCTCGATGATCCTGTACGCGGAGCACTCCTTCAACGCGTCCACTTTCACCGGCCGCGTCATCACCTCCACGCTTTCGGACCTGCACTCAGCCGTCACCGGCGCCATCGGCGCCCTCAAGGGCCCGCTGCACGGCGGCGCCAATGAGGCGGTCATGCACACCTTCGAAGAGATCACGCAGAGCGCGGCCCACGGCGACGTCGCGGCCCACGCCGCTGCCTGGCTCGACGAGGCGCTGGAGCAGAAGAAGAAGATCATGGGCTTCGGCCACCGGGTCTACAAGAACGGCGACTCCCGGGTACCGACCATGAAGGCGTCCCTGGACAACATGGTCAAGCACTACGACCGCCCGGACCTGGGCGAGCTGTACACGGCCCTGGAATCGGCCATGGGTGAGCGTAAGAACATCCTGCCGAACCTGGACTACCCGGCCGGTCCCGTCTACCACCTGATGGGCTTCGATACGCCGACCTTCACGCCGCTGTTCGTGGCGGCCCGGATCACCGGGTGGACGGCGCACATCATGGAGCAGCTGGAAGCCAACTCCCTGATCCGGCCGCTGAGCGAATACAACGGGCCGGAAGAGCGGCACCTGCCGTAGGTTTCATCTCTAGCCTTGGTGAGGTCTGAGGTCCCGAGGGTCCCGGAACGGCGGCAACGAAATTCCCTGCTCGCAGAGCTCGCAGGAAATATTAAAGCCGCCTTCCTCCGGGACCCTCGGGGCCTCCTCTGCGTCTTGGCTCCCTATCCGGATCCGGACTCTTCATCCCCTGCTTGGTTCCGTACCGGGAGCACGGTCCTTGGGTTTGGGAGGTTAGGAAAAGACGATGCTTGCCACGTTGACGTTGTCGTCGGCGATGGTGACAACGGCATCGAAGTATTCGCCAGACAGCAGGCGGGGCATCCAGTGCGCCGAGTCCGGCCACATGCTGGCGTAGGGCATCTCCCCGGGGGCATACCAGGCGGGAAGGATTTCGGAGGTCTCCACCGGTTCCCCCTCCCAATGGTGCGCCCGGAACAGGACCGTGGACATGTCCAAGACCGGCTGTGCGGGGAATATCCATTCGATGGTGCCGGCACGCTGCAGGTCTGCTTCCTGCACTGCTACGCCGGATTCTTCCTGGACCTCGCGGACGGCCGCCTGTTCCGGGGTCTCCCCTGCTTCAATATGCCCGCCGAGCGTGACCACGCGGCCGAGGCCGAAGCCGGTCTTCTTCAGTCCCATCAGCACCTGGGTGCCGTCCCGGGTATCCCGGAAGAGGAAGCACAGGACCACCGGGGAAGCCCGGAAGGACCGTCCGGCGGCGGAATCCATCAGAGCGCCCGGGGGTGTGCCGCCGCGTAAACCTCGCGCAGGGTTTCGGCGGTGACGAGGGTGTAGACCTGCGTGGTGGTCACCGAGGCGTGCCCGAGCAGCTCCTGGACCACACGCACGTCGGCTCCACCTTCAAGCAGGTGGGTGGCAAAGGAGTGGCGCAGTGTGTGCGGGGAAACGTCGCGGCCGATATTGGCTTTTTCGGCGGCGTTTTTGAGGATGGTCCAGGCGCTCTGCCGGGACAGCCGGCCGCCGCGCGCGTTCAGGAACAGCGCAGGGGTCCCCGTGCCCTTGGCCGATGCCGCCGGGCGGCCGCGGACCAGGTAGTCGTCCAGCGCGCGTGCGGCATAGGAACCCAACGGAACGAGGCGCTCCTTGGAGCCCTTGCCGAACAGCCGCACCACGTCCGGACCCTTGGCCGGAATGCGTTCCAGGGACAGGTCATCCACATCCAGCCCCACGGCCTCGCTGATGCGCGCTCCGGTGGAATACAGGAATTCCAGCAGGGCACGGTCGCGCAGGCCTGAAGGGGTATCCAGCGAGACGGCCTCGAGGATGCGGGTCACTTCGCTGACGCTGATGGCCTTGGGCAGGCGCTTGCCGGCCATGGGTGGGTGGACGTCCGACGCCGGGTCGGCGGTGGTCATGCCCTCCAGCGCCCAGAAGCGGTGCAGGCCGCGCACCGCTACCACGGTCCGGGCTGCCGAACGCAGGCTCAGCGCGGAGGCGCCGTCGGAGCCTTCCGAGATGGACTGGGCGAAGGCTGTGACGTCGTGCCGGGTGATGCGGGAAATGTCCTCCACTCCCCTGGCGCTCAGGAAACGTGCGTAGCGGAGCAGGTCGCGGCGGTAGGCATCCAGGGTGTTCACGGCCAGGCCGCGTTCCACGGCCATGTGCTGCAGGTAGCTGCCGATGGCACGGCCGGCAGGGGTGGACCGCAGCTCCTCGGCAGCCGAGCGGGCCGTGGCGGCACGCGAACGTGCGGGTGCCTTCTGGGCCGCTGGAGACTTGGCTGCTGTCTTGGGCGCTGCCCTGGGCACCGGCGAAGACTCGGGCTCGGCCGCAGGCGCCGCCGCCAACCGGCGGGCGTCCGGCCCGCCGGTCCGGTCCAGCTCAGCCAGATCCGCGTCCCGCAGCCGGCGGGCCTCTTCGGACTCCAGATCCAGCTTCAGGGTGGGGTTGAGGGACCCGTTGAGGTTGATGGCTATGGTGTCGTTGCTGTTGTGCGCGGAAGCGTCAGCGCTGGGCATGGCGTGGTCCCGGCTAGCGCACCGGGCCGTTGGCCCAGGTGGAATGCTGCGAGTGGTGCTCGGGCCACGGTGCATTGGCCGCGCGGAGACCGCGGAAACCGTTACCGCGGGCCACTGCGGCAGCCAGGACGGCAGCTACCGCGGACGGGCTGTGCATCCGTCCCTGCAGGGCCGCCTCCACGGCGACGTCCAGATCCACCCACTCCACCTTGATTTCGGCTTCTTCATGGGTGCGGATGTGGCGCTCCGCTTCGGGCACCTCGGAAATGCCCCGCGCCAGGTAGATGCGCAGGGCTTCCCGGGAGGAACCCGGTGAGAGGAACAGGTCGGTCAGGACCTGCCATTCGGAGGCCACCAGGTCGGCTTCCTCTGCGAGCTCGCGGGCGGCGCCGACTTGGAAGTCTTCACCCTCCACATCCAGCAGGCCGGCCGGGATTTCCCACAGGGTCATCCGCACCGGGTGCCGGTACTGGTTGATCAGGAGCACCTGCCCGGCGTCGTTCATGGCCAGGATGGCCACGGCGCCGGGGTGGGTGATGTAGTCACGGACGAGGGGCTCGCCGCCGTCGGTCAGGGTGAATTTCTCCTTGACCACGTCCCAAACCGGACCGCTGTACACCGTTTCGGATGCCAGCAGCGGGCGTGGGCTTTGTTCGTCTGCGAACCCCTCTGTCCGTGCCATGGGGCTAGGCCTTGCCGCTCTGGTGTGCCAGGGCAGCCTTGACGAGTCCGGCGAAGAGCGGGTGCGGACGCGTCGGGCGGGAGCTGAGCTCCGGGTGTGCCTGCGTGGACACGTAGTACGGGTGAACGTCGGCGGGAAGCTCGACGAACTCCACCAGGCCGCCGTCGGTGGTGGTTCCGGAGAACACCAGGCCGGCGTCGGCAATCTGGTCGCGGTACTGGTTGTTGACCTCATAGCGGTGGCGGTGGCGCTCGGCCACCTCCGTCTTGCCGTAGGTCTTGGCAACCACGGACTCCGGCTCCAGCTTGGCGTCCCAGAGACCCAGGCGCATGGTGCCGCCCATGTCGCCGCCGCCGTCAACAATGGCCTTCTGCTCGGCCATGGTGGCGATGACCGGGTACTGGGTGTCCGGTTCGAACTCGGAGGATGAAGCACCTTCGAGGCCCACTACGTTGCGGGCGTACTCGATGACCATGCACTGCAGGCCAAGGCACAGGCCCAGCGTCGGGAGCTTGTTTTCCCGGGCGTAGGTCAGGGCGCCGAGCTTGCCTTCGAGGCCGCGGATGCCGAAGCCGCCGGGCACGCAGATGGCGTCCGCGCCGGCCAGGGCCTTTGCTGCACCTTCGGGGGTGTCGCAGTCATCGGAGGGAACCCAGCGGATGTTGACCTTCGCTTTGTTCGCGAAGCCGCCGGCACGCAGCGCTTCGGTCACGGACAGGTAGGCGTCCGGCAGGTCCACGTACTTGCCCACCAGGGCGATGTCCACGTGGTGCTTGGGGTTGTGCACGGACTCGAGCAGGCGGTCCCACTTGGTCCAGTTGACGTCCTTGAACTTCAGGTCCAGGTGCTGGACGATGTACGCGTCCAGGCCCTGGGAGTGAAGGGTCTTGGGGATGTCGTAGATGCTCGGGGCGTCCGGGCAGCCGATGACCGCGTCAACGTCGACGTCGCACATGCGGCCGATCTTGTTGCGCATGGCGTCGGGCACCGGGCGGTCCGAGCGGATCACGATGGCGTCCGGCTGGATGCCGATGGAGCGCAGCGCGGCCACGGAGTGCTGGGTCGGCTTGGTCTTCAGTTCCTGGGACGGGCCGATGTACGGCACCAGGGAGACGTGCAGGAAGAAGACGTTGCTGCGGCCGATGTCCTGGCGGACCTGGCGTGCCGCTTCGAGGAACGGCTGGGACTCGATGTCGCCTACCGTGCCGCCGATTTCGGTGATGATGACGTCGGGGGTCTTCTTCGCCTCGGAGGGCAGGCGCATCCGGCGCTTGATCTCGTCGGTGATGTGCGGAATGACCTGGACCGTGTCACCGAGGTATTCGCCGCGGCGCTCCTTGGCAATAACCGTGGAGTACACCTGTCCGGTGGTTACGTTGGCGGAACCGTCGAGGCTCTCGTCAAGGAACCGCTCGTAGTGTCCGATGTCGAGGTCAGTCTCCGCGCCGTCGTCGGTCACGAAGACTTCGCCGTGCTGGAAGGGGTTCATTGTGCCCGGATCCACGTTCAGATATGGATCGAGCTTCTGCATGGTCACCGCTATGCCGCGCGACCTCAACAGATGGCCGAGACTTGACGCTGTCAGTCCCTTACCGAGTGAGGACGCCACGCCACCGGTGACGAAGATGTGTTTGGTCGTAGAAGACGACTTGGGAAACCTGGAATTTGATCGCTGCACCACGGAGTTCGAGCCTATCACCTTTTATTGATTCGAGTAGAACCTGCACTGGATCCGCCGGAGACTCGGGTCTCCGGCGGACGGTTATTGGAGATGTCCCGCTGCTTCCAGCAATTCTTCGGCGTGGGCGCGTGCCGTTGCCGAGTCCTCCTGGCCGGCCAGCATCCGTGCAAGTTCCTTGATCCGTTCCTCGTGGCCGAGCACGCGGACGTCGCTGGCGGTGACGCCCGTGCCGTCGTCGGCCGCAGTGGAGGTCTTGATCACACGGATGTGATGGTCGGCGAAGGCTGCCACCTGCGGGAGGTGGGTCACCACGATCACCTGCACGTGCCGGGCGAGCATGGCCAGCCGACGGCCGATTTCGACGGCGGCCTTGCCGCCGACGCCGGCATCCACTTCGTCGAAAATGAAGGTGGGCACCGGGTCCACGGCGGCGAGCACCACTTCGATAGCCAGCATAACGCGGGACAGTTCACCGCCGGACGCGCCCTTGCCCAGCGGGCGGGCAGGCGCACCGGGGTGCGGCGCCAGCAGGAAGGCAATGGTGTCAGCGCCGTGCGGACCGGGCTCGCCGGCGGGCTCCACCTCGATGACCAGGTTGGCGTCCTTCATGGCCAGGGCTGTCAGCTCGTCACTGACCCGCTGTGCCAGTTCCGCGGCCGCTTCGGTCCGCAGCTTGGTCAGGGCCGCTCCCCTGCTCTCCAGCGCCTCGCCCAGGGCAGTGATCTCCGCTTCCAGGGCTTCGATGCGCGTGTCATCGGAGCTGAGCTCGGCAAGCCGTTTGGCGCTTTCACCGCTCCACTGAAGCACGCCGTCGATGGACGGAGCGTACTTGCGGACCAGCCCGGCCAGCTCAGCGCGGCGGGACTCCACTTCGGCCAGCCGTCCGGGACCCTCGGAGTCAAGGGAGGCACCGTAACTGGCCAGCTCGGTGGCGATGTCCGCGAGGATGTAACCCACCTCGGCCAACCGCGTGCCGGCATCGGCCAGCACCGGGTCGTGTTCGCCGGCGGATTCCAGTTGGCGTTTGGCGGCGTCCACCAGTGAAGTCGCGTCGCCGCCGTCGGCGAAATCGTCGGCAATCAGGGCCGCGTGGGCTCCCACCGCTGCGGTCCGCAGCTCTTCGAGGTTGCTCAGGCGCATCGCCTCGGCCTTCAGGGACTCGTCCTCCCCCGGCTGCGGGTCCACGGCTTCGATTTCTTCCAGTGCTGCGGTGAGGTATTCGGCCTCGCGCAGACGGTCCCGTGCCTGGTCCCGCAGTTCGGCCAGTTCCTTGGCGGCGGCGCGCCAGCGGGCGTAGTCCTCACGGTAGGCGCCCAGCTCCGCAGCCAGCGGCGCTCCTGCATATTTATCCAGCGCCTCGCGCTGCGCGGCGGCGCTCTTGAGACGCAGCTGGTCCGTCTGCCCGTGCACCACCACCAGGTGTTCGCCCACCTCGGCCAGGACACCCACCGGAGCAGACCGGCCGCCCACGTGCGCCCGGCTGCGGCCGTCGGCGTTAACGGTGCGTACCAGCGTCAGTTCAGCGGCGCCGTCGTACTCCTCGAGTTCGGCTCCCGCTTCGGCGGCGCGCACTGCGGCGGCGCTATGCGGGTCGACATGGACCAGCGCCTCGGCGACGGCGGACTTGGCTCCGATGCGCACGGCACCGGCGTCGGACCGGGCGCCAAGGAGCAGCCCCAGGGCGGTGATCACCATGGTCTTGCCGGCGCCGGTTTCACCGGTCACCACGGTAAAGCCCGGACCGAGGTCCAAAGTTGCATCGGTGATGACGCCGAGGTCCCTGATGCGGATTTCCTCAATCATTCGACCACGCCTCCATTGTCCGAAGCTGCTTTGTCCGAAGCTGCACTGTCCGACACGGCCCTGGTTTCCCCGACCCGAGCCTCCGCGACCCGGGCCGCGGGGCTCAACTGGGTGCCCGGGACCGGGCCGGACACCGGCCCGCGCCAGCCGGTAGTGGGTAGCTGGAATTTCCGGACCAACCGTTCCGAGAAGGGCGTTTTGTGGGTGCGGGCCAGCCGTACCGGGGTGGCCGACCGGGTGACCTCGACCCGGGAGCCCGGAGGCAGGTCCACGCTCCGCCGCCCGTCGCACCACAGCACCCCGGAGGCGTCCGTGCGGGTGAGGATTTCCACCGCCAGGACGGATGTGGGCGCCACTACGAGGGGCTTGGCAAACAGGGCGTGGGCGCTGATGGGGGCCAGGAGCAGGGCTTCGACCTCCGGCCAGACGACGGGGCCGCCGGCGGAAAAGGCGTAGGCCGTGGAACCGGTGGGGGTTGCCATCACCACGCCGTCGCATCCGAAGGAGCTGATGGGGCGGCCGTCGACCTCCATGACCACTTCAAGCATCCGCTGCCGGTCTGCTTTCTCCACCGCTGCCTCGTTCAATGCCCAGGTGTGGGCAATCAGCTTGTTGCTGTGCCAGACCTTAACGTCGATGGTCATCCGCTCTTCGACGGTGTAGGCGCGTTCCACCACCCAGTGCACGGTTTGGGCGAGGTCCGCGCGTTCGCTTTCGGCCAGGAAACCCACGTGGCCCAGGTTGACGCCCAGCAAGGGCACGGTTGTTCCGCGGACCAGTTCAGCGGCCCGCAGGATGGTTCCGTCCCCGCCCAGGACCATGCCCAGGTCCACATTTTCCAGTGCCACGTCCTCGTCCAGGATTTCGGTGGGCGCCGTGAGCACCCCGTATTCAGCTTGGATGTCTTCGAGGTCGCAGCGGCGCATTACCGGCACGAGGCCGGAGGAATGAAGCTGGGTGCAGGTTTCCTGGGCAGCAGTCATGGCGTCCCGCCGTCCCGTGTGGGCCAGGACCAGTATCCGTCTGCTCATCTGCGTCTTCATCCTTTTCCGTCTACGGGCAATGTGTACGGCACGCCCATCCGTCAGTCTTCTACGGCCGGTTCGTGCTCCGCAAACCGGTCGAATCCGGCGAACGCTTCCCCAACCAGCCGTGCGGCTGCTTCCTCCGCCTGCTGCGGATCCTGCCCGTTCTCCTTGCCCCGGTCCTTCCGCTGTGCCGGTACCTGCAGCCACATAAAGAACTCCACGTTGCCGTTCTGTCCCGGCAGCGGGCTGGGAGCGATACCGGCTATATGCAGTCCTGCGGCCAAGGCTGCGGCGGCAACTGCCGTCACGGCCGCCCGGTGCTGCCCCGGATCAGTAACGACGCCGGTACGGTCCAGCCTCTCACGGCCCACTTCAAACTGCGGCTTCACCATCAGCAGCAGGCTGCCCCCGGGGCGTGTGGCTCCGGCAAGGGCGTCCACCACCATGGTCAGCGAGATAAAGGACAGGTCGGCAACAGTCAGGTCCACGGTGCCGCCAATATGCTCAGGGTCCAGGTACCGCACGTTCATGCCCTCATAGACGCTGACCCGCGGATCCTGCCGCAGCGGTTCCACCAGCTGACCGTGTCCCACGTCCACCGCGGCTACGTGCGCGGCGCCTGAGCGCAGCAGGACGTCGGTGAATCCGCCGGTGGAAGCACCGGCGTCCAGGCACCGCAGCCCCTGCGGCTGTACGGCGGGGAAGGCGGCCAGGGCGCCGGCCAGTTTGTGGCCAGCGCGGCTGACGTAATCCGGCAGGCCGTCGTCGAGCACTTCAAGGGACTCAGAAGCGTCCACCGGCGTTGACGCTTTGGCCGCAGGCTGGCCGCCGCGCAGGACACGGCCGGCGGCAATCAGCTTGGCAGCCTGGGTGCGGGAGCGGGCCAGCCCGCGGGTCACCAGTTCCTGGTCGAGCCTGGACATCCTAGCGGCCTGCCCGGGGGCCGCCCGGCATAGGGGCACCGGACGCTGCTGCCACATCCGGTTCAGTGTTCAGTTCTGCCAGCAGCCCGTCATGCAGGGCGGCGTAGGCAGCCGCCTGTCCGGACACCGGCTCTCCGGCGAGAGCGGAAAGTCCCTCCAGCAGGGCATCCACAGCGGGGTCCCCCGTTGCTGCCGGAGAATCCGGCCACGCGGGATGGGAATCGGGCATCTGTGGTCCTCCTGGAAATGGCTATTGAGGCGGTGTGTTCAGGCAGTGTGTCGAGGCAGTGTGTTCAGGCAGTCCCGTAACGGGCGAAGCGTCTGACGGAAGCTTATCCGCGCCCGGTGACAGTCCAGCGGATCTCGGGGGTTGAAGCCGTTGCAACATCCGGCCGGGCCGCCCACCAGGCGGCGCAGGCGGCCCGCCAGCTGTCCAGATCCGAGGAATCGCCGTCGATCACCAGGACGTTGTCCTCCACCCAGGCAGCAGCGTTCCCGCAGCGGTAGCGGGCGCCGTCGGCGGTCGTCTCCGGATAGGGCGCAAAAAAAGCTTCCAGGTTGCTGATGAGGTACACCGGGCGTTCGGGAGTGCGGGCCGCCAGCGCAGTCAGGGGTGTATCCACCCCGGTGAGGACCAGGGCGGTGTCGAAGCCGGCATTGGTGCCGCCCAGGATGTCCGTGTCCAGGCGGTCCCCCACCACCAGCGGGCGGTGGACGCCCAGGTGGCGGGCCGCCGTCGTAAACAGCGGTGCCTCCGGCTTGCCGGCCACAAACGGAACTTTGCCGGTGGCGGCGCCGACGGCGGCCACGAGGGTGCCGTTGCCGGGCGCAATACCGCGGGCCTGGGGAATGGACAGATCAGTGTTGGTGGCCACCCAGACCGCGCCCCGGCCGACGGCGAACGCCGCCTCGGCCAGGTCCTTCCAGCCCAGCGACGGATCAAATCCCTGGATGACGGCATCGGGCTGGTCATCAGCCGACCTGACCACGGTGAGCCCCTGCGCTTCGACGGCGGCGGCCAGCGTGGCGCTGCCGGTCACCAGGACTCTGGCTCCGGGTGCCACCTTCTCGGCCAGGAGTTCAGCGCCGGCCTGCGCGGATCCGAAAACAGTTTCCGCCGTTGCGGGCGCACCGAGCTCGCGCAGGTGCGCTGCAACCGTTTCCGAGGAGCGTGAGGCGTTGTTGGTGACGTAGGCAAGCTGTACGGATACATCCGCCAGCCGTCCCAGTGCCTCCACGGCTCCGGGTATGGCATGCGGACCGGCGTAAACCACGCCGTCCAGATCGGAAAAGACCGCGTCATACCCGGAGACCAGGGAGGTATCAGTCGTCAAGGTGCTGGTGCTCCGTCTCGTCGGCGTCTTCGTGGGCGGTTTCCTCATCGTCGTCGTCGCCGAGGTCCAGGTCCTTCACAGTGACCTCGACGTCGTCGGCATCATCGATGTCGCCGGCCTCTGCGAGCAGGGCTTCCTGCTCGTCGCCGGGCAGTGCCTCCGCGTCTGCGTCCACCACCGAGTTGTCCTTGGAAACCGGTGCTTCAGCCTCGAAATAGGCACCTGAGCGGTCCTCGCGGGGCTCGGAGCGGCGTTCCTTGCGCTCTTCCTCTTCGGGGACGAGGTCGAAGATCTCCGGCTCGGCGAAATCGCCCAGACCGAGGGCACTGTCGGCACGAAGGGCCTGCTTGCGCCACTGTTCGGCTTCGTCGTTGCGGCCGACCAGTTCCAGCGCGTCTGCGTAGGCACGGAACAGGCGCGGGCTGTAGGAGAACGCACGGTTGCGGTCCAGCTGCGGGATTTCCAGGGCCGTGACGGCGGCTTCGAACTGTTCCATGTCCATGCGCGCACCGGAGGCCACGATGGCCAGCTCCACCTGACCGGCGACGTCCAGGTCCTTGGCATCCTCGGAACGGACCAAGTCCAGTGCCCTTTCCGGGTGACCCAATCCGCGTTCGCAGTCGGCCATCATCGGCAGGTAGGCGTTGGAGCCGCTGATCCGGCGGTACGTCCGGAACTCACGCAGTGCTTCGCCGAAGTGTTCGGCAGCATAAGCGGTGAGGCCCACTGCCTCGCGGACTACGGCCATGCGCCCGCCGCGGCGGCTGGCTGCCAGGGCGTGCTGGAAAGCCAGCTCCGGCTCGTCGTCGATCAGGCGCCCGGCCATGACCAGGTGCTTGGAGACCCACTCGCCGTTGACCTCTTCGAGGTTGCGCAGCTGGGCACGGGTTACCTTGTCCAGTTCCTGGCCGGTGACGTCCTCGTCGATTTCCGGGGACCGCTCACGGTCGGGACGGTTGGCGCTGCGCAGGTCCTTCGCATTGCGGGGCCGCGGTGCTGCCGGGGCTTCGTCGCGGCTGAAGGACGGGCGCTCCGAGCGCTGTGCCGGGCGGTCGCCACGGGGCGGACGGCTATCGCGCTGCGGACGATCATCACGGCTAAACGGCTTACGCTCACCGAACTGCTTGCGCTCACCATCACGGTGCGGACGGCTGTCACGAGAGAACGGCTTACGCTCACCATCACGGGCCGGACGGCTATCACGCTGCGGACGCTCATCACGAGAGAACGGCTTACGGCCGGCGGAAGCACCGCGGTCACCGAAGGAGCGACGCTCCCCATCACGCTGGGGACGATCATCACGAGAGAACGGCTTACGCTCACCGAACTGCTTGCGCTCACCGTCACGGGCAGGACGGTCATCACGGCTAAACGGCTTGCGCTCACCGTCACGGGGCGGACGGCTGTCACGCTGCGGACGATCATCACGAGAGAACGGCTTACGCTCACCGAACTGCTTGCGCTCCCCATCACGGGCAGGACGGTCATCACGGCTAAACGGCTTACGCTCACCGTCACGGGCAGGACGGCTGTCACGCTGCGGACGATCATCACGCGAGAACGGCTTACGACCAGCGGAAGCACCGCGGTCACCGAAGGAGCGACGCTCACCATCACGGGCCGGACGATCATCACGGCTAAACGGCTTACGCTCACCATCACGGGCAGGACGGCTGTCACGCTGCGGACGATCATCACGCGAGAACGGCTTACGCTCGTTCGAACCGCTGCGCTGGCCGGCAGGCTTGCGGTCTTCCCAGCGTTTGGGGGCATTGCGGTCATTCGTGGCGGGGCGGCCCTGGGAATCCCGGCGCGGTGCGCCGCTACGATCCTGGTCCCTGTTGTTCTGCTCTGACATGCTGGCTAGTTCCTCTCGTCGTGAGCCGACCAACGGAATTTACTGCAGTCGCTCGTCACTATGTACCTGTAATGGAGATGTAAAAGTTATGGGAGGCGTTCAACGCCTGAGCTAATTCTAGTGCAGGCAGGCCCCACCTACCGATTCACAGGCGTGTATGCACGGCCGGATCAGGGTGACCCTCGCCACCCCGGGCCTGCCGGCTGGCAGTTTGGATCGATCGTCTAGTTAAAGGTTGGCGGGTTAAACAGGTGAGGCCCGTACCAACACTGGTACGGGCCTCACCCCACAATTTGTCCGGCGGTGACCTACTCTCCCACACCCTCCCGGATGCAGTACCATCGGCGCTGTGGGTCTTAGCTTCCGGGTTCGGAATGGGACCGGGCGTTTCCCCCACGCTATGACCGCCGTAACCCTTCCACCCGCACCACACACCCAAAAACAGTGTGCGTGGGGAAAACAATGGTCACGAACATCAAACAGACGTAAGCAAATATTCAAATATAGTGTTCATTCGTTCCCAGGGGAACAACCCTCACGGGTTGTTGTCCGGGAACCACATAGTGGACGCAAGCAGCATGATCACAACACCCTCTACATTGGGAAACCGTTTGAAGTCGTGTTTCCCCAGGTGTTGATGTGGTGTAAGTTATCGGCCTATTAGTACCGGTCAGCTTCACGGGTCTTTAGTCCCCGCTTCCACATCCGGCCTATCAACCCAGTGGTCTGGCTGGGGGCCTCTCACACACAAGGTGTATGGAA